>JAWOIO010000202.1:0-3566 GCA_046484625.1 Acidimicrobiia bacterium
TGATCCTCCACGAGGCCGATCTTCCCGAGGTCGCCACGCTGCGCGAGCAGCTCCTGCGGACCGCCGACGGGTACCTCGAGGTGATCGCGACCGAGGGGTACCGCCTGCCGATCCGCACCTACGCGTGGGGCTCCAACAGCTCGGTGCTCAACAACGCGATCGTGCTCGCCTACGCTCACGACCTCACCGGCAACGAGGCGTACCTCCACGGCGTCCTCGAGAGCATGGACTACCTGCTCGGGCGCAACGCGCTGGCGTTCAGCTTCGTCTCCGGCTACGGCGAGCGAGCGATGACGAACCCGCACCACCGCTTCTGGGCCAACTAGGGTGACTGGCCGCCACCGCCGCCGGGGGTCGTGGCCGGCGGCCCCAACGCCTCCCCCAGCGACCCGACCGCGCTCGAACACGCCACCCAGGGCGCCGGCCCGGCACGCCGGTACGTCGACCTGCGCGGCAGCTGGTCGACCAACGAGGTGACCATCAACTGGAACGCGCCGCTCGCATGGGTCGCGGCGTACCTCGCCGATGCGACGGCCGTCCCAGCCCTGGGGAGCGCCGCCCCGACCGACCCGCCCGACCATCCCGAAGGGAGCCGACCATGATCCTCCGCATGCCCCGAGCCCTCGTGTTCTCCGCGGCGATCGCGCTGGGCGCGCTCGTCGCGTTCGCCGCGGCCCAGGACGAGCCCGCCCTCCGCCTCGTCGAGTTCACCGAGGAGGTGCCGGTCGGCGAAGACGCCTTCGGCAACCCGATCGGCTTCAGCACCTGGCAGGACGGCAGCGGGGCGCTGGAGCTCGCGACCGTCGAGGTCGCCCCCGGCGATCCTCTGGCGCTGCCCGATCAGACCGACCCGGAGTACGTGCTGCGCGTCGACCATCGCATCGCCTCATGGGGCGGCTTCACCCACGCCTTCTTCGACGACGCCATGATGCGCTGGGTGCCGGTCGACCTGTCGGTGCACAAGGGCCTGCGCTTCTGGTATGCCGGCAACGGCAGTGGCGGCGAGGTGCAGATCGACCTGTTCGACAACCGCAACCCGACGGCCACCGGCGACAGCGCCGAGCGCTGGTACTACCGCTTCCCCGACGACACGACCGATTGGAAGCTCGTCGAGGTCCCGTTCTCGGCCTTCGCGCGCCGCACCGACTTCCAACCGGGCGGAGCCCCCAACGACGGGCTCGGGCTCGATCAGGCCTCCGGTTGGGCCCTCGGCTTCCCGCCGGGTGATGGGACGAGCCATATCGCGCGGGTCGAGGCGTACGGCGATTCCGGGGTGGTCTCGGAAGGCACCGTGGCGGTCGAGTTCGCCGATCCCTTGGTCACCGTGAACGAAGGCGACGAGGGCGTCCTGCGGATCGTGCTGTCCGAACCGAGCGACGAGCCGGTCTCGCTACGGGTCTTCGTGCAAGGCGACCAGGCGACGCCGTTCCGCGACATCGTCCCGCTGAACCAGCTGGTGGTGTTCCCGGCCGGCGTCACCGAGGCGACCGTCACGTTCCAGACGCTCCCGGACACGCGCCACGAGGGCGACGAACGCGCCGTAGCGGTGCTCGACGGTCCGCGCGGCGCCGAGCTCGGGTTCCAGCGGCGCGTCGTCATCCTGATCGCCGACGACGACCCGTTCGACCCCGACCTGATCGCCGATTTCGGCGACGGCCTCGGGCCCTTCGCGGCGGACGCCACCACCACCGCGCGCACCCCCGAGCTGCTCGCAGGCGCCCCCGACGAGCGCCCGGGCCAAGACCGCTTCGAACCGGTCCTGAACCTCACGTGGGAGGGCGATGTCGGCTCGGTGCAGGCGCGCTTCGCGGAGGCGCTGGACGCCGGCACGGCGGACGGCCTCGAGTTCTGGTACCGCGGTGACGGGAGCGGCCGCACCGTCCAGGTCACGCTCCTCGACGCCCGGAACCCCGCCCAGCCGCTCGCGCTCGCGTGGTCCGACGAGTTCGACGGCCCGGCAGACTCGCCCCCCGACCCGACCGTGTGGAAGCCCGAGATCGGCGATGGCACGGCCAACGGGATCCCCGGCTGGGGCAACAACGAGCGCCAGGCCTACACCGGCGACCCGGCCAACCTCGCGCTCGACGGCGAGGGCCACCTGGTCATCCGCGCGCTCGAAGCGGGTGACGACGCGCCCCCGTGCTACTACGGCGCGCCCTGCGAGTACACGTCGGCACGCATCATCACCGCCGGAGCCGTCGAGGTCCTCTACGGCCGCATCGAAGCGCGCCTGAAGATCCCCACCGGCCAGGGCCTGTGGCCCGCGTTCTGGATGCTGGGCAACGACCTCCCCGAGGTCGGCTGGCCCGAGTCGGGCGAGATCGACATCATGGAGAACGTCGGGCGCGAGCCCGGCACGGTGCACGGCACCATCCACGGCCCGGGGCACTCGGGCGGCAACGCGATCGGTCGCCCCACCACGCTCCCCGGCGGCGCCGCGTTCAGCGACGATTTCCACGTCTACGCGATCGACTGGTCGCCCGAGACCATCACCTGGTCGGTCGACGGCGTCGAGTACTCGACGGTCACCGCGGCCGACCTGCCGGGTGGGGCGCGCTGGGTGTACGACCACCCCTTCTACCTGATCCTCAACGTCGCCGTCGGTGGCAACTGGCCCGGCTACCCGGACGCGACGACCACGTTCCCGCAGGAGATGGTGGTCGACTACGTCCGCGTGCACCAGGAGCCGGACACGTCGGAACGGTTCGTCGCGAGCTTCCGGGACGACGTCGCGGGCTGGGTGAAGGTCGAGCTGCCCTTCGACGCCTTCGAGCGTGCGGACGTGCAACCCGAGGGCGCGCTCGACGACGGCTTCACGCCTACGGAGGTGTGGGGCCTCGACGTGCGCATCGAGGGCGGCGCCGGCTCGGCGCTGCTCGACGAGCTGCGCTGGTACCGCATGGAGTGACGATCTGAGCGCGTCCCCTTGGATGCGCCGCATACGGTCCGCCGCGAGGGCCCGACCTACCCTGGAGCATGTCGAGCTCCGCGCTCCATGCCCGCCGGGCCCTCGCCGCGCGCTTCGACCGCATCGACCGCTGGGTGTCGACGCGGATGGCGCGCTGGGGCATCGTCCTCCTCCGGTCGACCCTGGGCCTCGTCTTCATCTGGTTCGGGCTCCTCAAACCGCTCGGCCTCTCGCCGGCCGAGTCCCTCGTGCTGGCCACGGTGGCCTGGATGCCCGTGTTCGACGCGCCCACCTGGCTCGCCGTGATCGGTTGGTGGGAGGTCGCCATCGGGGTGACCTTCCTCATCCCGAAGACGCTGCGGATCGCGATCGCGCTGATGCTGTTGCAGATGGTGGGGGCGTTCATGCCCCTCGTGATCCTCACGGACGTCACCTTCCAGAGCGGCCGGGCGCCCTTCGCACCGACGATGGAGGGGCAGTACATCATCAAGAACCTGGTGATCATCGCCGCCGCCTTGGCGGTGGGCGGCACGGTGCGCCGCCGTACGCGTCCCGATTGACCGGAACGCGCCTACGGATCACGCACCCGGAATCCCATATGGAGGTGCTACGCTGACCATATGGACACGTTTCATCCGCCCGCGGCGACCGCGCACCC
>JAWOIO010000216.1:0-4737 GCA_046484625.1 Acidimicrobiia bacterium
TGCCGATCCCCGGGATCTCCTTGACCGTGCCCACGCGGAAGAGCGTGAGGGCGGCCGGGGCGGCGATGGAGCGCCCGGGCTCGACCATGAGGCGCGGCGCGTCGGCGAGACCCGCCTCGCCCCAGGACTCGTCGACGGCGCGCCGCAGCGCAGCGGCATGGTCGGCCACTGCCAGCTCCGGATCGTCGGGCAGGTAGCGCGCCCCGAGGCCGCCGCCGACGTTCAGCTCGTCGATGACGACGCCGAGCTCGGCGTGCACCCTGGCGGCCAGGCCGGCAATCCGCTCGATCGCGCGGGCGTACGCGTCGAGTCGGTAGATCTGCGAGCCGATGTGGAAGTGGAGGCCGTCGAACAGCAGGTACTTCGCGGCGACCAGCCGTTCGATCGCGTGGAGCGCGACGTCGTCGGTGAGCGTGAACCCGAACTTCGACGCCTCCGTCCCGGTCTCGATGTACTCGTGGGTGTGCGCTTCCACGCCCGGGGTCGCCCGCACGAGCACCCGCACCGGCGTGGTGGCCAGCCGCTCGAGTCGATCGATCTCGTCGAAGGAGTCCACGACGATGCGACCGACCCCGGCCGCGAGCGCCTGGGTGATCTCGGCATCGGACTTGTTGTTGCCGTGCAGCACGATGCGCTCCGGCAGCACGCCGGCGTGGAGCGCGACGTGCAGCTCGCCCCCGGTCGCGCAGTCGAGGTGCAGCCCCTCGTCGGCGACGAGCCGCGCCATCGCGGTGCACAGGAACGCCTTGCCCGCGTAGGCGACCGCGTCGTGGCCGAAGGCGTCGACGTACTCGCGGCAGCGTCGACGGAGCTCGTCCTCGTCGTAGACGAACGCCGGCGTACCGACGTCGTGGGCGATGGCCTCGAGATCGACGTCGCGCAGTCCCGGCGGGATCAGGGTCTGGTCGATCGGCGACGTCGTGGTCATCGTCCCCCGTCCTCCGGCTCGAGATCGTCGTCGCGTCGCATCTCGTCGGGCGCGTGCACCCCGAGGAGGTCGAGCGCGTTCTTGAGCCCGACGCGGCACGCCTCGGCGAGCCACAGGCGGGACTGCGTGGTCGCCTGGTCGTCGGAGATCACCCGGCAGTCCCGGTAGAAGCCGTGGAAGGAGGATGCGAAGTCCCGCACCCACGTCGTGATCCGGTGGGGAGCCCGCAGGTCGGCCGCCTCCGACACCACGTCGGGGAACGACGCCAGCGCGCGCAGCAGCTCGAGCTCCCGATCGTGCGTCAGCACCCCGAGGTTCGTCTCCAGGACGGGCAGGCGGGTGATCCCGGCCGCGTCGGCCTTGCGTCCGATCGACGCGATCCGGGCGTGCGCGTACTGGACGTAGTACACGGGGTTGTCCATCGACTGGGCGGTGACCACGTCGAGGTCGAACGTGAGGGCCGTGTCGACGCCCTGGAGCAGGAACGTCAGCCGGCAGACATCGGGATCGACCTCGTCGAGGATGTCGGCGAGCGTCACGATGTCGCCGGTGCGCTTCGACGCCCGCACGACCTCGCCGCCCCGCATGAGCTTCACGAGCTGGCCGAGGATCACCTCGGGCTCCCCCGACGGGTGACCCAACGCGCGCAGCCCGGCCTGCACGCTCTTCACCTGACCGTGGTGGTCGGCGCCCCAGATGTCGATGAGGTGCTCCCAGCCCCGCGCGAACTTGTCCTCGTGGTATGCGAGGTCGCCCAGGAGGTAGGTCGTGGACCCGTCGGACTTCACCAGGACCCGGTCGCGGTCGTCGCCGAAGTCCGTCGTGCGCAGCCACGTCGCACCGTCGGCATCGAACGTCGCGCCACTCGCGCGCAGCGCGTCGAGCACGCCCGTCACCTCGCCGCGATCGTGCAACGTCCGCTCCGAGAACCAGGTGTCGAAGTGCACCCCCACGCGTCCGAGATCCTCGTGGAGCGCCCGCACGACGTCCCGATAGCCCCACTCGCGGGCCTGCTCCTCGTTGAGCGCGTCGCCGGCATCGGCGCGCATGCGCTCGGCCATCTCGAGCACGTACGGCCCCTGGTAGCCGTCCTCGGGAGGTTCACGGCCTTCGTACCGCGCGAACAGGGATGCGCCGAAGGTGTCGAGCTGGTTGCCGGCGTCGTTGAGGTAGTACTCGCGGTGCACCTCGGCGCCCTGGGCCGCCAGGACGTTCGCCAGCGCGTCGCCCACGGCGATCCAGCGGCCCCCTCCGGCGTGCAACGGCCCCGTCGGGTTCGCCGAGACGAACTCGAGGTTGATGCGCGCCCCCGCCAGGCGGTCGCTCCGGCCGTACCGCTCCCCCTGCGTCACGACCAGACGCAGCAGCTCGTGCAGCCACGAGGGCTTCAGGAAGATGTTGAGGAAGCCCGGCCCCGCCACCTCGACCCGGTCGAAGTGCGGAGGCGGGTCGGCGACGAGCGCGGCGGCCAGGTCGGCTGCCACCTCACGCGGAGCACGCCCCGCGGGCTTGGCCACCTTGAGGGCGAGGTTGGACGCCCAGTCGCCGTGCTCGACCTGCTTCGGTGGCTCGAGCGTGCTGCCGCCCGCGGGTGCGGGGAGGCCGACGGCGTCGAGCGCGCGACGGAGATGGGTGGCGATCTGGTCACGCATCGTCCGGCGAGCGTACCGGCCACCTCCCGCGCCGCCCGATCCGCTTGCGTCGGTGATCCGGATGTGCTCGCCGCTGTCACTGCGGGACCGCACTCGGGCCCGAGGACCAGGATCGTGGCGCTTCACGGGCCGATCAGCGCAGCCGGCACCACGCCGATGCCGTCCGGACGGCGGTACGCCTCGGAGCCGGTGCTGATGACGATGGCGTCGAGCAGGCCGTCGCCGATCTTCTCGCGGAGCCACACCAGGTGCCTGACGTCCCGGTCGCCGACCTCGTGCGCGAGCTTCGCCTCGACGGCAACGATCCGGTGGTCGGGTCGCTCGACGACGAAGTCGACCTCGTGCTCTCCGGCACGGGTTCGCAAGTGTGACACGGTGGCTTCGGAGTGCTGGGCGTAGACGCGCAGGCTCAGCGCGGTGAGCGACTCGAACAGGCGACCGAGCATCGGGCCGTCGCGCAGATCGTCGCCACGCGTCGTTCCGTCACCCTGCGGGTCGAGGAGCGCGTCGACGTCCATGCCCAGGAGGCGAACCACCAGGGCGGGATCGGCGAGATGGTGGGTCGATCCTCCGACGAGGCGAGCGAGGGGGTTCCGTGAGGGCGCCCACGCCGGGACATCGTCGATGACCCAGAGCCGCTCGAGCACGTCGCGGTAGGCCGCCGTCGTGGTCTTCGCCGGCTTGTCCACCTCACCCGGAGTCGCGGCGTCGCGGATCCTGTCGTAGGAGCACGTCGTCGAGGTGGCGGCGGCGTACGCCTCCATCCATCGGCGCAATGCGGCGGGGTTGCGCACGGTGCGACCTGCGTCGGGGAAGTCCCGGTCGATGATTCGCGCGAGATACCCGTCGAGCTGTGCCCGACGCGCTCGGGGAGGGAGACCGCGGATCCCGGGCAGCCCGGACTCGCAGATCTCCTTCGCGTAGTCCCGGAGCGCCACCTCCGTGGTCCCACCGAGCGCCGGCCGTGTGCCGGTCAGCAGCTCCCTCAGGCTGACCGTCGGCGACTCGAGGCCACGCTCGCTGAGCGCGAGCGGCCGCATGCGCATTCGGACGATGCGCCCGGCACCCGAATGCGTACCGGTGTCCCGCGGCGTTGCCGAGCCGGTGAGCAGGAAGGTTCCCGGGGCAGCACCCGCATCGACGGCGCGCCGCACGAGATCCCACGAGCCGGGGAGGCGTTGCCACTCGTCGATCAGGATGGGCGGGGTTCCGGTCACGAGCCGCGACGGCTCGGCTCTGGCAATCGTCAGCGTCCCCGGGGCGTCCAGGTGGTACGCCGTGCTCGCCCGCTCCGCCGCAGTGGTGGTCTTCCCGACGCCCTTGGCGCCGTCGATCGCGATCGCTGCGAGGTCGTCGATGAGGACGTCCAGCTCGTCGTCGAGCACCCGCCGTCGATAGCCGGCCACACCGCCGATCGGTCCGTTCACCGGGTCGCTGCGCTCCTCGTTCCCCCAGGGGGTAGGGGTGGGTGGGGAGGGGGGAGGGTCCTACACTACCCCCTGCCGAGTCTCTACACTATCTTCTGCCGAGTCTCTACACTACCTTCTGCCGGAACCCTGGACCCAGGCTGTCGGAACGACACCCGGCCACGGCGGCCGTTCCGGTGACCTGGACCTTCCCCGCGCTCCCTATCCTGGGGAGGCCCGCCGCAGAAGGAGACCACGAGATGGACGCCAACGCCGACACCACGGAACCGGTGAAGCCCGAGGTGCTCGACGCGGGTGCGGCTCCCGGCGGCTCCGAGGTTCCCCCGGACGGCGCCGGCGCCGACGCAGGTGACCGTGAGGTCGAGGGCGAGCAGGTCACCCGGCCCACGAAGCTCATCCGCATCGCCTCGATGGTGCGGGGGATGCTCGACGAGGTGCGCCGTGCACCGCTCGACGATGCCGGACGACGCCGCCTGCGGGAGATCCACGAGAAGTCGGTCGCCGAGCTCGAGGGCGTGCTCTCGCCCGAGCTCCAGCAGGAGCTCGCCGAGGTGGTCCTCCCCTTCAGCTCCGAAGCGCCGTCCGAGTCCGAGCTGCGCCTCGCGCAGGCGCAGCTGGTCGGCTGGCTGGAGGGCCTGTTCCACGGGATCCAGGCCACGCTGTTCACCCAGCAGGCGATGGCCCAGGGCCAGTTCGAGGAGATGCGGCGACGTCGGGCCCTGGAATCGGG
>JAWOIO010000011.1:0-26959 GCA_046484625.1 Acidimicrobiia bacterium
CGTCGCCGTCGACAGTACCTTCGGCGTCTACACCGGGGTCCTGCCGCCCAACCTCGCGGTGGTGGTTGCCATCTTCCGGGCCCGGGAGACCGGCGGAGAACTGCGCGCCGGCGACGATGCGGTCACGACGTCGCCGAGCCCGAGGCGAGCGCGGGCCTCGTGAAGTCGGTGGACGGCCAGGTGCGCCCAGGGGCAGGCGATGTCGGACCAGATCAGGATCGTGCGTTCGGGGACGTCCATCACTCCAGTGTGGTGCTCGGGCACTCCAGTGTGGTGCTCGGGCACTCCAACGGTGCGTTCCGGGAGAACTCAGTCCCGCGTCTGCCCGTCAGTCCCGCGTTTGCCGTCAGTCCCGCGTTTGGTGGACGTCGATGACCGCGGTGCGGAGGTCGGTCATGTCGAGGAGCGTGTACTTCCCGCCGATCCGACCCCAGCCGGTCCGGGTCCCGGCCGCGCCCCCGAACGGCGGATGCGGCTCCCAGAAGTCGGTGGTGTCGTTCACGACGATGCTGCCGGCGCGGACGCCGTGCACGAAGCGGAACGCGCGCTTCAGGCTGGAGGTGAAGACCGACGCCTGCAGTCCGAGGTCCGAGTCGTTGGCGAGGCGGAGTGCCTCGTCGTCGTCGCGGAAGGTCGTGATCGGCAGCACGGGCCCGAAGGTCTCCTCGCGGAACATCACCGCGTCGGTACCCACGCCGTCGGCGACGGTGAGCTCGTAGTAGAGGTCGGTGGGGAACCCGTCGGCGCGCGCGCCCCCGAACGGGATCGCGATGCCGCGAGCGCGGGCGTCGGCGACGTGGGCATCCATCTTCGCCGCGACCGCGGGATTGTTGAGCGGTCCCATCGTGGTCGCCTCGTCGAGTGGATGCCCGAGCCGCACGGTCGCGGCCTCCGCGAGCACCAGCTCGAGCAGCTCGTCGTGGATCGACTCGTGGACGAGCAGCCGCTCCGTCGCGACACAGCACTGGCCCGAGGCGAACGAGGCGCCGTAGACGGCCGCAACGGCCGCCGCCGGGAGGAGTGCGTCGTCGAGCACGATCTGGGGACCGTTGCCCGACGCCTCGATGAGCGTGCGCTTCAGCCCGGCCGCCCGCACGATCGCCTCGGCCGTTCCCTGCGAGCCGACGAACGCGATCGCGTCGACGCCCGGATGGCTCACGAGATCGCGACCGAGGTCGCCGTCGCCGTACAGCAACGAGATCGCGCCGTCCGGGAACCCGGCCTCGAGCACCAGCTCCACCAGCCGGGCGGCCGCAAGCGGCGTGTACTCCGACGGCTTGAGGATGCATGCGTTCCCGCCCGCGAGCCCGGGCGCGAGGAGCTCCGACGGGATGCCGATCGGGAAGTTCCAGGCCGAGATCACGGCGTAGACCCCGTTCGGCTTGCGGAAGGTCATGACGAGCTTGTTGGGGTCGGCGCCGGGGAGGTTCGGGGTCTCCAGTCGCTTTGCCTCTTCGGCCATCCACCGGAAGTTCTCGACGGCCTCGTCGACCTCCGGCAGGGCCTCGGTGTGGAGCGGCTTGCCGTTCTCGAGCGCCACCAGATGACCGAGCTCGTCGCGTGCGGCCTCGATGCGGTCGGCAGCGAGGTGCAGCAGGCGGGCCCGCTCGAACGGGGGCATCGCCTCCATCGCCTCGGCCCCGCGACGGGCGCCGGCGACCGCGGCCTCCAGGTCCGCTGCCGACGCGCGGGGGACCGAGCCGAGGTGCTCGCCGGTCGCAGGGCTTGTGACCGCGATCTCATCGGTTGCCGCGCCATCGGTCCACGCACCGGCGATCAACAGCTTGGTCATCGGGCAGATCCTCCGCGTCGTGATCCGGCTGTTCGTGATCCGGCTCTTCGGGGCCCGGCGTCGGTCACCCGTTTAGAGCGCGTCGACGAGCGGGACGAGTGGGCGCTCCAGCGCCTCGGCGACGGCGGCGTTGGTGATCGATCCGCCGACGGTGTTCACCCCGAACGCGAGCTCGGGATCGGCGGCGGTGGCCTCCGCGACGCCGAGAGTTGCGAGCTCCCGGGCGTATGGAAGCGTCGCGTTCGTGAGTGCATACGTCGACGTGTGAGGGACGGCACCCGGGATGTTGCCGACCGCGTAGTGCAAGACGTCGTGGACCTCGTAGACGGGATCGGCGTGGGTCGTCTCCCGTGTGGTCTCGATGCACCCGCCCTGGTCGACGGCGCAGTCGACGATGACCGCACCCTTCTTCATCGAGCGGACGAGGTCCTCGGTGACGACGACCGGAGCGCGACCGCCCGCGACGAGCACCGCACCGATGACGAGATCGGCCTCGATGCACGCGCGCTCGACCGCGCCGCGGTTGCTCGCGAGCGTCACGATCCGACCCTGGTGGATCTGGTCGACCCAGCGGAGCCGGTCGAGGTTCTTGTCGAGGAGGAGCACCTCGGCCTCCATGCCCTGGGCGATCCAGGCCGAGTTCCACCCCACGTTCCCTGCGCCGAGGACCACGACGCGGGCGGGGCGCACGCCCGGGACCCCGCCGAGGAGGACGCCGCGCCCGCCGTGCTCGCGCTCGAGGTAGTGGGCCCCGACCTGGGTGGCCATCCGGCCCGCGACCTCGCTCATCGGGGCGAGCAGGGGCAGCGAGCCGTCCGGCAGCTGGACGGTCTCGTACGCGATGCCCGTGACCTTGTGCTCGACGAGGGCGTCGGCGACCTCCGGGTAGGCCGCGAGGTGCAGGTAGGTGAAGAGCACGAGGCCGGGCCGCATGTAGGCGAACTCGTCCGGCTTGGGCTCCTTCACCTTCATGATGAGATCGGCGCGCCCCCACACGTCGGCGGTGGAATCGACGATCGTCGCTCCCGCACGGTGGTAGTCGTCGTCGGAGATCGAGGAGTCCACGCCCGCTCCGGCCTCGATGATCACGGGCGCGCCCGACGCGACGAGCTCGTGGACGCCGTCGGGGGTGACTGCGACACGGTGCTCGCCGTCCTTGACCTCGCGCGGCACGCCGACCGTGAGGGTGCTCATGCTCCGAACCGGTCCCACGCCTCGGTGAGCACGGTGCGAAGCGTCGACTCGATCACGTCGAGCTCGGCCTCGCCGGCGATGAGCGGCGGCGACAGCTGGACGACGGGGTCGCCGCGGTCGTCGGCACGACAGATCAGCCCGGCGTCGTACAGCCGGGGCGAGAGAAACCCTCGGAGCAGACCCTCGCACTCCTCGTGGGTGAACGTCTGGCCGGTCTGCTGGTCGCGGACGAGCTCGACCGCCCAGAAGTACCCGGCCCCGCGCACGTCGCCGACGATCGGGATGTCGCGCAGCCCGTCGAGGCGCTCCTGGAACCCGGACTCGTTCGCCCGCACGTTCTCCAGCACCCCTTCCGCGTCCATCGCGGCGAGGTTCGCCGAGCCGACGGCGCACGACATCGGATGGCCGCCGAAGGTGATCCCGTGGAGGAACGACGCGTCCGCCTCGAGGAACGGCTCGGCGATGTGATCGCGGCAGATCACGGCGCCGAGGGGGGCGTAGCCGCTGGTGAGGCCCTTGGCGCAGGTGATCATGTCGGGCAGGTAGTCGTAGCGATCGGCACCGAACCACTCGCCGAGGCGCCCGAACGCGCAGATGACCTCGTCGGACACGAGGAGCACGCCGTGACGATCGCAGATCTCGCGCACCCGCTGGAAGTAGCCCTCGGGAGGGGTGAAGCAGCCGCCGGCGTTCTGCACCGGTTCGAGGTAGACGGCCGCGACGGTCTCCGGACCCTCCCAGATGATCGCCTCCTCGATCGCATCGGTGACGGCGAGCATGAACGCCTTCTCGTCGTGGGCGAGCGGGTGGTGGTACCGGTTGGTGTTCACGACGTGCGACGCACCCGGGGTCAGCGGCTCGAACGGGGTCTTCAGCGCGGGGACGCCCGTGATCGCCAGCGCCCCGAGCGTGGTGCCGTGGTAGGCGATCTGGCGCGCGATGACCTTGTAGCGCTGACCCTCGCCGCGCACCCGGTGGTACTGGCGCGCGAGCTTCCACGCCGACTCGACGGCCTCCGAGCCTCCGGTCGTGAAGAAGACCCGGTTGAGGTCACCCGGCGCGAGCTCGGCGAGGCGCGCCGCGAGCTCGATCGCGGGCGGATGGGCGTACGTCCAGATCGGGAAGTACTCGAGGGTCTCCATCTGTGCGGCCGCAGCCTCGGCGAGGTCGCGGCGCCCGTGCCCGAGCTGCACCGTGAAGAGGCCCGAGAGCGCGTCGAGGTACTGCTTCCCGTGGACGTCCCAGACGTGGCAGCCCTCACCGCGGGCGATGATGTGGACGGGCTTCTCGGCGTCGAACCCGCCGAGGCGGCTGAAGTGCATCCAGAGGTGTCGGTGCGCGAGCGCCTCGAGCTCCTCGGGCGAACGGGTGCCGGTCGTGTGGGTGCTGGTCGTTGCAGTCATCGGGTACCCCATGCGTAGGTCTGCTTGTAGAGGCGGAGATAGGTGAACGTCTCGGCGGCGCGGACTCCGGGGATCGCCCGGATCTTGTCGTTGAGCAGGCTCAGGAGGTGGTCGTCGTCCTCGCAGACGACTTCGAGCATCAGGTCGAAGGAGCCGCCCACGATCACGACGTAGTCGACTTCGGGGATCGACGAAATGGTGTCGGCCGCGTCCCGGAGGTCCCCCTCGATCCGGAGGCCGATCATGGCCATGCGTCGGAAGCCGAGCATGAGCGGGTCGGTGACCGCGACGATCTGGGTGACGCCCGACTCGATGAGACGCTGGACGCGCTGGCGCACCGCGGCCTCGGAGAGCCCGACCGCGGCCGCGAGCTTCGTGTACGGGCTGCGGCCGTCGCGTTGGAGCGCCTCGATCAGCGCCTTGTCGGTGTCGTCGAGGACCATGACCGCCTCGGAGTCGGCTCGCACCATGCCCGCGACGATGGCACGCGCGACGGGCACGCGCAAGGGAATCCGTCGTCTGGTGTCCCGTGAAGCATGGAATCCTCGGATTGGACCCCGATCTCCTGCGGATCCCGGACCTCGGGGCGCCCGCGGGTTCTAGGATCGGCCCATGGAGGCAGCAGCCCGGCTCGGGACCGGCTACCGCGAGGCGCCCCTGTGGCACGACGGGGTCGCGCTGCCCCCGGCCGCGACAGAGGCGGTGCCGATGGCGTCGTCGGTCGATGTCGCCATCGTCGGCGCCGGCTACTGCGGCGTCATGGCGGGTGCCGAGCTCGCGTCACGCGGTCGGGAGGTCGCGGTGCTCGACGCCGACGCCATCGGGACGGGTGCGAGCACCCGCAACGGCGGGATGGTGATCCCCGAGCTCAAGCACGGCCCCGGGTGGCTCGCCCACCACCACGGTCCGCTCGGCGGCGAGCTCGTCGAGGCGGTGTTCGACGCGTTCGCGCTCGTCGAACGGCTGGTGGAGGACTGGTCGATCGACTGTCACTACGCCCGCACCGGCGGGCTGCTGCTCGCGCACCACGAAGCCCAGGTTCCCCACCTCGAGGCCGAGGCGCGTGAGTGGAGGGACGACCTGGGCGAGGACGCTCGGTTCCTCGCACGCGACGAGCTCGCGTCCGAGATCGGGAGCCCCGCCTACCACGGCGGCCTGCTCGTCGAGCGCACCGGTGGCCTGCAGCCGGCGGCGTACCACGCGGGCCTGGTCCGTCGCGCCGTCGAGCAGGGCGCCGTGCTCCATGGGGAGACCAGGGTCACGGGCATCACGGCCCTCGGCGATGCGCACGGCTACCGCGTCGACACGACCCGCGGATCGTTGCGGGCCGGCGAGGTGCTCGTCGCCGCGAACGCGACCGTCGACGGCATCGTGCCCGAGCTGCGACGACGCGTCGTGCCCATGGGCAGCTTCATCGTCGCGACCGAGCCTCTCGACCCCGCCCTCGCGGCGTCGTGCATCCCGAACGGCCGCATGGTCCACGACACGAAGAACTTCCTCTTCTACTGGCGCCGCTCGCCCGACGACCGCCTCGTGTTCGGCGGGCGGACCAGCCTCGGCGCGACGACCGTGCCCAAGGCTCGAGACATCCTGGCGGGCGAGATGGTCCGGGTGCACCCGCAGCTCGAGGGGGTCGCGATCGACCGCGCGTGGGGCGGCAACGTCGCGATCACGTTCGATCGGCTGCCGCACTGCGGCCGGACACCGCTCCCGGGTGGCGGAAGCGTCGCCTTCGCGACCGGGTGCAACGGCACCGGTGTCGCGCTCATGACCTGGTTCGGTCAGCAGGCGGCGCGGTGGCTCGTCGGCGAGGGCGCACCGCCCGCGTTCGCCCGCCTCCCCTTCCCGCAGGTGCCCCTGCACTCCCTGCGCGACCACTACCTCCCGGCCGTGGGCCAGTGGTTCCGGATCCGCGACCGCTACGGCCGCTGACGCCCCACGCGTTCGACGAGGCCCGGCACCGCCACCTCCACCTCGTGGTCGCGAGCGAGCCACGACCGGTTGCGGCGATGGAGATCGTCGCCGTCGTCGTAGCGGTTGAGGAAGACGATCACGGGCGCCACCTCGGCCAGCGGCGGTACCGCGAGGCGCACCGCGTTGATCGTGCCGAGCCCGGCATCAGCCACGAGGACGACGACGTCGGCCGCGAGGGCACGGGCCAGGTCGACCGTGTCGCCGTCGGTGGCCAACGGAGAGCGGGGCCCACCCGCGCCCTCGACGAGCCCGAGGTCGACCCCGCTCGGCCAGCGCGTCTCCATGGCGAGATCCGCGATCGTGAACTCGTCGAGTCCGAGCGCGTCGGCCGCCATCGGTGGTGCCATCGCCATGGCGTACGAGCGATGCGCGGGGCACACCGCAGCCGCGTCCTCGCCGGTCGCATCCGCCAGCACCTCGGCATCCCGCGGATGGTGGTCGTCGACCGAGAAGGACTGCGTCGGCTTGCGCGCCGCGACAGCCACGCCGAGGTCGCGCAGCCCGCGTGCCAACCTCGCGGCTACCCACGTCTTGCCCACCTCGGTGCCGGTCCCGGTGACGACGACGACCGACGGTCGGGTCATCGGCGCGGGTCGATCGTGGCGAGCGCCTCCACCAGCGCGTCGATCTGCGCGTCGGTGTGCGCGGCCGACAGTGCGACCCGCAGTCGCGACGAGCCCGGTGCGACCGTGGGCGGACGGATCGCGGGGACCAGCATCCCCCGATCGAGGAGGGCCTCCGACGCCGCGACCGTTGCCGCTTCGTCCCCGATGACGATCGGCACGATCGGCGACGGATGGCCCGGACGGACCCGCTCCACGTGCCCCTGCAACCGCGCTCGGAGTCGTCGGCCCTCGTCCGAGCGCACCACCTCGACGGCCGCCAGCGCGGCCGCGGCGTCGGCCGGGGTGGACGCCGTGGTGAAGATGTAGGAGCGAGCCCGGTTGACGACCAGGTCGGCGAACGGCTCCGAGGTCGCCGCGAACCCCCCGAGGGAGCCGAGCGTCTTCGACAGCGTGCCGATGCGGACCAGGTCGAGTTCGGGGAGTCGGTCGGCGAGGTCCGCCAGGTCGGGCCCGAGCACGGCGTGGGCCTCGTCGAGGACGAGCAGTGCGCCGTGCTCGGCGCAGATGGCGGCGAGGTCTTCGACGGGCGCGACGTCGCCGTCCATGGAGAAGACCGTGTCCGTCACGACGATCGCGCGCGCACGGTCGGACGCCGCCAGGACCGCGTCGACGTGGTCGGGGTCGGCGTGGCGGGCGATCTCGACGGACGACCGGCTCAGCCGGCAGCCGTCGATGATGGATGCGTGGTTCAGCTCGTCGGACACGACGAGCACGTCGGGTCCGCCGAACGTGGTGAGGACGCCCAGGTTCGCCGCGAACCCGGTGGGGAACAGGACCGCGCGCGGCATCCGCTTCCAGGCCGCGAGCGCGGCCTCGAGGTCGCTGTGCACCGGGCGGGAGCCGACGATCAGCCGCGCCGAGCCCGATCCGGCACCCCAGCGGTCGAGCGCGGCGCGTGCCGCCGCGACCACCGCGGGGTGTTGCGTCAGACCGAGGTAGTCGTTGGACGCGAAGGAGACGACCGGGCGGTCGTCGGGCGCGAGCTTTCCTTCGGGCCCGGCCGCGTCGAGGTCGCGCGGCGCCCGCCACTGCCCCGCGCGCCGGATGTCGCGGCGTTGGTGCTCGGCCCACTCCCGCCAGGTCATGGCGCGTCCGTCAGCGTGTCGAGCGAGTCCACGAGCACCTCGACGATGCGGTCGATCTCCGCGGCGGTGATCGTGAGCGGGGGCATGAGCACCACGACGTCGCCCAGGGGGCGGAGCAACACTCCGCGCTGGACCGCAGCCGCGCAGGCACGCCGGCCCCATCGGAGGCCGTCGCGCGGCGGGGCGAGCTCGACGCCACCCATGAGGCCCTGGAGCCGCACCTGGGCGACGGCCGGGTGCTGCCGCACGCGTGCCTCGAGCGCGGCAGCCAGCTGCGCGGACCGGGCGCGCACGTTGTCGAGCACCGTGCCGTCGGCGAGCAGCTCGAGATGGCGCACCGCCACCGCGCACGCGAGTGCGTTCCCGCTGTAGGAGTGCCCGTGATAGAGGGTCCGCTCCGAGAGGTCGGGGCCGAGGAACGCCGAGAACACGCGACCGCTCGCGACCGTCGCCGACTGGGCCACGTATCCGGCGGTGAGCCCCTTCCCGAGCACGAGGAGGTCGGGGCGCAACCCGCACTGCTCGGAGGCGAAGAGCGTTCCGGTGCGGCCGAACCCGGTCGCGACCTCGTCGCAGATGAGCAGGACGTCGTGCTCGCGACACGCGACGCCGAGTCGCTCGAGGCCATCGGGATCGCCGAGCTGCATCCCGGCCGCGCCCTGCACGAGCGGCTCGACGATCACCGCGGCCAAGCTGCCGGCGTGGGCCGCGACCATCGCGATCGCGTTGTCGAAGCACGCGAGGTCGCCGAACTCCGGCGCGCGCAGGACAGGGAATCGCAACGGGTCGAACAGGTCGGTCCCGAACCCGCCGGCCCCGACGGAGAGCGCTCCGATCGTGTCGCCGTGGTACGCACCGCCGAACGCAAGAAAGGTGGTCCGGCCCTCGATGCCGCGGTTCGCCCAGTACTGGAATGCGATCTTCAGGGCCTGCTCGACGGCCGATGCACCGTCGGAGGCGAAGAGGAAGTGGGGCTCGTCGACCGGGACCAGGGGCGCGAGCGCCTCGGCGAGCTCGATGACGACGCGGTTGCCGTTGCCGAGCATCGTCGAATGGCCCCCACGCGAGAGCTGCTCCCGCACCGCGTCGTCGAGCTCGGGGACGCAATGACCGAGGGTGTTCACCCACAGCGACGAGATCGCATCGAGGTAGCGCTTCCCGTCGACGTCGATCAGCTCGTGGCCCTCGGCGCGCTCGACGATGATCGGAGCGCTCTCCGTGTAGCAGGACATCTGCGTGAACCCGTGCCAGACGACGTCGGCGTCACGCCGGGCCCACACCGGTGCTGCATCCATCGCGCCATGATGGCGCGGACGTCACCGGATCGCCCGAGTGCCGCGCGCCGAGGTGCCATGATGCGCCCCGTATGAGCCTCCGGGACCAGGCCGCGGTCGTCGGCGTGGGCGCGACGCCGTACTACAAGCGTGGGCGCTCCCTTCCGCAGACGCCGTTCGAGATGGCGGGCAAGGCGATGCTCGGGGCGCTGGAGGACGCCGGCCTTGCGGTCGCCGACGTCGACGGGCTCGCCCTCTACTCCTTCGGCCTCGGTGGCGACACCTCGCTCTTCGCCCAGGTCATGGGGATCCCGGAGCTGCGGTTCACCGCGATGCTCACCGGGGGTGGGGGTGGCGCGGCCGGATCGGTCGGGCTCGGCGCGGCGGCGATCGCCTCGGGGATGGCGACGTGCGTGGTGAGCCTGATGACGCTCCAGCAGGCCGCGAACCGCTTCGGCGCCTCGTACGCCCCGAAGGGGAAGGGCAAGCCGGGCGCGCAGTACTCCGCACCGCCGTCTCCCGAGGGCAACTTCATCCAGCCCGCAGGGCTGATGGGTCCGGGGCAGATGTTCGCGGTCCTCGCCCAGCGTCACATGCACCTCTACGGGACCTCACGCGAGCACTTCGCCGAGGTGGCGATCTCGACGCGCGAGAACGCCCGCCGACGGGATACGTCGATCATGCGGGAGGAGCTGACCCTCGACGACTACTTCTCCGCGCGCATGATCGCCGACCCGCTCTGCCTGTTCGACTTCTGCCTCGAGTGCGACGGCGCGGTCGCCGTGGTCACCACGACCGCCGAGCGGGCGCGCGACCTCCGGCACCCACCGGCGTACGTGCGCGCCTCGGCGCACGGTGGCAACGGGCGGTGGGGCCAGGCGATCACGTGGATGGGGATGCCCGACGACGAGTTCGCGTCGTCGGGGCACCGACCGGTCGCGGAACGGCTCTGGGCGATGGCGGGGAGCGGACCGTCCGACGTCGACGTCGCCCTCCTCTACGACCACTTCTCCCCGATGGTCCTCATGCAGCTCGAGGACTACGGGTTCTGCGGCATCGGCGAGGCGGGCCCGTTCGTGGCCGACGGCAACATCCGGTGGCCGAACGGCTCACTGCCGGTGAACACGCACGGGGGCAACCTTTCCGAGGCCTACATCATCGGGATGACCCACGTGAAGGAGGCGGTGGAGCAGATCCGCGGCACCGCCGTCAACCAGGTCGCCGGTGCCGAGGTCGCGCTCGTCACGGGGGGCCCGGCGTCGATCCCCGTGTCCTCGCTGCTCCTCGCGGGTGCACCGTCGTGAGCCCGGGCGCGGAGCTCGAAGCCCGGCTGCCGCCGGAGGAGCTCATCCACCTCACGCCCGACGTCTTCACGCAGCCCTTCTGGGACGCCGCCGCGGAACACCGGCTCGTGGTGCCGCGGTGCACGGCGTGCGGGACGTTCCGGCTCCCGCCGAGCGCCTTCTGCTGGACGTGCCAGGCCCAGGAGGTGGAGTGGGTGGAGCACGACGGTGCAGGGAGCGTCTACAGCTTCACGATCGTCCAGCACCCGCTGATGCCCGAGCTGAGCGACTCGGTGCCCTACGTCCCCGCGGTCGTCGAGCTGCCGGGGACGAACGGCTGTCGCCTCGTCGGGGCGTTGCAGCAGGTCAGGCTCGACGAGGTGCGGATCGGCCTCCCGGTCGAGCTCGTCTGGCGGGACGTGCATGAGGGGACGACCGTCCCGACCTTCCGACCGGGTCGGGACGCGGGGACCGGATGAGCCTGTCGGGGGCCAAGATCCTGGTGACCGGGCCGACCGGGCAGGTGGCGCTGCCGCTGACCCTCGGGCTCGCGGCCGACAACGACCTGTGGGGTGTCGCCCGGTTCCGCGACACGGCCGCGCGCGAGCGTCTCGAGGCGGCCGGCGTGACCTGCGTGACGGCCGACCTCGCGACGACGGACTTCTCCGACGTGCCGACCGACTTCGACTACGTGCTCAACCTCGCAGTCGCCAAGGGCAACGACACGGACTGGGACCGCGACTTCGCGGCGAACGGCGAGTCGATCGCGCTCCTCGTCGCGCGCACGATGCCGAAGGCGCTGCTCCACTGCTCGTCGACCGCGGTGTACCAGCACGTCGGACCGCAGCACGCGCTCGTCGAGACCGATCCACTGGGCGACAACCACCGCGCGATGTTCCCCACCTACAGCCTCGCCAAGATCGCGGCCGAGGTCGTCGCGCGCGCCGCCGCGCGTGAGCACGGTGTCCCGACGACCATCGCCCGCCTCAACGTGCCCTATGGAGACAACGGCGGTTGGCCGGGCTGGCACCTCGAGTTCATGCTCGCCGGGCATCCGATCGCGCTCCATCCCGATCGCCCCAACCTCTTCGACCCGATCCACGACGACGACATCCTGCGGACGGTGCCCGGCCTCCTCGACGCGGCAAGCGTCCCGGCGACGATCGTGAACTGGGGCGGGCCGTCGGCATCGATCGAGGAGTGGTGCGCGTTCCTCGGCGAGCTGACCGGGCTCGTGCCGACGTTCGAGGAGACCGCGACCACGATCGGCAGCGTGCACGTGGACCTCACGAAGATGGCGGCCCTCGTCGGGGAGGCACGCGTGGGCTGGCAGGACGGGATGCGTCGGATGGTCGAGGCACGCCACCCGGAGCTCCTCGCGTGAGCGGCGGCGACGTCGTCCTACCGGCAACTTCATCGACGCGTCGACCGCGCTCGCCTGGGGTCTGGTCAACCACGTCGTGCCCGTCGCGCACCGGCGGCCGCGACCGAGGTGCCCGAGATCGAGGTCGGCCACATCGAGACCCGCTCGCCGAGACCTGAGCCCCGAGCGCCGGCTCGCACGGTCTCCCTCTCGTCAGGGGGCGCCGTCGAGGACGCCCGTGAGCCCGTACTTCGGGAACTCGCCCAGGAACATGTACTCGTGCAGGCCGTAGCCGACGTCGCCGGTGCTCGTCTCGAAGCGGGAGGCCGCGTCGACGATCCCGTAGAAGCGGTCGGCGTCGCGCTCGACATCGAGGGCGACCCCCTGCACGACGACGTCCGGACCGTGGTACATCCCGTGCTTCCAGTCGGGCTCCGGTGCGTATCCCGTGCCGATGCCGATGTGGGACTCGATGAGCGGTGTGACCTCGATCGTCAGCGGGCCATCGGGGGCGTGCGGGAACGACAGCGCGCTCCGACGGAGCCGCCGCGTCCCCGGGATGAACTCGTGGTCGTGCTCGGGTCGACCGAGGTGCTCCACCGGGCGCGCCGGGTCGCACCAGATCCGCTTGGCTGTCTCGAGGTCGCGCGACCCGTCGGGCTTCTCGGAGCACATGTAGACGATCGAGTAGTCGTCGAACTGGATCGGGTCGTAGTTCCACATGCTCATGGCGAACGGGCCCTCCGCGAGGATCCCGGGCGGCTCGGGCTCGCCGACCGGCCGGACCCCCCACGATCGGTCGCGGGTCCCCTTCCACTGCGGACCGTCGACGTCGATCCGGTCCCCGTCGACCACGATGTGGCCGGCCCAGAACCCGGTCTGCGCGAAGCGCTGCGTGTCGAACGTGATGCGTTCCATCTGACGGATGTAGTGCCGCGGTTCGAGCAGCGGCGCGATCGAGCCGGTGAAGGTCAGGTCGAACGACACGCCGTGCTCGTTGGGCTCGAGGACGAACCGAACCCGTTTCAGCCCCTCGATCACCTGGAGTGAGAACGGGCCGACGCGCGTGTCCATCCGGTCGATGCCGAGTGGGCACGACGCCCGGACGACGCGGTGCTCCGTGCCCCGCCGCACCAGCACGAAGGCGTCCTGGACGGAGAGGTTCGGGTACTGACCGAAGCCCGTGATCAGCATCACGTCGCCGGTCGAGTCGTGGAGCATGTTGTAGTACCGGTCGTAGAAGTTGCGGTCACTCGTCGCGGGGTGCCGGAGCACCTCGGCGGTCTGGTGGATCGGGTAGTCGTCGAACGGTGAGAGCGGCGAAGTCATGGGTTCTCCGAGTCGGGTTCGGGTCCCGGGAGTCTGACAGAGGTCGCGAGCCGGTATCGTCTCGCACTTCATGGCCCACGACCCGGTGCTGCAGCTCGGGGTGATCGTGGTCGCGGGGATCGCGGCGCAGTGGCTCGCCTGGCGCATCCAACTGCCTGCGATCGTCCTGCTGCTCGTCGCCGGATTCGCCGTCGGTCCCCTCGGCGGCATCGTGACCCCCGACGCGCTGCTCGGGCCGAGCCTCCCCGCTGTCGTGTCGCTGGGGGTCGGGCTCGTCCTGTTCGAAGGAAGCCTCGGACTCGACCTCCGTCAGCTGAAGGCGGCCCGGCGCGTCATCCTCCTCCTCGTGACCGTCGGGGTGCTGGTCACCTGGGCGGCGGCGACCGGCGCCGCGTCGGTCGTGCTCGACCTCCGCCCTGGGCTCGCGCTCTTGGTCGGCGCGATCTGCGTCGTGACGGGACCCACGGTCATCGGCCCGCTGCTCGCGCACATCCGACCGACGGGTGCGGTGGGCCCGGTCCTGCGGGGGGAAGGGATCCTCGGGGACGCCATCGGAGCGATGCTCGCCGTTCTCGTCTTCGAGGCCGTGCTCGCGCAGGAGGGGCCGGGCGCGGCCACCGGCACGGTGGTGCGCGGGGTGCTGGTCACGATCGGTGCCGGTACGGCACTCGGGCTCCTCGCCGCGGGACTCCTCGTCGTCCTGCTCCGCAGGTTCCTCGTTCCGGACTTCCTCCAGAGCGCAGTGACGATCGGCGTGGTGCTCGGTGCGTTCACGATCGCGAACGAGATCCAGGAGGAGGCCGGCCTCCTCACCGTCACCGTCACGGGAATCGCGCTCGCGACGCAGCGATGGGTGTCGATCCGCCAGATCGTCGAGTTCAGCGAGTCGGTCGGGATCCTCGTGGTCTCCGGACTGTTCATCGTGCTGTCGGCGCGCCTCGGCACTTCTGACCTCGAGGGGATCGGCGTGCGGGCCCTCCTGTTCCTCGCTGTCCTCATCGTCGCGATCCGCCCGCTCGCGGTCGGGTTGGCGTCCCTCGGGTCGAAGCTGGCCCGACGCGAGCGGCTCTTCGTGGCGACCGTCGCGCCGCGCGGGATCGTTGCGGCCGCCACCGCGTCGATCTTCGGACTACGGCTCACCGAGGCCGGCGACACCGAGGCCCAACGCGTCACGTCGGTGATCTTCGTGGTGGTCGTCGGGACGATCCTCGTCTACGGCTTCGGCGCGCCATGGGTCGCCCGGCGGCTCGCGCTCGCCGAACGGTCCCCGCAGGGTGTGCTCATCGTGGGCGCGCACCCCTGGGCTCGGAGGGTTGCGCGGACTCTCGCCGATGCCGGCTTCCGGGTCGTGCTCGCCGACACGCAGTGGTCCCAGGTGTCGGCCGCGCGCCTCGACGGGTTCACCACCTACTTCGGCAGCGTGCTGTCGGGACGGGTGTTCGAGGAGCTCGATCTCGCCGGGATCGGCCGGCTGCTCGCGCTCACGGCGAACGACGAGCTGAACGCCCTCGCTGCGCAGCGGTTCGCGCCGCTCTTCGGGTCCGAGCACGTGTACCAGCTCCCACCGTCGCGAGCGACCGGGGGACGCGACGAACTACCCGAGCACCTGTCCGGCCGACTCCTGTTCTCGGCGGACGCCACGTACTCGGAGCTCTCCGAGCGGTTCTCGGCCGGGACGACGATGAAGTCGACGCAGATCACGGAGCAGTTCGAGATGTCCGACTTCTGGGGTCGCTACGGCGACGACGCGCTCCCGATGTTCCTCGTCAACGGCGACCGCCTCAGCGTGGTCCCCGCCGGGGGGAAACCCGAGGTACGCCCGGGCCAGCGGGTCGTCGCGCTCGTCGCCGAGCCGCGCGAGGACTGAGTCCGCACCCTCCTGGTCAGGCGGCGACCGCGGCGCAGAACGCGGCGAAGGCCTCGATGTAGGCGTCGATGTCGTCGTCGGTGTGCATGACCGAGAGCGTCCACTGCTCCTCGTCGCCGGGGGTCATGAACACCCCGCGGTTGAGCACCCACGGGAACGATGCCTCGTAGAGCTCGGTGCGGGTCTCGAGGAAGTCGCGGTAGCTCTGGAGGGGCTCCTCGCGGTAGGAGACGCATCCCTTCGCGCCGAGGTCGACGACATGGGCCGGGAGCCCGTGCTCGGCGATGGCCTTGCCGAGCCCGTCGGCCAGCCGCGCCCCGAGCTCCCCGAGCCGTACGTACGCGTCGGGGGTCAGGACCTCGGTGAGGGCCGCGAGTCCCGCAGCCGCGACGAGCGGGTTGCCGTTGAAGGTCCCCTGTTGTGCCGCGCCGTGCTCGATGACCTCCATGACGGACGCCTTGCCGCCGAACGCGGCGGTGGGCGTCCCGCCACCGATGGCCTTCGCGAAGCATGCGAGGTCGGGTTGGACGCCGTAGCGCTCGATCGCGCCGCCCTCGGCGATCGTGGCGCCCGACTTCACCTCGTCGAAGATGAGGACGACGTCGTGCTTGGTGCAGAGGTCGCGGACGCCCTCCAGGTAGCCGGGCTGGGGCACGACGACCCCGATGTTCATCATCACCGGCTCCATGATCAGGCAGGCGAGCTCCTTGCCCCGCTCTTCGAAGAGACGCGTCGTGGCCGGGAGGTCGTTGAAGGGGACGGCGACGGTCAGGCGCGCCATCTCGGCCGGGATGCCCTTCGACATCGGCGCGGACGCGGGCGCTTCCCGACCGCCCATCGCGTCGGCGTTCGGGACGACCGAGAACATCACCGTGTCGTGGTGGCCGTGGTACGAGCCCTCGACCTTGGCGACCACGTCGCGACCGGTCGCCGCGCGTGCGATCCGGATGGCGTCCATCGTCGCTTCGGTCCCGGAGTTGGCGAAGCGCACCTTCTCGAGGCCGAAGCGCCGGCACAGCTCCTCGGCGAACGCCACCGTGACCTCTGTCGTCGCGGCGAAGTGCGTCCCCGTCCGCACCGCCCGGTCGACGGCCTCCACGATCTTCGGGTTGGCGTGACCGACGACGTTGCAGCCGAACCCACCGTGGAAGTCGACGCGCTCGGTGTCGTCGACGTCCCAGACGTGGGAGCCCTCCCCTCGGGCGATGTAGATCGGGTACGGGTCGCCCGCCTGGAAGGTCGAGGCCACCCCGTACGGCAGGTGCTGCACCGCCCGCTCGTAGAGCGCCTTCGACCCCGGCGTCGCCTCGAGCAACCGCGGCATCTCCGCCGCCTCGATCGCCTTGGCGTTCTTCGTGAACTTGTCAGCCATTTCCCTTATCCCTTTTCGTCTGCGATCGAGGTTCGCGTGCTTGCGCTCAGCGGCGAGCCGCTAGTGGCTCACGGGTTGCAGTGTCGAGGCAGGGGCCGGACGGCCGCCGCGGACGCACTGGGCTTCGGAGGAAGCGGTGGTCGGCCGGCACCTGCCGGTATCCGGTCGGCCCCACCGCGGTCCCAACTACCACTTGACCATCACGTGCTTCAGCTCGGTGTACGCCTCGATCGCATAGATCGACATGTCCTTGCCGTACCCGGACTGCTTGAACCCCCCGTGCGGGAGCTCGGAGACGATCGGGATGTGGTCGTTCACCCAGACCGTGCCGAAGTGCAGCAGCGCCGACATCTTCATGGCGCGGCCGACGTCGCGGGTCCAGACGCTCGCCGCGAGCCCGTAGTCGACGTCGTTGGCCCAGGCGAGGGCCTCGTCCTCGTCGGAGAAGCGCTGCACGGTGACGACCGGACCGAACACCTCCCGCTGGATGATCTCGGAGTCCTGGGCCGCGCCGACGACAACCGACGGCTCGTAGAAGAAGCCGGCTCCGTCGATCGCCTTGCCGCCGGCCGCGACGTCGGCCCCGGCGTCACGGGCCCGGTCGACGAAGCCGACGACCCGCTCGAGCTGGGAAGCGGAGACCACGGGGCCCATCGCGACGTCGGGGTCGTGCGGGTTCCCGGTCTTGATCCCGCCGACGGCATCGGTGAGCCCGGCGACGAAGCGGTCGTGGACCTTGGGGCCGGCGAGCACGCGGCACGGCGCGGTGCAGTCCTGGCCCGAGTTGTAGTAGCTGGCCTCGGCGAGTGTGGCGACGACGGCGTCGACGTCGGCGTCGTCGAAGACGATCACCGGCGCCTTGCCCCCGAGCTCGAGGTGGACCCGCTTGAGCGAGTCGGACGCGGCACGGGCGATCGCCTTGCCGGTGCCCACGTCACCGGTCAGGGAGACCATCGCGACGTCGGGGTGCGCGACGAGCGCAGCGCCCGCGGACTCGCCCTGGCCGGTGACGACGTTGAGCACACCCGGCGGCAGGATGTCGGCGGTGATCTCGGCGAGGCGGAGCGCGCTCAGCGGGGTCATCTCAGAGGGCTTCAGTACGACGGTGTTGCCGGCCGCGAGCGCGGGGCCGACCTTCCAGGTGGCCATGTTCAGCGGGTAGTTCCACGGGGCGATCGACGCGACCACCCCGAGCGGATCGCGGCGCAGGAACGAGGTGTGCTCCTCCATGTACTCACCCGCGGCCCGACCCTCGAGGAACCGGGCGCCGGCGGCGAAGAAACGCCAGTTGTCGACGGTGAGGTCCATCTCGAACTCGATGATCGACTCGGGCTTGCCGACGTTGTCGATCTCGAGCGTCTGGATGGTGTCGAGGTCGGCTTCGATCGCGTCGGCGACCTTGGCGAGGGCCTCCGAGCGCGCGCGCGGCGTCTGCTGGGACCATTCGGCGAATGCGGCCTTGGCCGCCTCGACCGCGGCGTCGACGTCGGCCGCGTCGCTCGAGGGCACGTCGGCGAGGGTGTCGCCGGTCGCGGGGTTGAGGACCGAGTCGGTGGCGCCGCTGGCGGCATCCTTCCACGCGCCGCCGATGTAGTTCTGGTGTGGCATGGCTATGACCCTCCGTCGTGTGGGACCACGATATTGGAGGCTGGCTCCCCATCGCGCAAGGGAATCCGTCGTGAAGGACGAGCTCAGGAGCGGAATCCCTTGCGGAGTGACTTGGAATCGTGGGTACAGTGCCCACCACCGAACACGGGGCTGCCGAAGAGGGGGTGCGCACCATCGTGGCCGACGAGACGTCGAGTGCCGCACCGAGCGCGCCTGCGGGGGCGAGCGACGCCGTCATCGGCATCGAGAACGTGACGAAGCGGTTCGGGGAGTTCGTCGCGGTGGTCGATGCCGACTTCCGGATCGGTCGGGGCGAGTTCTTCTCGATGCTCGGTCCGTCCGGGTGCGGCAAGACCACGACGCTACGGATGATCGCCGGGTTCGAGCAGCCGACCTCGGGTCAGGTCACGCTCGAGGGCAAGGACGTCTCGCGGGTTCCCCCGTACAAGCGGAACGTGAACACGGTGTTCCAGCACTACGCCTTGTTCCCGCACATGTCCGTGTTCGACAACGTCGCGTTCGGACCCCGCGGCAAGCGGGTCGCCAAGGACGAGATCGAGCGGCGTTGCCGCGAGATGCTCGAGGTCGTGCGTCTCGCCGACTTCGCCGATCGCAAGCCGGGTCAGCTGTCGGGTGGGCAGCAGCAGCGTGTCGCCCTGGCTCGTGCCCTGGTCAACTACCCGAGTGCACTGCTCCTCGACGAGCCGCTCGGCGCGCTCGACCTGAAGCTGCGCCAGGCGATGCAGCTCGAGCTCAAGCGGATCCAGCGTGAGGTGGGGATCACGTTCGTCTACGTGACCCACGACCAGGAGGAAGCCCTCACGATGTCGGACCGCATCGCGGTCATGAGCGAGGGCAACGTCGAGCAGATCGGGACGCCCGAAGACATCTACCACTCGCCGACGACGGTGTTCGTCGCCGGCTTCATCGGTGTCGCGAACCTCATCCCTGCGACGGTCGAGTCGCTGAAGGGCGACCAGGCCGAGGTCACACTCCCCGGTGGGACGCGCACGACGGTCCCGGTCACCCACGTCGAGACCGCGGCCGGCAACGCCGGGACGGTCATGGTGCGACCGGAGCGAATGCAGGTGCTGATGGACGAGCCCGCCGGCGACGCACCGCGCCTTCGGCTCACCGTCGCCAACCTGGTGTTCCAGGGCCCCGTCGTCCGGGCCGCGCTGCGGACCGCCGACGGAACCGAGGTCATCGGGCAGATCGGCCCCGAGGACGATCTGCCGATGCTTCGTCCCGGGGCTGAGGTCTGGGCGACCTGGGACGCTGACGCGGCCCGTCTGCTGCCGGCCTACGACCGGAAGTTCACCGACAAGTCCGAGATCGACGAGCTAGCAACGTTGGGAGCAACGACATGAGTGCACGGAGACGGAACCGCACGACGGGATCGACGCCTTCGGGGGTGACGCGGCGCGAGTTCATCACACGCGGTGGGGCGACGCTGGGCGGGCTCGCGCTCGCGCCGGCGCTGCTGTCGTCGGGCAGCGCGTTTGCCGCCGCCCAGACCGACGGCCCCGGCGGCAAGGTCAACGTCCTGAACTGGCCGCTGTACATCGACAAGAAGTCCAAGAAGGACTTCACGAAGACCACTGGTGTCGCGCTGAAGTACAACGAGGGCATCAACGACAACAACGAGTTCTTCGCGAAGTACCAGGAGGAGCTCTCCCAGAACCGCAGCATCGGGTTCGACATCGTCATCCCCACGAGCTGGATGGCGCAGCGGCTCATCGACCTCGGCTACGTCCAGAAGCTTCCGTTGGGAGACATCCCCAACGCGGCGAACCTGTCGCCGGGCTTCCAGAACCCGCTGTGGGATCCCACGGGTGAGTACTCGCTCCCGTGGCAGACCGGCATCACCGGGATCGCCTACAACCTGGAGGCGACCGGCCGCGAGCTCACCAGCATCAACGACCTCTTCGACAAGGAGTTCAAGGGCAAGATCGGTGTCCTGTCCGAGATGCGCGACACGATGGGTCTGATGGCCCTCTCCGAGGGGATAGACCCGGCGACGATCACCTTCGCCCAGGCCAAGCCGGCGTTCAAGAAGCTGGAGAAGGCGTCGAACAGCGGCCAGATCCGGCGCTTCACCGGGAACGACTACCAGGACGACCTCGTCGCGGGGAACTTCGCTGCGTGCATCGGCTGGTCGGGCGACGTCGCACAGCTGCTCATCGAGAACGACAACCTCCGCTTCGTCATCCCCGACGAGGGCGGGATGCGATGGGCCGACACGATGCTGTGGGTGACCCCGTCGGACAACAGCGACGGTGTCGCGGCGTGGATGAACTACTTCTACGACCCGACGGTGGCGGCACGGGTCGCGAACTTCGTCCAGTACATCTCGCCCGTCGACGGGATCAAGGAAGCGCTCGCCGAGATCGACCCCGTCGCGGCCGAGAGCGAGCTGATCTTCCCGACCGAGGAGACCCAGGCTCGGTTGAAGACGTTCGGCGCGCTGGACTCTGAGGAGGAGGAGAAGTTCGACAACCGCTTCGCCGAGATCGCGGGCGCGTAGTCGTCACCAGGCCAGAAGGGCACCGGGGTGGCGGGGACGGCCCAACAGGGTGAGCGGCGACGACGCTTCGCGCCCTACGGGCTCCTCAGCCCCGGTGTCATCTGGATGGTCCTGTTCTTCCTGCTCCCGCTCGGGTACCTGTTCCGGGCGTCGCTGTCGACGCGCCCGAACCGCTTCGTCCCCAACGACCTCGACTTCACGTGGCAGTGGAGCAACTACTCCGACGCGCTCTCGCAGTTCGGTGAGCAGTTCCAGCGCTCGTTCGTGTACGCGGGGATCACCACGGTGCTCGCGATCGCGATCGGGTTCCCGCTCGCGTACTTCATCGCGTTCCGGGGCGGGAAGTACAAGAACCTGCTCCTCGGGCTCGTCGTCGTGCCGTTCTTCACCACCTACCTGATCCGCACGATCGCCTGGAAGACGATCCTCGCCGACACGGGGATCGTCGTTGACGTGCTGCGGACGATCGGCATCCTCGGCTCGGACGGGCGCCTGCTCGCCACGCCCGCAGGTGTGATCGGCGGTCTCACCTACAACTTCCTGCCGTTCATGATCCTCCCGATCTACGTGAGCCTCGAGAAGATCGACCCCGACCTCGTCGCTGCGGCGAAGGATCTCTACTCGACGCCGGGGCGCGCGTTCCGCAAGGTCGTGTTCCCGCTCGCGATCCCGGGGGTGATCGCAGGCAGCCTGCTGACGTTCATCCCGGCGTGCGGCGACTTCGTGAACTCGGTGTTCCTCGGCAGCCCGCAGACGACGATGATCGGCAACGTCGTCCAGAACCAGTTCCTCGTCCAGCTCGACTACCCGACCGCGGCCGCGCTCGGGTTCATCCTCATGGTGATCATCACGATCGCGGTGCTGATCTATGCCCGCATCCTCGGCACCGAGGATCTGACCGGATGACCGCGACGGTCGGGACCCAGGTGCCTGCACCGACGGTCGACGAGCTCCCGGTCGAGCGGAGCTTCCCGCCGCCCTGGATGCGGCGCGCCGGATCGCAGCTCCTCAACGTCTACGCGGTGCTCGGGTTCGTCTATCTGTTCGTGCCGATCTTCGTGATCGTCCTGTTCAGCTTCAACCAGCCCAAGGGCCGTTTCAACATTGTCTGGCACCAGTTCACCTTGGACAACTGGGCCGACCCCTTCGCGATCCCCGAGCTGGTCGACGCGTTCGTGCTCTCGCTGGAGGTCGCGGCCATCGCGACGGCGGCAGCCGTCGTGTTCGGGGGCCTGATCGCGCTCGCACTCACCCGGTACCGCTTCCGCGGCAGCGGCGCGGTGAACCTGCTGCTCGTCCTCCCGCTCACGACCCCCGAGATCGTCCTCGGTGCATCGCTCGCGACGCTCTTCATCGGGCTCGAGGCCCAACGCGGGTTCTGGACCGTGGTCATCGCGCACGCGATGTTCTGCATCAGCTTCGTGGCGCTCACGGTGAAGGCCCGGCTGCGCGGCTTCGACTGGACGCTCGAGGACGCGGCGATGGACCTCGGGGCGGGTCCGATGCGGACGTTCACCAAGGTCACGCTGCCGCTGATGCTCCCCGGGCTCATGGCTGCCGCGCTCCTCAGCTTCGCGTTGTCGATCGACGACTTCATCATCACGACCTTCAACGCGGGCGACCAGATCACGTTCCCGCTCTACATCTTCGGGGCGCGCCAGCGGGCGATTCCGCCCCAGATCCAGGTGCTCTCGACGATGATCCTCCTGGTCAGCGTGCTGTTGCTGTTCGGAGGGACGATCTTCGGCCGGTTGCGCGATCGCTCGCTCACCACCGCAGCGAAGGGCAAGCCGACTCTGTGAAGCCCGACGCGCCACGTCGTGGACGGGTGCTCAGTCGCTGACGCCGGGAGCCCCGGACGCCCGCAGGTCGCCGCGCAACCGTGCGGCCTCCTCGGCGAGCGCGTCGGGGCTGGCCGGCTGCGCGCGCACGAGGTGGAGGTCGCTCTCGCCGTGCACGAGCGGGATGACGTGCAGGTGCACGTGGGGGACCTCGAGCCCGGCGACGAGCAGGCCGACCTTGAGCGGCTCGTAGACGCGCTGCTGGGCCCGCGCGATCGTCTGGGCGACGACGGTGAGGTGGCCGGCGAGGTCGGGTTCGAGGTCGATCCAGTGGTCGACCTCGACGCGGGGTACGACGAGCGTGTGACCGGGCTGCACCGGTTCGATCGACAGGAACGCGACGCACTCGGGGTCGCGCCACACGAACGTCCCGGGGATCTCCCCCTCGATGATGCGGGTGAACAGCGTCGGCATCCGCAGCAGGCTACGCCGGGCACCGTCACGTCCGCCCACCCCCACGCCCGCGGTCAGGCGCGCCGTCGGGCGCGCCGATGGGTGCACGCTGGGTAGGGTCGCCGCCGTGCCCGGTCCGCCGCACCCCGAGATCGACCGCGACGCCACCCGCGCCATGCACTCGGTCGAGGGCCGGGTGATCATCGTCACCGGCTCGGGCCAGCGCGTCGGGCGCGGGATGGCCAACCACCTCGCGAAGGCCGGCGCGACCGTGGTGGTCGCCGAGTGGAACGCCGAGAAGATGCGGCGCACCTGCGACGAGCTCACCGCGATCGGCGCCCCGAACCTCGGAATCGAGATCGACATCTCCCGCCGCGACCAGATCGACCACATGGTGGAGCAGGTGATGGCCGCGCTCGGGAGGGTCGACGGGCGCACCGCGGCTCGGGAGTGGGCCGCCGATGGCATCGTCGTGAACACGATCGCCCCGGCCGCCGCCCCGCCGCGAGCGATCGGCAGCGAGCACTACGAGGAGTTCATGCGCACCTGCCCGACGGGACGCAACGGCGATCCCGAGCTCGACATCGGGCCGATCGCACACTTCCTCTGCAGCGATGCGTGCCGCTACCTGACCGGGCACACGTTCATGGTCGACGGCGGCAACTTCCTCTGGTCGTGAGCAGCACCAAGCGCCAGTGGGCCGACGCCGACTGGAACGAGGAGTGGCCGGTCGTCGGCGTGCGTCGCGGCGAACCGGAATCGTCGGCCGGTCGCGACGCTCTGGCTGCCGACGGGTTCGCCGTCGTCTTCGACGTCGATCCGATCGCGATCGATGCCGACACGCACCAGGCGCATCTCAACAACTCGGCCGCGGTGCGGATGTTCAACGAGCTGCGGGTCGCGTACGTGGCCGCGCACCTCGCGCCCGACTGGCCGCGCCATCTCCGACGCGGGGGGATGACGGTCGTGGTGCGCGACCTCCGGGTCGAGTACCAGAGCGAAGCGTCGATGGACGAGCGGTTCGTGGGCGCGACCCGGTGGGCGGCCCGGCGCGGGAAGTCGGGCCTGGTCGAGCAGCGTCTCGTGGAGCAGGCGACCGCTCGGCCGGTGGCACGGGCCTGGGTCGTCCAGCTCTACCTCGGGGCGACGGGCGCGGTGGGGCCCTTTCCCGACTGGTTCTGGGATCTCGTCGAGGCGACCGAGGGCGCCCCGGTCCCGATCATGGACGACGCCCGACGCCCGTGGGGGCCGCCAACATGAGGGTGGCGGACCTGACGGCACGCGCACCGTGCCGGTGCCGGCATCAGGCCCCCAGGTCGTCGAGCATCCGGCCCAACGTCGCGACGGCGCGGGTGCACGCGGCCTCGTAGCCCTCGTCGTCGATCCGAGGGCCGATGAGCTCGAGGTCGAACGCACCCGCGTACCCGGCCGCGAGGACCTGGCCGAGGATCCGCTCGAGGGGGATGTCGCCGTCGCCGGGAACCAGCCGGTTCGGTGTCGACAGCGTGCCGATCGCGAAGTCGCTGACCTGCACGACCCGGAACGTGTCGACGCCCGCGGTGATCGTCCCCGCCAGGTCACGCTCGGCCCAGCACGCGTTGGTCTCGACGCACACTCCGATGTCGAGGCGACGCGCGAGGTCGACGACGTCGGCGAGGGAGTGGACGAACCCGACGTCGACGCGCAGCGAGTTCGTGTGCTCGAGCCCGAAGGGGATACCTCGCGAGCGGGCATCGTCGACCACGGGCTCGAGCGCGGCTTCGAGCGCGTCGGCGGCGTCCTCCCACGGCAGCTGGCGGGCCGGACCGGTGGTGAGGATCATGCACTCGGCCGACACGGCCTCGGCGGCGTCGAGCGCGGCGCGCACTCGGTCCTGCTGCGACGGCCACTGCTCCGGATCATCGAGCTGGAACGGTCCGAGCCCGATGAGGTTCGTGACCCGCACCCCGGCGTCGCGCAGGCGACGGGCGCCGGCGTCGATGCCGGCCGCCTCGAGCTTCGCGAGCGATGCGCCGATCGCGGCGATCCCCGCCCGCTCGTAGAACGCGAGGTCGTCGTCGAGGGACCACTGGAAGGTGGAGATCGCCGAGAGCGAGACGCGGGGATGCACGGCGTGCCCGCTACCCCAGGGACGCAGCACGGGCGTTGCTGCCACCACCGTCGAGCTGGAGGTTGATGCCGGTGAGGAAGTCGGACTCGTGGCTCGCCAGGTAGACGGCAGCGTGGGCCACGTCGGAGGCCTCGCCGAGGCGGGTGAGGTGCATCGCCTCGAGGCGGGCCCGGCGCTCCGGCGAGAGGTCGGCGTCACGGCGCTCGTTGATGACGTAGCCCGGGCTGATCGTGTTCGCCCGGATCCCGTGGGCGGCTTCCTCGACCGCGAGGGCCCGGGTGAGCCCGTTGAGCCCGCTCTTGAGGGTCGCGTATCCCGAGAGGCCCCTGCTCGGCCGTTCGGCCTGGCGGGACGAGATGTTGACGATCGAGCCGTGGCCGGCGGTGGACATGTGCGGGAGCGCGGCGCGGCACAGCCACATCGGCGCGCTCAGGTTCACGCGCATCGCCGCCTCCCAGTACGCGGTGGTCATGGCCCGGATCGTGGTGTCCTTCCCGCCGTCGGGGCTGGCGACGGCGTTGTTGACGAGCACGGTGAGCCCACCTGCCCACACGGCGACCGCGTCCACGAGGTCCTCGCAGGCCCCCTCGTCGGCGAGGTCGGCCGGGAAGAACCGGGCCGTCCCCCCGGCGGCGGCGACCTGCTCGACCACCGCGGTGCCCCGTTCGGCGTCGCGTCCGTGGACCGCCACCACGGCGCCCTGGCGGGCGAACTCGATCGCGATCGCCCGGCCGATGCCCGACGTCGAGCCCGTCACCAGCGCGATCTCTCCCTGTAGACGCACCGATCCGTCCCTTCCTCTCCCGCCGGCGTCTGCCGCCGGCGGGGCCGAGCAGCGTCGCCGAGGCTAGCGGCGGGCGTGCAATCGCCGGTCCGGGCCACCGTTGTGGTCCGGAGGGTGCCCCGCCTACCCTGGGGTGGAACCCGGTCGTCCGTCCGTCCCTCCGTCGCGCCTGAGTGGTGTTGTTCATGTGGTCCAGATCGATTGGTGTGATCGGTGTGGTCGTCGCTGTGGCCCTGAGCCCGGCGTTCGGCCCCTTCGGCGCGCCGGTCGGGGCCACCCCCATCGACGACGCGAAGGCGACCGTCGCCGCCTCCCAGCAGGCGGCTGACGGGGCTGCCGCCCGGTACGAGGCCGCAGTGGAGGGACTGGAGGAGCTCGCCGCCCGGATCGAGGAGCTCCAGGGCCAGATCGCGACGGGCAAGGCCGAGGTCGCGACCCTCCGGGCGAGCGCACGGGAGCGGGCAGTCCGGGCGTACGTCGGCCGCGATGCGCTCGGGCCCGGCACCTTCGTGCTGGACGACAGCGATCCCCTCGACCAGATCCGGCGCGACAAGCTCCTCGCCAAGACCAAGGCCCGCGAGGACGCCGACGCCCGCCGACTCCAGGTGCTCACCGAGGAGCTCGACCGTCAGCGGCTCGAACTGGAGCAACGGAAGCTCGAGCAGGAGGCCGTGGTCGCGGAGGTCGAGGTGGAGCAGGTCGCGGTCCAGGCCCAGCTCCAGGAGGCCCAGCGCGCGCTCGACGCCCTCGAGGAGCAGCTGCGCCAGGAGCTCGCGGCCGCAGCCGCCCGCGAAGCCGCCGCCGCGGCGGCGCGGGAGGCGAGTAGTCGCGCCGGGAACGGACGCGACTACTCGGGCAGCGTCGTCGCGACAGGGATCGTGTGCCCGATCCGCGGTGCGCTGTCGTTCATCGACTCGTGGGGCTACCCGCGCCACCAGGGACCCCACAAGGGCGTGGACCTCATGGCCGCGTCGGGCACGCCGAACGTCGCGGTGGTCTCCGGAAACGTGACCTTCAAGCAGGGCGGCACGTCGGGGATGGGCGCCTACCTGCAGGGCGACGACGGCCACCTCTACTACTACTTCCACCTCTCCGCCTACGAGGGCGGCCCCCGGCGCGTCGCACAGGGTGAGG
>JAWOIO010000068.1:0-8347 GCA_046484625.1 Acidimicrobiia bacterium
GGCGGCACCCTCCAGGCATTCACCGAGTACCCCAACATCCTCAGCGGCAACCGGAGTGCCCGGGCCGCCGTCGAGGACCGCCGGGCAGGGGATGCGCTGAGCGACGACGTGATCGTCGACGTCGACGGCGTCGGGAGATCGGCCTACTTCAACCGCACCAAGGGTGCGATCACCGTGCTCGCGTCGAGAAAGTTCGCGTTCACCCTGCAGTGGGCCCGCTCGGGTGCCGTTGAGATCAGCAGTGCAGATCGCAAGCAGCTCAACGCCCTCGCCGCGGAAGTGGTGGCACGCTTCAACCGGTAGGCGTCGCCCCGATAACATGGCCAGCCCGGCGAACCACCGTCGGTCGGTCCACACCCGAGCGGTGCCCTTCATGTCCCGACCCTTCGTCCGCCCAACACTCAGCGCGCTGGCCCTGGTGGCACTCGCCGCCTGCGTGCCGGTCGCGCCACCATCATCATCACCACCACCACCACCACCACCACAGCCCGTCGCGCAGTACTGCGCGCCGAGCGTCCCGTCGTCCCCCGCCGGCTACCAGGCCGCGTTCGACAACCTCCGCTACACCTACACGGAGTGGGCCTCGGCCGACGGGTCGGTCCCGATCCCGCTGCCCGACGGCCGCATCCTCTGGCTGTTCGGCGACACGTACATCGGGAAGGTCCTTCCCGGAGGTGCCATCAGCCCCGCGACGCAGCTCGAGCACAACAGCTTCGTGGTCCAGACCGGCGCGTGCTTCGCACCGCAGATGGGCGGCGGCCCGTTCGCTCGCACAGAACGCATCGCGGACCCGGCACCAGGGGAGTTCTATTGGCCTGCTTCGGGGGTCGTCGACGGCTCGACGGTGAAGGTGTTCCTGTACCACGTGCGAAACGCCCCACCACCCCTGGGATTCACGATTCTCGGGATGCGACTGGCCACACTCTCGCTCCCCGGCCTCGCAGTGCAGAGCATCACGAACCTTCCGGTGGCAGCGCCCCCTGGAGTCTTCTACGGCGTCACCACGACCCTGGTCGGCTCCACGGTGTATGCCTATGGGCACCGCGACCGGAGCGCCTATGTGGCCCGCGCGCCGCTCACGCAGCTCGCGACCCCGGGTGCGTGGGAGTACTGGGGGAACAGTGCGTGGGTTCGGGACCCGGGGCTAGCGGTCCCGCTGGGCTTCTCCAGCATGCCCTCCATCGACCGGGCCTTCGGCTCCGGGGCCGGGCCTCTCGCCGTGCTCTCGGTCCAGGCGTACGGAACCGGCTATCTCGGGACCGCCAAGCTCGTCGACGCCTTCTCCGACGACGTCTCGGCCTTCACCGCGCCGGCACCCGAGGGTCCATGGACCTACCACGGACGCGTCCACACGACCCCGACAGGCGGGTTGTCGACCTACGGGTCCATGCTCCCGATGGGCCTGCCAGGCGTGACGGGGCCCACCGTCGTCTACAGCACGAACGACTTCCCGTTCGACAGCTACGTGCCGTCGCCGAGCATCACGGTCTACGGACCGCGCTTCGTCAGCCCGAACCCCGGTTCGCTCCCGCCGCCCTAGGAACGTCGGGCCCGCGCCGCCGACGGGCCTAGATGTCGTAGTAGAGGTAGAACTCCCACGGGTGCGGGCGCAGGCGCATCGCGTCGATCTCGTTCTCCCGCTTGTACGCGATCCAGGTGTCGATCACGTCCTGGGTGAACACCCCGCCGGTGAGCAGGAAGTCGTGATCGGCCTCGAGCGCGTTCAACGCCTCGTCGAGCGATCCCGGGACCTGGGGCACCGCCGCGAGCTCCTCGGGCGGGAGGTCGTAGAGATCACGGTCCACGGGCGTCGGCGGCTCGATCTTGTTCTGGATGCCGTCGAGTCCCGCCATGAGCAGCGCCGCGAACGCGAGGTACGGGTTCGCCGACGGGTCAGGGCAGCGGAACTCGATCCGCTTCGCCTTCGGGCTCTTCGAGTACAGCGGGATGCGCACCGACGCCGACCGGTTGCGCTGGCTGTACACCAGGTTCACCGGCGCCTCGTAGCCGGGCACGAGCCGCTTGTACGAGTTGGTCGTGGGGTTGGTGAACGCCAGCACCGACGGGGCGTGCTCGAGCAGGCCACCGATGTACCAGCGAGCCAGGTCGCTGAGGCCGGCATAGCCCTTCTCGTCGAAGAACAGCGGCTCGCCGCCCTTCCAGAGGGACTGGTGGACGTGCATGCCGGAGCCGTTGTCCTGGAAGAGCGGCTTGGGCATGAAGGTGACGGACTTGCCCCGGTGCCACGCGACGTTCTTGACGACGTACTTGTAGAGCATGAGCTTGTCGGCCATCGTCAGCAGCGTGTCGAAGCGCATGTCGATCTCGGCCTGGCCGGCAGTGCCGACCTCGTGGTGCTGGACCTCGATCTCGATGCCGACGTGCTCGAGCACCTTCACCATCTCCGAACGCAGGTCCTGCGCCTGGTCCATCGGTGGCGTCGGGAAGTACCCCTCCTTGTAGCGGGGCTTGTACCCGAGGTTCGGCGAGCCATCGAGCTCGAACTCGCGACCGGAGTTCCACACTCCCTCGGTGGCGTCGAGGAAGTAGTAGCCGGAGTACTGGTTCTGGTCGAAGCGCACCTGGTCGAAGACGTAGAACTCCGCTTCCGGTCCGAAGTAGGCCGCGTCGGCGAGCCCGGTGCCCTTGACGTACTCCTCGGCCTTCTTCGCGACGTAGCGCGGGTCGCGCGTGTAGGACTCGCCGGTGATCGGGTCGACGACGAAGCAGTTGAGGTTCATCGTGGGGTGCTCGCGGAACGGGTCGATCACCACCGTGTCGGGGTCGGGCATCAGGAGCATGTCGGACTCCTGGATCTCCTGGAACCCCCGGATCGACGAGCCGTCGAACCCGAAGCCCTCGGTGAACGTGTCCTCGGTGAGCTGGTGCAGCGGGACGGAGAAGTGCTGCATGACGCCTGGCAGGTCGCAGAACCGCAGGTCGACAAACTCGGTACCGCTGTCCTGTGCGAGCTTCAGGACCTCCTGGGGCGTGCGGCTCTCCACTGGGGACTCCTTCTGTCGCGGGGAATGGCGAGATGACGCTGGTCGAACGGGCCTGAGGATACGGGACGCGCGGTTTCGGAGCCGTAGCCCACGTGTGAACGGCGTGTGAACGACGGCCACGACGGAGGGCTCGGGCAGGAGGACCACCGCCGGACCCTGGCAGAATCTGAGGCATGCAAGCGCAGACCGACTACGTCCTGCGAAGCGTCGAGGAGCGCGGGGTTCGCTTCGTCCGGCTGTGGTTCACCGACGTGCTCGGGTTCTTGAAGAGCTTCGCGATCACGCCCGCCGAGCTGGAGACCGCCCTCGAGGAGGGCATGACCTTCGACGGGTCGGCGATCGAGGGCTACAGCCGCGTCCAGGAGTCGGACATGCTCGCCGTGCCCGACGCGAACACGTTCGAGATCCTCCCGTGGCGCGGCAACGACGCCCCGGTCGCCCGGATCTTCTGCGACATCTCCCGGCTCTCGGGCGAGCCGTTCGAGGGCGATCCCCGACACGTCCTCAAGCGCAACCTCGAGCGGGCGCGAGAGAAGGGGTTCACCTTCTTCGCGGGCCCGGAGATGGAGTTCTTCTACTTCGAGAGTGCAGGGAGCCCGCCGATCCCGCTCGACCACGCCGGGTTCTTCGACCTCACCCAGCACGACATGGTCTCCGAGCTCCGCAAGCAGACGATCATCACGCTCGAGGCCATGGGTATCCCCGTCGAGTACAGCTTCCACGAGCTCGGCCCGAGCCAGCACGAGATCGATCTGCGCTACACCGACGCGTTGACGATGGCCGACAACATCACGACGTTCCGGTTGGTGGTGAAGGAGGTCGCGCACGACCTTGGCTGCTACGCGACCTTCATGCCCAAGCCGCTCGCGGGTGACTTCGGCTCCGGTATGCACACCCACCTCTCGCTCTTCGAGGGCGACATCAACGCGTTCCACGACGCGGGCAACGAGCACGGCCTCTCGAAGGTCGGCCAGGCCTTCATCGCCGGCCTCCTCCGCCACGCTCGTGAGATCACCGCGGTCACCAACCAGTGGGTCAACTCCTACAAGCGCCTGAACGAACGCTACGAGGCGCCCGTATACGTCTGCTGGGCCCGCAACAACCGCAGTGCGCTCGTCCGCGTCCCTCCGCCCAAGCGCGGCAAGGAGAGCTCGACACGCATCGAGTTCCGATCCCCCGACCCGGCGTGCAACCCGTACCTCGCGTTCTCGGTGATCCTCGCCGCCGGGCTGAAGGGGATCGAGGAGGGCTACGAGCTCGCCCCGGAGGCCACCAACAACATCTTCGAGATGACACCGGAGGAGCGAGCGATCGAGGGCATCTCGGCGCTGCCCCAGTCGCTCGGTGAGGCGATCGATGCGATGGAGGAGTCCGAGCTCGTCGCCGAGGCACTCGGTGAGCACGTCTTCGACTACTTCATCCGCAACAAGCGCGCCGAGTGGGTGGACTACCGCGACCAGGTGACCCCGTTCGAGCTCGACCGCTACCTCGGAACGCTCTAGATCGCCGAGCGATGATGGAGCCGATCCTCGTCTCACCCGACCCGCCGCCCCCGCTGCTCGCGCAGACGCTCGATCTGGCGGGATATGCATGGAAGGCGTGCGTCAATGCATCCGTAGCCACCGCGAGCGAACCTCCCGACGGTTGGGCCGGTGCGATCGTGGTGGCCGACGAGGACCCCGAGGGTGCCTTCATGATGTGCCGCGCGCTCCGCAAGCGCGACGCATCGGTCGAACCCCTCCTGCTCATCGTCTCGGGGACCCAGCTCGACGAGCTCGAGCAGCGCTCCGACCTCTTCGACGACTTCTGCCTGTCGCCGTTCCACCCGAAGGAGCTCGAGACCCGGCTGCACCACCTCTTCTGGCGCGCCGGTCGCGGGAGCGGCCCCGAGATCGTCGAGTACGGCGACCTCGTCCTCAACCTCGAGACGTACCAGGCGGCCCTCGGCGATCGTCCGCTCGACCTCACCTACATGGAGTACGAGCTGCTCAAGTTCTTCGCGACCCACCCCGGCAAGGCGTTCACGCGCGAGCAGCTGCTCTCACGGGTCTGGGGCTACGAGTACTACGGCGGCGCACGGACCGTGGACGTCCACGTCCGGCGCCTGCGGGCGAAGCTCGGCGAGGAGCACGCGAGCCTGATCCAGACCGTCCGGTCTGTCGGCTACCGCTTCGGCCAGTCCCGCATCCGATAGTCCACGTCGGCGGGGCGGATCCGCTGACGCGGGATCGTCAGCTCGCCGGCTCGTCGACCACGCACTCCCACGGCGTGCCCACGGCGCGCTCGGTGGCGTCCTCGCCGAGAAGCCAGCCCATGAGTGCGCTCCACGCGGCGCCGCCGAGCATCACGCCGACGGGCACGACGAGCACCATCGCCACGCAGAACAGGATCGCTCCGGCCATCGACGCGGACGATAGCCGCTCTGAGCGCCTAGCGGCGTAGCCGTCGAGCGGCGCGCGTCTCCCGAGCCGGGAACGACTCGGGGCGCATGCCCTCGGCGGCGGCCACCGCGTTCCACGTGGCCGCGGCGACCGCGGCGAACACCGCGTCGGACGCGCGCGGGAGCGGCGGGCCGGGATCGTCCACGACCTCGACGTCGAGCACCGGCGTGTCCTTGGCCCGGATCACGCCGAACGATCGGATCGTGAGGTCGTGTACCTCGCCGGTCTCCGGGTCGACCGCGAGCCCCTCGGTGAGCACCCAGCCGAGAGCCATGTGCGCCGCACCCATGCAGTACGACCGGAGCACCACGTCGTCGAGCGGGTCGCCGGCGGCGACCCTGATCTCGACCCGCGCGAGCACCCCGGTCGCGTCATCGAGCACGACACGGGCCCCGGCGAGCGCACCATCGGGCTCACAGGCACACGCGTCGAGGAGCACCGCCGCAACACGCGCGTCGTCGACCCGACTCGTTCGATCGACTCCGGCTTCGGTGAGCGCGCCCTCGGCCAGCACGGTGCGCTCGGCGAGCGGGAACGACCGCAGCGCCGCGGACACCGGGGGCCCGGCAGCGTCGCGGCACTCCCACGTCTCGACGAGCCCGTCCAGGCGGTAGGGCAACACCACGTCACCGTCCGGTACGACGCCGACCATCGCCCCGTCGATCCGGAGGACGCCGTCCGAGAATCGTGCGGTAGCCGAGATCGGCGGGCGCTTCGGACCGAGGCGGACGACGTCCTCGCGCGCGAACACGACGCGCACCGGTCGACCGAGCTCGTCGGCGAGCGCCCTGGCCGCGGCGGACACGGGGGACGCGACCTTGCCCCCGAAGGCCCCGCCGTTGGCCAGCGGCGAGGCCGGGTCGCCGCCCGGCACGCACCACGAGGCGTCGGGCTCGAGGTACGCCGGCTCGACCCACCCCGTCGCCAGTCGGACCCCGACACCGGTCGGCGGCGGGAGGGGCGGGGACTCGACGCGGGTCGTCCGCCGGCCCTGGACCTTGCCCGCCGTCGCGCGCGCCTCGGCGAGGCTCGCGCCGAGCACCCACCGGACACCTGCCGCGGCCACCGAGTCGGCGACGGAACCTGGTGGCAGCGGGATCGCGACGAGGGCGTCCCGCGGCGCGGTGTCGTCCGCGAACCCACCCGCCCCGAGGGGGATCTCCGGCCCGACGGACTGCGCGGCCCCGCCTTCGAGAGCGGCGCGCGCGGCGCCGGCGGAGGGGGATCGTCCCGAACGGTCCACGGGAGGGGCGGCGTCACCCAACGACTCGGCCGCCGCGACCACCGCCTCCTGCACGCTGCGCCAGCCCGTGCATCGGCAGAGGTGGGCCGCCATGGCCCGATCGACCTCGACCGGACCGATCGGTCGCCCGCCGGACTTCGCGACCAGCGATGCGGCGCGCATCACGATGCCGGGCGTGCAGAACCCGCACTGCGATCCCCCGGTCGAGACGAGGGCGGTGGCAAACGCTTCACGCGTCGTCGCTTCGAGCCCCTCGACGGTGGTGACCACCCGCCCGGCGACGCGCGCGACCGGAGTGACGCAGGCGACGCGCGCGTCGCCGTCGATGAGCACTGTGCAACAACCGCACTGCCCTTGCGGTGCGCAGCCATCCTTCACCGACGTGATCCCGAGCTCCTCGCGCAGCACCGCGAGCAGCGAGGTGCCCTCCTCGGCTGCGACCTCCGCGGCCTTGCCGTTGCAGACGAACGCGATGGTCATGGGCCCCCGATGCACATCCGCCGACACGGGTTGGCAGGATAGGGGCATGCCTCCCGATCCTCTCTCTCGACGCGCGTTCCTCGCCGGCACGGGTGGTCTGATCGCGGCCGCGGCAATCGCCCGTCCCATCGGCGCGATCCCTGCCAAGCGCGCGCCGCTCAGTCCGCTCGTGCTCTCGAGCGATCTCCATGCGTCACCCGATCCGCAACGGCTGGCGTTCGCCATCGCACGAGGCCCGAACTTCGCCTCGACCGCACCCGCCCAGGTCGCGCTCACGCCACCGGGCTCCGGCGAGCGCGTGGTCCTCGACACGACCCTGCACAGAGCTGGACTCCCGAAGGGACGCGGCGTCTATGTGGCCGAGCCCGTCCTCGACGTTCCCGGCGTGTGGAACGCGATCGCGCTCACGCGTGGCCGCAAGGTCACCTTCGCGATCCAGGTCAAGGAGACCCCCGAGGCCCCGGCGATCGGGGCGGCCGCGCCGCTCGTTGCGTCGCCGACGAAGGCGGACCCTTTGGGGGTGAAGCCGATCTGCACCCGCGTGCCGAAGCCGTGTCCCCTCCACGCGACGTCGCTCGCAGATCTCGCAGGCTCGGGGCGTCCGATCGCGGTGCTCTTCGCGACCCCCGCCCTCTGCCAGTCGGCATACTGCGGTCCCGTCCTGGAAGAGCTCCTCGAGCTCGAGGCGGACTACGACGGACGGATCGACTTCGTCCATGTCGAGATCTATCGGTCGAACACCGGCGCCGACGTCTCGCCGACGGTCGAGGCGTGGGGTCTCCCGAGCGAGCCCTGGCTCTACACGGTCGACGCGAGCGGGACGATCACCGGTCGTCTCGACGGCGCGTTCGGCGGCGACGAAGTCGCGACGATGCTGGACGCGCTGGTCGCGGGGTAGCACTCGGAACGCGCCTCGGGCCCGCCATGACGGCGGGCCCGAGATCGATGACGTCGCGGCGCTAGCGACGGGTGCGCGAGGCGGCCTTCTTCTTCGTGGCCTTCTTCTTCGTGGCCGTGCGCTTCGCGGGCTTGCGCGCGGTCGCCTTGCGCTTCGTGGCCTTCTTCTTCGTGGCCGTGCGCTTCGCGGGCTTGCGCGCGGTCGCCTTGCGCTTCGTGGCCTTCTTCTTCGTGGCCTTGCGCTTCGCGGGCTTGCGCTTCGCGGGCTTGCGCGCGGTCGC
>JAWOIO010000125.1:0-7404 GCA_046484625.1 Acidimicrobiia bacterium
CTCCCCCGAGAAGTCCCCCGACCTCCTGACCCCCGAGGACCGATGCTGCGCTCGCTCACTGATGTCTGCTTCCGCCGCCGCCGACTCGTCGTGCTGGCGTGGGGCGCGATCGTCATCGCCCTCACCTTGGCGTCGGGCGCGATCGGAGACGCGTTCGAAGAGGGCTTCGGAGCCGGCGACGGCGACTCCGGGCGCGCGACGCAGCTCCTCGAGGCTCGCTTCCCGGCACGTGCCGGCGACACCGGGGAGCTGGTCGTCAAGGCACCAGCCGGCATCGACACTCCCGCAGTCCGAGCCACGCTGGACGCCGTCCTCGCGAACATCGAGCGCGTCGAAGGCATCGTCGGCACCCTCAGCCCGTTCGAGCCGGAGGGTGTCCGCCTCCGTTCACGCGATCCCTCGATCGCCTACGCCGAGATCGCGTTCGCCGAACGCGCCACCAAGGTCCCCGCGGCGACCGCCGACGCGGTGCGCGACCTCGTCGCCGACGCAGGCACCGAGGCCGTGCAGCTCGAGGTCGGTGGCCGCATGTTCAACACGATGCAGAGCACCGGGCCGGCCGAGCTCGTCGGCCTCGCGGCCGCGATCGTCATCCTGCTGCTCGCGTTCGGCTCGATCCTCGCGATGGGTCTCCCGATCGCCATCGCCCTCTTCGGGATCGGTGCCGGGTTCGCCCTGATCTCGCTGCTCTCGCGCGTCGCGACCGTCCCCGACTTCACGACGCAGCTCGCCGCGATGATCGGCCTGGGAGTCGGGATCGACTACGCCCTGTTCATCGTCACCCGGTTCCGCCAGGGTCTCCACGACGGCATGGAACCGCGCGACGCGGTCCTGCTCGCCATCGACACGGCCGGGCGTTCCGTCCTCTTCGCCGGCGCGACGGTCGTCGTCTCCCTCGGAGGGCTCTTCCTGATGGGGGTGCCCTTCATCCGAGGTCTGGGCGCGGGAGCGGCGGTCACCGTGCTGCTCATGATGATCGCCTCGGTGACCCTGCTCCCCGCGCTCCTCGGGTTCACCGGGCGCAGCATCGATCGATTCCACATCCCGGCCTTCCATCGCCACGAGGGCGCGTCGCGTACGAGCGTGTGGTTCCGGTGGAGTCGGACCATCCAGGCTCGCCCCTGGCCGGCGTTCCTCGCCGGCTTCGTCGTGCTCGTCGTCCTCGCGATGCCGATGATCGGACTCCGGCTGGGCTTCTCCGATGCGGGCAACGACCCGCCAGCCCAGACCACCCGCCGCGCCTACGACCTCCTCTCGGAGGGCTTCGGCCCCGGCTTCAACGGCCCGCTCGTGCTCGCGGTCGACGCGCCCGACGGGCTCGAGTCGCTGACCCGTCTGACCACTGCACTCTCGGACACACCCGGGGTTGCCGAGATCACCCCGCCCGTCCCCAACCCGACCGGCGATGCCGCCGTCATCCAGGTCATCCCCACGTCGTCGCCCCAGAGCGGGCGGACCAACGATCTCGTCGACCGACTGCGCGACGGCGTCATCCCCCACGCCGTGCAGGGGACCGACACCCGCGTGTTGATCGGTGGGATCACCGCCTCGGGGATCGACACCTCCGACGCGCTCGCATCCCGGCTCCCCGTCTTCATCGGCGCGGTGCTGGCGTTCAGCTTCCTCCTCCTGATGGCGGTGTTCCGCTCGATCTTCGTACCGGTGAAGGCCGTGATCATGAACCTGCTGTCGATCGGCGCCGCGTATGGGGTGATCGTCGCGATCTTCCAGTGGGGCTGGGGCGCCGGTGTGCTCGGCCTCGTGGGCGGCGCACCGATCGAGCCGTTCGTCCCCATGATGCTGTTCGCCATCGTCTTCGGACTCTCGATGGACTACGAGGTCTTCCTCCTGTCCAGGGTGCGTGAGGAGTACGACCGCACCGGCGACAACGGGCTGGCCGTCGCCGACGGTCTCGCGGCCACCGCTCGGGTGATCACCGCGGCCGCCGCGATCATGGTGACCGTGTTCGCCAGCTTCATGCTGGGCGAGGACCGCTTGCTGAAGCTCTTCGGGCTCGGGCTCGCGTTGGCAATCCTCATCGATGCGACACTCGTGCGCATCGTGCTCGTCCCGGCCACGATGGAGCTGCTCGGGGACCGGAACTGGTGGTTCCCACGCTGGCTCGACCGCATCGTCCCCCGCCTCCACGTGGAGGCCGTACCGAAGGAAGCCGACTGATGTTCGACGACATCCTCGACGCCAACGCCGACTACGCGGGCACCTTCGCCCTCGCGGGGATCCTGGCGAGTCCGAAGCGACTTCTCGCGGTGGTGACCTGCATGGACTCCAGGATCGAGCCACTCCAGATGCTGGGGCTCGTCCCCGGCGACGCCAAGATCTTCCGCAACGCCGGTGCCCGCATCACCGACGACGCGCTGCGCACCCTCGTCCTCGGCGTGAACCTGTTCGGCATCGATCGGATCGCGGTCATCCACCACACCGACTGCGCGATGACGAGTGCCACCGACGACGAGCTGCGCGAGAAGATCGGCGAACTCCGCGGTGCTGACGCTTCCGAGTGGGAGTTCCTGACCGTCTCCGACACCGACGCCGTCCTGCGGGCCGACATCGAGAAGGTGCGCGCGTGTCCGCTGCTCCCCGACGACCTGGTGGTCGCCGGGTTCCTCTACGACGTCGACACCGGACGGGTCACGCAGGTCATCGGCTGAGTCGGGGCGGACCCGATCCTCGCTAGGGTCTCCGGTCGGGCTTCCGGCCTGACCGCATCGCGACGAGGGAGCACGACCATGACCACTACGACCGACTTCTCCTCGGCCCAGGAGGATCCCGGTGCGCACCTGCGCTCCCAGCGGATGCGCTTCGACCGGTACGACGTGTACGTGGGCCCCGTCGGCCACCTGCACGAGGAGCGCGCCCGCCTCGCAGCCCTCACGTGGGAGCACTTCGACGCCACCCCGGTGGGGGCCACCCTCGGCGCCGAGCTCAGCGGCATCGACCTCACCCAGGACCTCCCCGATGAGGTGATCACCGAGATCCGCCAGGCGCTCCTCGACTTCAAGGTCATCTTCTTCCGCGACCAGCCGATCGACCAGGCCCGTCATCTCGCCTTCGCGCGGCGCTTCGGCGACCTGGAGATCCACCCGTTCATCCCGCCCAACCCGGACCATCCCGAGCTCGTCCGCTTCGAGAAGTCCGCCGACGTCGGCGGGTACGAGAACGCGTGGCACCACGACGTCACCTGGCGGGAGACGCCGTCGATGGGCGCGATCCTCCACGCGATCGAGGTCCCACCCACTGGCGGTGACACGTTGTTCTGCGACATGTACGCCGCGTATGAGGGTCTCGACGACGAGATGCGCGCTCGGATCGACGACCTGGTCGCGGTGCACGACTACGTCCAGGCCTTCGGACACCAGGTCGACGACGCGGCCAAGGCCGAGATGCGCGCGAAGTTCCCTCCGGTCGAGCACCCGGTCGTGCGGACGCACCCCGAGACCGGTCGACGCCTGCTCTACGTCAACCGCCTGTTCGTCCACCACATCCAGGGGCTCGATCCGGACGAGAGCACCGCGCTGATCGACCTCCTCTCCCGCCAGTCGGACACGATCGAGTACCAGTGCCGGTTCCGGTGGGAGCCGCACTCGGTGGCGTTCTGGGACAACCGAGCGGTGCAGCACTACGCGGCATCCGACTACTGGCCCGACGTCCGGATCATGGAGCGGGCCAGCATCGTCGGCGACCGCCCCTACTAGCGACACGGGATGCGACTCGCACTCACCAACGATCAGCTCGCGCTCCAGGCCGAGCTGCGCACGTACTTCAGCGGGCTCGTCGACGAGATCGGGGCCGACGACTCCGGAGGGTCGACCTACACCCGATACGTCCGCCGCATGGGCCAGGACGGCTGGCTCGGACTGGGCTGGCCCGTCGAATACGGCGGCCAGGGTCGCAGCGTTGCCGACCAGACGATCTTCGTCGAGGAGTCCCACTGGGCCGGTGTACCGCTCCCCCTCCTCACGCTGAACAGCGTCGGGCCCACGCTGATGGCGCTCGGAACCGACGAGCAGAAGCGCCGCATCCTCCCGAAGATCCTCCGGGGCGAGATGCACTTCGCGATCGGCTACACCGAGCCGACCGCTGGCACCGACCTCGCCTCGCTCCAGACGCGCGCGGTCCGAGATGGCGACGAGTACGTGGTGAATGGCCAGAAGCTGTTCACCAGCGCGATCGAGCACGCCGACTACGTCTGGCTCGCGGTGCGCACCGATCCGTCGGCCAAGAAGCACAAGGGGCTCTCGGTGCTGCTCGTCCCGACCGACACCCCCGGCTTCTCGTGGACACCACTGCGCACGATGGCAGGCGAGTTCACGAGCGCGACGTTCTACGAGGACCTCCGCGTCCCCGCCGAGAACCTCGTCGGCGTCGAGAACGAGGGCTGGAAGCTCATCACGAACCAGCTCAACCACGAGCGCATCGCGATCTGCCCGGCATCCGGGATCCTCCGCAGCATCCACGACGTCTGCGAGTGGGCGATCGCGACCACCCGTCCTGACGGACGACGGGTCATCGACGACCAATGGGTGCAGACCACCCTCGCCCGCACCCACGCCCGCGTCGAGGTGCTCCGCCTCATGAACTGGAAGGTCGCCTGGGCGTCGACCGTAGGCCTCAACCCCGCCGACGCGTCGGCGACGAAGGTCTTCGGCACCGAGCTCTCACTCGAGGTCTACCGGGCGCTCATGGAGATCGTCGGCCAGCACGCCTATCTCGAGGAAGGGTCAACCGGGGCGATGTTGGCCGGGAAGCTCGAACGCAACTACCGGGCGCAGACGATCTTCACGTTCGGTGGCGGCACCAACGAGGTCCAGCGCGACATCATCGCGATGGTCGGCCTCGGCATGCCTCGCGCACCGCGCTGAGACCCGCGATCTCAGGGCGCCGGATTCTGGATCGTCTCCCAGTCGCGGGCGTCGAGGTAGGGCTCGAACGTCCGCGCGATCGCTGCGAGGTCGTCGCGGCGTTTCGGACGCTTGATCTCGTACACGTGCGGGAACTCCGTCAGGCCGAGTACGTGGTCCCAGAGGCGCAACGCCGCGTCACCGACCGGCGGTTCGATGAGGACCGGTCCGAACAGGGCCTGCCCGTTGTCGAACCGCAGCGTCGGGACCCCGAAGAACCCGAGATCTGTGACCTGCTCGTGCTCGACGCGCACCTCGTCGTTGGTCGTCGCGTCGGCGAGTGCCGAGTCGACGGTCCCCGGATCGAGGCCGAGCTCGCCGAGCAACGCCTCGGCAACCTCCTTGCGATGCGGCTTCCGACCATCGACGTGGAGCGCCGTTCCGGCAGCCAGGTACCACTGGTCGAGCAGCGCCATGTCGGTGCGCCGCAAGTACGCGCCGATGCGCATCATCGACCAGCCGTACGACCATTCACGTTCCCACGGGTGCTTCTTGCCCTCGGCCCGGTTGATCTCCTCGAGGCTGAAGAACCGCCAGTCGACCTCGACGTCGGAGTGGTCCCGGACTTCGCGCATCCACAGCGACGTCTGGTACGCCCACGGGCACATCACGTCGAAGTGGAACTGGACCCTCATGCGCTCCCCGTCATCCTGCGAGGAGCTCGAGCCCGCGACGGAGAAACGCGATGCCGGTCGCACGAGGATCGTCGGCCGCCATCAGATCGCCATAGCCGAGCACCGCACCGAAGGAGGCGTTCCAGTACGAGGTGTCCCCGGGGCGGGCGTCGTCCCACGGACCGACGTAGAGATACGGGTCGGGCATCGCGACGTCGCCGGGCGACGCCCCGAGGTTCGTCCGCCGCCCCGGTGACACCGCGACATCACACCCTGCATCGAAATGCTCGGGCCAGAGCTGGAGGACCGACGGCTCCGCTTCGGGCGGGAGCGACGCAACGACTGCGTCGATCACACCCCAGCTGAAGTCGAACCACACTGCCAACGCCGACGCCGAGGGTGGGTCGATGGCGAGGCGAGCGGCCGGATCGCCCACGGGCGGCGTGTCGTGGCCGGCCTGGAACTCCGTCGTGAGGTCGACGCCGGCGAGCACCGCCGCGTCTGCGAGGGTCGCTCCGGTGAGGTCGAGGGTGGTCGTCCCGGCCTCCGAGCCGGTCACTTCACGGAACAGCGTCGTGCCGGCGACCCGCGTGACCTCGTGCTCCGATCCGGCCGACGGCATGCCCACACCTCCGGGGGTCGCCCGGAGCCCGAACTTGCCGACCAGGTCGAAGCGGCGGCGGGCGAGGACATGCGTCGCGACGCGCTGCACCTCGGTGCGGGTCGCGACAAAGTGCTCGGGCAGTGCGGCCAGCTCCATGCTCGTGGAACCCCTTCCGATGGCGGATCGTTCCGGTCTCCCAGCGTGGCGGCACGCGGTGCGTCGGTCGACCCGTGGACGGCTAGCCGGAGAGCGGCAGGATCGCCGTGGTCGGGATGACGTCGACCTTCACGTCGGGCACCGGGTGTGCGAACTCGGGGAACTGTCGCTTCGCCTGCTCGCGGTAGCGCGTCGTCGAGTGCACCGGATCCTGGTCGAACTCGGGGATGACCTTGGACCCGAAGATCTCGATCATCTCGAGCGCCTCCTCGTGCTCGAGCCCTTCGGCCGGCAGGCCGAACACCACCTGATCACAGCCAACGTCCTGGTAGCGCACCACCTGCTCGCACACCTCGTCGGGCGTGCCGCAGAGCAGGTACCCACCGGCGATGAGCTGGTCGAGCAGCTCCTCGGTCCACGGCACCTCCACCGGGGGGTTCGGCCACACGATCGCGTCCGGCGACTTCGGCATCGTGTCGTGATACATGTTCACCATCGTCACGAGGTAGCCACGACCCTTGCTCATCGCGATCTCGCGAGCCCGCGCGCGGTCCTCGAGGCAGATCACGGCGTTCGTCATCATCACGTTGTCGTTCTTGTACTGCCCGATCTGCTCGGTCGGGGACTGGATCGCCTCCTTGTAGGCATCCACCCGGCCCTTGAGGTTGTGGATCGGCTCGAAGTTGAAGGCGATCGCGCCGATGCCCATCTCCCCGGCCGTTGTGAACGTCCCCGGGTTCCCACAGGCGACCCAGATCGGCGGGTGACCCGCGCCGTAGGGCTTCGGCAGGATGTTGTGCGGCGTCGGGACGGTGAAGTGCTCGCCCTGGTGGTCGTAGTCCCGCTGCTCCCACATCCGCGGGATCTCGCGGATCACCTCGGCCCACTCGGCCTTGGTGGTACTCACGTCGAGGATGTTGAAGGTCGCGACCTCGTGGCTCCCGGCGCCCCGCCCGGTCCCGAACTCGTACCGATGGTCGGTGATGTGATCGAGCATCGCCGCCCGCTCGGCGTGACGGACCGGGTGCTCCTTCCGCGGCGACAGCGAGCAGATCGCGGATCCGAGGTGGATCTGGTCGGTGCGCGCGGCCGAGTATCCGATGAGCACGTC
>JAWOIO010000139.1:0-5964 GCA_046484625.1 Acidimicrobiia bacterium
CCACCGGCTCGGCGCCGGGTCGGGTCGACTCCCCGCCGACGTCGAGGATCGCGGCGCCGGCGGGGGCGAGCGCGAGCCCGTGCGCAATGGCTGCGTCGGGGTCGAGGTAGCGGCCACCGTCGGAGAACGAGTCCGGGGTGACGTTGACGATGCCCATCACCGCAGCGCGCGGAGCACAGACGTCGGACCACCGGATCACGGCGGCAGCGTATCGGCCCCACGGCGAGGCCTGCCGAGGGCGCTCAGGCTCCTAGAGCCGAAGCCCTAGAGGCGGTTCCCGGGATGCGTGATGAGGCTCATGGCCTCCGATCGGGTCGCCGGACTGGTCTTGAAGAGCCCCCGGACCGCCGACGTCACGGTGAGCGCACCGGGCTTCTGACGCCCCGCATCGACATGCAGAGGTGCTCGGCCTCGACCATCACGAGCACGCCCCGGGGTTGCAGCTCCTGCACCAGCGCGTCGGCCACCTGCGTGGTGAGACGCTCCTGCACCTGCGGTCGGTGCGAGAACCCGTCGACCAGACGGGCGATCTTGGAGAGACCGGTGATCCGGCCGTCCTCACCGGGGATGTAGGCCACGTGGGCCCTGCCGGCGAACGGCACCAGGTGGTGCTCGCAGAGGCTGAACAAGGGGATGTCGCGCACCATGACCATCTCGTCGTGATCGGCCTCGAAGGTGACGGTGAGGTGCCGGGACGGGTCCTCGTGCAGACCGCCGAAGATCTCCTCGTACATCGCGGCCACGCGAGCGGGGGTTCGGGCGAGGCCGTCGCGCTCAGGGTCCTCCCCGATCGCCTCGAGGATCTCGAGCACGGCCCGCTCGATCCGCTCGCGGTCGACGCTCATCACGCGCGCTCGGGTCCGCAGTACTCGCGAACCTCGTCGAGGTTTCGGTACCGCTCGGCGACGTCGAGTCCGTAGCCCACGACGAACGCCGGGGGGATGCGGAAGCCCACGTACCTGAGGTCGAGCTCGACCTTCTGGAGTCCCTCCTTCACGAGGAGAGCGCAGACCTCGAGCGACTTCGGCCCGCGCGCGGCAAGGTTCTTGCGGAGGTACGCGAGTGTCAGCCCGGAGTCCACGATGTCCTCGACGATGATCACGTCGCGGTCGGAGAGATCGAGATCGAGATCCTTCATGATCCTGACGACGCCGCTCGTCCTCGTCGCCGACCCGTACGACGACACCGCCATGAAGTCGAACTCCACCGGGAGCGCGACGGCGCGGGAGAGGTCGCTCATGAACATCGCGGCCCCCTTCAGCACCCCCACGAGGAGTGGCGCCCGGCCGGCGTAGTCGTCGGTGATCTCGGCACCGAGCTCGCGCACGCGAGTCGCGACGGCGTCGGCCGAGACCACCACCGGTCCGAGCGCGGGGTCGGACATCGTCTCCGCAGTCACGTCCGGGCTCACGTCGGGCACGCTATCGCCCGGCACCGGCGTCGGCACCGGCGTCGTCGTCGATCAGGAGCACGCCGCCACTGCGGCGCACGGCGCGCCCTCCACGGAGCTGGGTGCCGACTGAATCGCCCCGCGCGACCGACAGGACCCGCTCGACCTCGTCGAACCCCGGGGGCGGGGTGCCGAGCCACTGTCGCACCGCGCGGCGCGCGAGGACGACGGGAAGGCGCGCCAGAACGGACGCGACCGGGTTCGAGGACTCGGGCGGCCATGCCACGCGCGCGAGCTCGTCGAGGTACTCGGTCTCGGTGCGCAGCACCTCGGCCTGGCGCGCCAGTACGGGGACGAGGTCACGCCCGGCTCCCGCGTTGAGCAGCGGGAGCGCTTCGTGGCGCACCCATGCCCGTCGATAGGTGCGGTCGTCGTTCGTCGGGTCCCGGACGATCTCCGTGCCGAGCGCCGCGGCACACACCTCGGTCTCTGCTCGACGCACGTCGAGCAGCGGCCGGACGATGCGACCGCGCCGGACCGCCATCGCCGCCAGCCCCGCAGTCGCGCTCCCCCGCAGGACGGCGAGGAGGACGGTCTCGGCCTGGTCGTCGGCAGTGTGGCCGACCAGGATCGCGTGCGCGCCGACCAGGTCGGCCGCGGCCTCGAGGGCGGCGTACCGCGCGTCGCGCGCGCGCTCCTCGACGTTGGGTCCGGGGGCCACCGCCGCCGAGCAGGAGTGGAAGGACGCGCCGAGGTCGCTCGCGACTCGGGCGACCGTGTCGGCCTCACGCCCGCTGTCGCCACGGAGACCATGGTCCACGTGGACCGCCACGGGCTCGAGCCCGGCGGCGACGGCCACGGCGAGCGCGGTGATCGAGTCGGGGCCCCCGGAGCAGCCGACGACGACCGGAGCCTCGAGTCGCTCGAGCCCGCGGAGCCGGTCCCACACCGGGGCGAGCGCGGCGCGGTGCGTGGACGGGGCGGCGACGTCGGTCATGCGGGCACCGGGGCGGGATCGCCCCGCTCGACCCGAGCGAGCCAGGCGGTCGGCGTCGAGAGCTCACCGACCGTCGGCAGGAGCTCGGGTCCCGTCCACACGGGATCGAGCCCGCGCGGTCCGGCCTCCCGCTCGACCGCCGCCACGAACGCCTCGCCCACCTCGTACTGGCGGAGCTTGGAGTCGATCCCGACCAGCTTCGCGACCAGCCCGCCGAGTCCCTGGGTGCGTCGCCGGCTCTGGAGCACCCGGGCCATGCGGGCCTGTCCGGCGACGTGCTCGGACCCGAGCTCGTTCATGACCCGGTTGCCGTGACCCTCGAGGACCGACATGAGGGCCTGCACCTTGGCGAGCGCCGCACGGTGCTCCGGGGTCGCGAGGATCGCGACGATGCCGCCGTCGTCGAGGGGATTCTGCCCGCTTCGGATCTCGCCGGCGGCGCGCAGGAGGGCCGTGACGATCTTGCGCGGGTCGGGCTCGATCCCACCGAGCGCGCCTTCGACGAGTCCCAGGAAGTAGTCACGCATCCAGGGGACCCCGAGGAACTGCGCCCGATGGGTCACCTCGTGGATCGCGATCCAGAGACGGAAGTCGCGCGGGCGGAACGCGAACCGCTTCTCGATGGCGAGGATGTTGGCGCCGACGTAGTAGACGGCGTCTCCCTCGGCCGATTCGGCACCATCCAGACCGCGGTCGGCGTCGTCGGGGACGAGCAGGTCGTACTGACCGAGGACGCGCTGGCTGAACCAGCCGAGCAGCAGTCCGAGCTCCGTGCCCGTGACGGTGCGACCGACGCCGGCCAACAGGCCGGATCGCATCCGCTCCCCGACGCGATCCGTGAGGGGACCGAGGAGCCGCCGCATCGAGGCCACGTTCGCGTCGACCCACGACCCGCGGTCGACGACCGACGCGACCGCTCGGGTGCCCGCGACGAGGCCGGTGTGCGCGCCGACGAGCACCTCGGCCTCGGCCGTGACCGCATCGAAGTCGTCCTCGAGGGACCGAGCGAGGTACGAGTCGGCGAGGACGTCGCGCCCGGCGACGCGCCGAGCAACCCTCGACGCGAGCCCCCAGTCGACCGAGGCGTCCGCACCCGTCCCTGCACTCGCGTCCGCGTCGGATTCGAGCGACGCGGCGACGCTCATTCGACCCGCTTGCCCCGGTACCTGGGGATGAGGACCTTGCGGATGTAGCCGGTCGAGAGCCCGACCGCGACAGCGACGAAGCTGATCGCCAGGATCGGCGCGATCCAGTAGAACCAGGCGTACTGGGCTTCTGCGAGCATCAGCTCCGGCGTCCTCTCTCTGCTGATCGCGATCTCTTGGTCTCCGCTGATCGCGATCTCTTGGTCTCTGCTGATCGCGATCTCTTGGTCTCCGCTGATCACGATCTCGGGGTCATGCTAGGCCGGGTCGGTCTCGGTCCACTCCATGCCGATCGACTCCGCGATCCGCCGGCGGAGACCCTCGGGCACCTCGTCCCGACATCGGGACGCGATCACCTGGCGGAGCTCGACCTCGAACTCGAAGCCCTGACCGCACGGCGGGCACTGTTCGAGGTGCCGGGTGATCACCCACCGCCGCCAGACGGTGAGCTCACCGTCGAGGTAGTGGTACATCCGGTGGAACGCCTTGTCGCAGTCCATCTCTGCTTCCTCAGCGTCTCACGCGGCCGGCCGGCCGGCGGGCTCGGGTACGAGGCCACGTTCCTGTGCGAAGTCCAACAACCGCACCTGGAGCTGCTTTCTTCCCCGGTGCAGCCGGCTCATCACGGTGCCGACCGGAACGTCCATGATCTTCGCGATCTCCTTGTAGGAGAACCCCTCGACGTCGGCGAGCAGCACGGCCATGCGGAACTGCTCCGGCAACGCCTCGAGCGCCTGCTTCACCGCGTCGTCGGGCATGGCGTCGAGCACCTCGGACTCCGGCGTCCGCTCGGCCGCGGCGGCTTCGAGCCCACCGATGCGCCGATAGAGGACGTAGTCCTCCTTGTCGTCCAGCTCGGTCTCGTCGGGGCGACGCTTCTTCGCGCGGTAGGTGTTGATGTAGGTGTTGGTGAGGATCTTGAACAGCCAGGCGCGGAGGTTGGTGCCGGCCTTGAAGCCGCCGAACCCCCGGTAGCCGCGCAGGTAGGTCTCCTGGACGAGATCCTCGGCGTCCGACGGGTTGCGGGTCATGCGGAGCGCGGCCGAGTACAGCTGGTCCATGTACGGCATCGCGAGCTCGGCGAACTCCGCCTGGTCGGCCATCGATTGAGAGGCTATCCCGCGGGTCAACCGACCCTGGACGCGGCAGTGGAGGTCGCGCCGCCCTCGGGCGGCGAAGGGACTCCAGCCAGAGCAGCCCACGGGAGCCGTTGCGGACGATCCGCACGTCGGCCCGCGGCGTCGCGCGGGACGCAGACCGGGGCCGGGCTCACCGGCCCGCCTCCTCGGCGCCTACGAGGCCGGGGTCGACACCTCGGTGTCGTCGGACTCGTCCCAGAGCACCTCATGCACCTCGTAGACGCGTCCGGGGACCGACCCAGCCGATCGCGAACAGCACGAGCAGCGACGACAGCGGCCTAGTTGCCCGTCAGTGTCCGGAGCCCGACCCAGCCGATCGCGAGCAGCACGAGCAGCGACGCCAGCGCCACGAGGACGATGTTCGAGCTGGTGACCGGCGCCGCTACCCAGAAGACCTTGCTGAGCAAGGTCGCGTTGCGACTCGAGCAGACCACGGTGGCGACGTGGCGCCCGGCGGCCAGATCGGTCGTTCGGTAGCTGATGTCGAAGGTGCCGTCGCGAGCAGTGTCGACCCGCCCGCGGGACTCGCCGTCGATGGCCAGGATCGGGTCGCACCCGTCGGGAGCGGTGCCCGACAGTCGCAGGAACTCACCCGCGACCAGGGCACGCAGTCGAACCGACGAGACCGGGCGCACCCGCGGAACCCTCACGACCTCTGCGGTGTCGGCCGTGTTGGTGATGGTGCAGCTGCCCGTGCCCGCGACCAAGGAGGCGGTGCAAGGCCCGGAGCTCGTGTAGCCGTCCGGCACGGGATCCTCGGTGGCCGTGCACGACGGCGAGCCCGTGAATCCGAACACCGTGAAGTCCGCCGGGTCCGCCTCCGACGCCGTGGCGTCGTTGGCCGCCACCGTCCCCGAGGTGCACGAGAGCCTGATGGGCACGGAGGCAGGGTTGTCATCGGAGAAGTCCTTGCGCACCGTGAACGTCGCCGTGTTCACAGGAGGCGCGGGAGGCGCGGGAGGCACCACGTTCAGCGTGTTGACGATCGTGCACTCACCGTCGGCCAGCGACGCGGTGCACGTCCCAGAGCTGGTGTAGCCGGCCGGGACCGCGGTCTCGGTCGCGGTGCAGGTCGTCCCGGTGGTGGTGCCGAAGCCGTTCACCGTGAAGCTCGCCGGGTTGGCCTCCGACGCGGTGGTGTCGACGTTGATCACCGTCCCCCCCGGCGAACCCGTGCACGCCAGACTCACCGTCACACCGGCCTGGCTGTTGTCGCTGAAGTCCTTGCGGACCGTGAACGTCGCGGTATGAAGCGTGTTCGTGAACGTGCACTCCCACGTCTGGCCCGCCCCG
>JAWOIO010000082.1:0-5645 GCA_046484625.1 Acidimicrobiia bacterium
GGGTGCCGGTCTGCCGGAGCAGGCGATCGACGCGGCCAAGGAGTCTGTGGGCGCGGCGCTCACGTTTGCCGGGAACGACCCGGCGGTCGCGGGCGCGGCCAAGGAGGCCTTCGTCGAGGGGTTCCACTCGGGGCTCTGGGTCGCCGCCGGGGCCGCGGTCGTCGGCGCGCTCGCGGTCGCGCGGTTCCTCCCCGCGCGGGCGCGCACCGAGGACGTCGAGCGCCAGCACGCCGAGTACGAGCAGGAGTGGGGTCGTTCCGACGCCGAGCCCGCCCCCGCAGCACCGCTCGCCTGATCGGGCGTCTGCCGGGGCCGGTCAGCCCGGTGAGGAGAGGGCGGTGGCGAGGAGCTCGGCCTGCTCGCGCTCGTGGACCATGTGGCTGCCGGTGGCCGGGCTCGGGCTCGCCCGTCGGGCGATGTGGCGCAGGTCGGCGCCCCGCGGGCGGGTGAGGCGCAGCAGCTTCCCGTGCACGTAGTTCCAGGCGCCCATGTTCGCCGGCTCCTCCTGGACCCACCAGACCTCGGTGGCGTTGGGATACCCCGCGAGCGCGTCGACGAGGGCGGTCTCCGGCCACGGGTACAGCTGCTCCACCCGGACCACGGCGACGTTCGCGTTGCGCTCGTCGCGGACGTCCATCAGCTCGTGGCCGAGCTTCCCGGCGCACAGCAGCACCCGGGCGACGTTCTGGCGAGCGAGCGACGAGCCGGCGCGGTCGTCGAGGACCGCCTCGAAGGTGCCACCCGTGAGCTCACCGATCGGCGAGCGGGACTGCGGCATCCGGAGATAGCGCTTCGGGGTGAAGCAGATCAGCGGGACCCGGTGTGCGGCGCGCGCCTGGCGGCGCAGCACATGGAAGTACTGCGCTGCAGTCGACGGGTACACGACGCGCAGGTTGTCCTCGCCACAGAGTGCGAGGAAGCGCTCGAGCCGGGCGCTGGAGTGCTCCGGCCCCTGACCCTCGAACCCGTGCGGGAGCAGCAACGTGAGTGCGGAGCGCTGACCCCACTTGTCCTCGGCCGCCACGAGGAACTGGTCGACGATGATCTGGGCCCCGTTCGCGAAGTCCCCGAACTGGGCTTCCCACGCGACGAACGACGCCGGGTCGGCCACCGAGTACCCGTACTCGAACCCCAGCGCGGCGTACTCCGAGAGCACCGAGTCGTAGAGCCGGAGCGGCGCCTGGTCGGGCGAGAGGTGCGCGAGCGGTGAGTACTCGTCCTCCGTGCGGTGATCCACGAGCGTCGCATGGCGCTGGCTGAACGTGCCGCGGCGCGTGTCCTGGCCGGCCAGGCGGACGGGGGTGCCCTCGAGCAGCATCGTCCCGAAGGCGCACGCCTCGGCGAGCGCCCAGTCGACCTCGCCCCCGTCGAAGGTCGCCCGGCCTGTGAGCAGAACGCGCTCCAGCTTCGGGTGGACCTCGAAGCCCTCGGGGAACGTCGTCAGACGGTCGACGATGGTGCGCAACGCCTCCGCAGTCACCGCTGTCGATGCCGATGAGTCCCCGCTCGCGGGCTCCGGCGCGTCGAGCGCGGAACCCAGCCCGTCGATCCCGGTCTCGTGGGGCGCGTGCGTCTCCTCGAACGCCTGGTCGAGACGACTCCGGAAGTCGGCGACCGCGGCTTCGCACTCCTCCGCCGACAGGTCCCCCTTGGCGACGAGCTGGTTCGTGTAGAGATCGCGGATCGACGGCCGCTCGGCGATCAGCGAGTACATCTTCGGCTGCGTGAACGCGGGCTCGTCGCTCTCGTTGTGCCCGTAGCGGCGGTAGCAGACGAGGTCGACGACGACGTCCTTCTGGAACTCCTGCCGGAACGCGAACGCGAGCCGGATCACCCGGACCGCGGCTTCCGGGTCGTCGCCGTTCACGTGGAAGATCGGGGCCTGCACCATCTTCGCGACGTCGGTCGCGTACACCGACGAGCGCCCGGCCTCGGGTGACGTGGTGAACCCGAGCTGGTTGTTCACCACGATGTGCACGGTGCCGCCGACGTCGTAGCCCTCGACCTCGGAGAGGTTGAACGTCTCGGCCACCACGCCCTGCCCGGCGAACGCCGCGTCGCCGTGGATCAGCACCGGGAGCACCGCAGCTCCGGACACGTCACCCTGGAGGTCGCCCTTGGCGCGCGCCATCCCCTCGACGACCGGGTCGACGGCCTCGAGGTGGCTCGGGTTCGCCGCGAGTGTGAGGGCGACCGAGCGTCCGTTCGGCGACAGGTGCTTGCCGGTCGCGCCGAGGTGGTACTTCACGTCGCCCGAGCCCTGCGTGCTCGCGGGGTCGAGCTCGCCCTCGAATTCACGGAAGATCTGGGAGTACGACTTCCCGAGGACGCTCGCGAGGACGTTGAGCCGGCCCCGGTGCGCCATCCCCATCACGACCTCGGCGATGCCGGTGTCGGCCGCGGCGGAGTTGAGGGCGTCGAGCATCGGGATGAGCGTCTCGGCCCCCTCGAGGCTGAAGCGCTTCTGCCCGAGGTACTTGGTGTGCACAAACCGCTCGAACGCCTCCGCCGCATTGAGCCGCTCGAGGATGCGCCGCTTCTCCTCGTGGGCGGGTTCCTCCACGGGGTGCTCGACGTGACGCTGGATCCACTCCTTCTGGTCGAACTCCTGGATGTGCATGTACTCGACGCCCACGGTGCGGGCGTACGCGTCGCGCAGCATCCCGAGGATCTCGCGCAGGGGGAGTCGGCGTCGCTGGCTGCCGCCGCCGAGGCTGCCCGTCGGGAACTCGCGGTCGAGGTCCCAGATCGAGAGCCCGTAGTGCGTGATGTCGAGCTCCGGATGGGTGCGCGGCTCGCGGCGGCTCAACGGGTCGAGGTTCGCCATCAGGTGACCGCGCACGCGGTACATGTTGATGAGCTGGTGGACGTGCACGACCTTCTCGTGGGCGTCGGCCTCATCGAGCGCCGCGTGGTCGACCACCCAGCGGGCCGGCTCGTACGGGACCTTCAGGCTCTGGAACGCGTCGTCGTAGAAGCTGTCCTCGCCGAGCAGGAGCGCGTGGATGCGGCGGAGGAACTCGCCGCTCTCGGCACCGCCGATGATGCGGTGGTCGTAGGTGTTCGTGAGCGTGGTGACCGTGCTCACCCCGAGGTTCGCCAGCGCCTGGGGATCGGCACCCTCGTACTCCGACGGGAACCCGATCGCGCCGACCCCGACGATGAAGCCCTGACCGGGCATGAGCCGGGGCACGGAGTGCACCGTGCCGATCATCCCGGGGTTGGTGATCGTTGCGGTCGTGCCGGCGAAGTCGTCGGGCGAGATCTGCCCGGCGCGCACCCGGACGATGAGTGCCTCGTACGCCTCCCAGAAGCCGGCGAAGTCGAGCGTCTCGACCTGCTGGATGTTGGGTACCACGAGGGTTCGGGATCCGTCGGACTTCTCGAGATCCACTGCCAGTCCGAGGTTCACGTGCTCGTGACGCACGACCGTCGGGCTCCCGTCGACCTCTTCGTAGTGGGAGTTGAGGTTCGGGAACTCGCGCAGCGCACGCGCGACGGCGAACGCGATGAGGTGCGTGAAGCTGACCTTGCCGCGGCCGGTGCGTCCGAGGTGGTTGTTGAGGATCTGGCGGTTGACCGAGAGGAGCTTCGCCGGGACCGTGCGCACGGACGTGGCGGTCGGGACCGCCAGGCTGAGCGCCATGTTCTCGGCGATGCGGGCGCTGGCGCCACGCAGGGTCTGGCGGGCATCGACGACCGGGGGAGGGGGCGCGTCGCCGGTGGGCGCGGGCGCCGGGGTGGTCGACGCGGCCGGTGGTGCGGTGGCCGGCGTCGGTGCAGGAGAGGTCGCAGCGCCCGGGCCGTTCCCGGTGGGCTGCCCGGCGAAGTAGTCGCGCCAGGCTTCGGGCACGAGGGCCGGGTTCTCGAGGTAGTCGGCGTACAGGTCCTCGATGAGCCCCTCGTTGGCGCCGGTCTGGTCGAAGGTCATCGATCGGGCGCGCTCAACGCCGGAGCAGCTCGGCGACCTCGAACGCGAGGTCGAGCGACTGCCGGGCGTTGAGGCGGGGATCGCACATCGTCTCGTACCGTTGCTCCAGGTGGTCCCCGAGCACGGCGTCGGCACCGCCGAGGCACTCCGTCACGTTCTCGCCGGTGAGCTCGATGTGCACGCCTCCCGGCCACACCCCCGCGCCCCGACACGCATCGAAGAAGCCGCGCAGCTCGCGCATGATGTCCTCGAAGCGGCGGGTCTTGTACCCGCTGTCGTGCTGGAACGTGTTCCCGTGCATCGGGTCGCAGGCCCACACCACCGGGTGCCCGGACGCGGCAACCGCGTCGAGCAGCGGGGGAAGGGCATCGCTCACACGGTCGGCACCCATGCGGCTGAACAGGACGAGGCGGCCGGGCGTGTGCAGGGGATCCAGACGGTCGCACAGTGCGACGGCCTCGGCGGGAGTGACGCTCGGGCCGAGCTTCACCCCGATGGGGTTGTGGACGCCGCTCAGGAACTCGACGTGGGCGCCGTCGAGGTCGCGGGTCCGCTCGCCCACCCACAGGAGGTGGGCCGAGCAGTCGTACCAGTCGTCGGTGATCGAGTCGCGGCGGGTGAGCGCCTCCTCGTAGCCGAGGAGGAGTGCCTCGTGCGCGGTGAAGACGTCGACCTCGTGGAGCTGGAGCTCGGCCTCGAGGTCGATCCCACACGCCCGCATGAACTGGAGCGCGCGCTCGATCTCACCCGCGACGGCCTCGTAGCGACGCCCCTCCGGGCTGCTCGCGACGAACTCCTGGTTCCAGGCGTGGACGCGCGACAGGTCGGCGAAGCCGCCCTTCGCGAAGGCGCGGACGAGGTTCAGGGTGGCCGCCGACTGGTGGTAGGCCTGGACCAGACGTTGTGGGTCCGGACGGCGCGACGACTCGTCGAACTGGAAGTCGTGCACGGAGTCGCCGCGAAAGCTCGGGAGCGTGACGCCGTCGCGGGTCTCCGTGTCGGACGAGCGCGGCTTCGAGAACTGCCCGGCGATCCGCGCCGCCTTCACCGTGGGGACACCGCTGCCGTAGGTGAGCACGACCGACATCTGGAGGATCACCCGCAGCTTGTCGCGGATGGCGTCGGCCGAGAACGCCTGGAACGACTCGGCGCAATCCCCGGCGACGAGGAGGAAGGCGCGTCCCTCGTGGGCCAGCGCGAGGTGCTCGGTGAGCGTGCGCGCCTCGCCGGCGAAGACGAGCGGGGGCATCGCCCGGAGCTGGTCGAGCGCGGCCTCGAGGGCCTCGGCGTCGGGCCAGTCGGGTTGCTGGGCCGCGGCGCGGGCGCGCCACGACGCCGGCTCCCACTCCTCGTCGGGGGTGAGGTCGGCGGACGGGTCCGGCTGGACGGCGGAGGCGGTCATCGGGCCATTGTGGTCGGCCTAGAGGTAGCCGCTCGGCTGGGTTCCGTCGCCCCCGGATCCTTCGCCCCCGGGTCCGGCGCCGCCGGGTCCGGCGCCTGGCCCACCGGGCGCGCCCGGGATACCCGATTCCAGGGCCCGACGTCGCCGCATCTCCTCGAACTGGCCCTGGGCCATCGCCTGCTGGGTGAACAGCGTGGCCTGGATCCCGTGGAACAGGCCCTCCAGCCAGCCGACCAGCTGCGCCTGCGCGAGGCGCAGCTCGGACTCGGACGGCGCTTCGGAGCTGAAGGGGAGGACCACCTCGGCGAGCTC
>JAWOIO010000162.1:0-20702 GCA_046484625.1 Acidimicrobiia bacterium
GTGATGTACGACCTGCCCAGCCGCACCGACGTCGCCCGGTGCGTGGTCGACGGCGCCGTCGTCCTCGAGCACATGGCGCCGACGATCATCACGACGGCCGAAGACCGTCGCACCGCCTGACGCGTCACCGTTGGGTGGGGGGCCGGCCGGATCACCGCTTCCTCCGAAGCCCAGTGCGTCCGCGGCGACCCGACCGCCCCCCACGAGGCGCACACGTCGGCTCGCTCGGGAGCAGAGTGCGTCCGCGGCGGCCCCACCGCCCCCGCGAGATGCCACCCTCGGCTCGCTCGGGAAATTGAAGCGGGGGCGGCGGGACCACCGCTTCCTCCGAAGCCCAGTGCGTCCGCGGCGGCCCCACCGCCCCCGCGAGATGCCACCCTCGGCTCGCTTGGAAACGGGGCGGGGCGGGGCTGATCCGTAGAATCCCCTTATGGGAGTGCCGGAGAAGCCCTCGCTCGACGGGCTCGAGGACCGTTGGTCGGCGCGTTGGGAGGCCGACGGGACGTACGCCTTCGACGGGGGGCGGCCGCGGTCGGAGGTGTTCTCGATCGACACGCCGCCGCCGACGGTCAGTGGGTCGCTGCACGTCGGGCACGTCTTCTCGTACACCCACACCGACACGATCGCCCGCTACCAGCGCATGTGCGGTCGCGACGTCTTCTACCCGATGGGATGGGACGACAACGGTCTGCCCACCGAGCGCCGGGTCCAGAACCACTTCGGGGTCCGGTGCGACCCGACGCTCCAGCACGATCCGGGCTTCGTGCCCCCCGAGAAGCCGCCCAAGCGGGCGGTTGCCGTGTCCCGCCCCAACTTCGTCGAGCTCTGCGAACGGCTCGTAGCAGAGGACGAGCGCAAGTTCGAGGAGCTGTGGCGCCACCTCGGGCTCTCGGTCGACTGGTCCATGACCTACACGACGGTCGGGGCGCGGGCCCAGCGGGCGTCCCAACGGGCCTTCCTCCGGACCCTCGCACGCGGCGAGGCGTACCAGGCGGAGGCGCCCACGCTCTGGGACGTCGACTTCCGCACCGCGGTCGCCCAGGCCGAGCTCGAGGACCGGGAGATGCCCGGCGCGTACCACGCCGTGCGGTTCGCGCGGGATGGTGACCCCGCCGGCGTCGTGATCGAGACGACCCGTCCCGAGCTCATCCCCGCGTGTGTGGCCCTGGTCGCGCATCCCGACGACGATCGTTACCGCCCGCTGATGGGCACCTCGGTGCGCACTCCGCTCTTCGGGGTGGAGGTGCCGGTGCTCGCGCACGCACTCGCCGATCCCGAGAAGGGCTCGGGCATCGCGATGATCTGCACCTTCGGCGACCTCACCGACGTCACGTGGTGGCGCGAGCTCGACCTCCCGACGCGCAGCATCCTGGGCCGGGACGGGCGCATCGAGGCCGAGCCACCGGCCGAGCTCGGTGATACCGACGCGCGGCGCGCGTCGTGGGCCGCGCTCGCGGGGCTCACGGTCAAGCAGGCCCAGAAGCGGGTCGTCGAGCTGCTCGCGGAGTCCGGCGACCTGGTCGGCGAGCCGAAGCCGGTCGTGCACGCCGTGAAGTTCTACGAGAAGGGCGAGCGCCCGCTCGAGATCGTCACGACCCGCCAGTGGTACATCCGCAACGGCGGGCGCGACGCCGACCTGCGCGCTGCGCTGCTCGCGCGCGGCCGCGAGCTCCAGTGGCACCCCGAGTACATGCGCGCCCGCTACGAGTCCTGGGTCGAGGGGCTCAACGGCGACTGGCTCGTCAGCCGCCAACGCTTCTTCGGGGTCCCGTTCCCGTTGTGGTACCCGCTCGACGACGACGGGCTCCCGGACCACGACCACCCGCTGCTCCCGTCGGAGGAACGGCTGCCGATCGATCCGTCGAGCGACGTCCCCGACGGCTACACCGAGGCGCAACGCGGCCGGCCCGGGGGCTTCGCCGCCGATCCCGACATCATGGATACCTGGGCGACGTCGTCGCTCTCCCCGCAGATCGCCTGCGGCTGGGAAGAAGATGCCGCGAGGTTCGCGGCGACCTATCCCATGGACCTCCGGCCGCAGGCCCACGAGATCATCCGCACCTGGTTGTTCTCGACGATCGTGCGCGCGCACCTCGAGTTCGACGGGCTGCCATGGCGCCACGCGTCGATCTCCGGTTGGGTGCTCGACCCCGACCGCAAGAAGATGTCGAAGTCCAAGGGCAACGTCGTGACGCCGATGGCGACGCTCGAGCAGTACGGGTCCGACGCCGTTCGGTACTGGGCGGTGAGCGGTCGACCGGGAACCGACACTGCGTTCGACGAGGGCCAGATGAAGGTCGGGCGCCGCCTCGCGATCAAGATCCTGAACGCGACCAAGTTCGCCCTCGGCGTCATCGGCGACGATGCGGTCGGACCGGTCGACCCCGCCGCCGTCACCGTGGCGCTCGATCGAGCGCTGCTCGCCGATCTGGCGGGTCTGGTCGACGAGGTGACCGCGGCGTTCGAGGGGTTCGACTACGCGCGGGCCCTGGAACGTACCGAACGGTTCTTCTGGGCCTTCTGCGACGACTACCTCGAGCTCGTCAAGCAGCGCGCCTATCGCGACGACGGCGATCCCGGCGCCGGGTCGGCGAGGGCGACGCTCGCGCTCGCGCTGGGTGTGCTGTTGCGCCTGTTCGCGCCGCACGTCCCGTTCGTCACGGAAGAGGCCTGGTCCTGGTGGCAGGAGAGCTCGATCCATCGGTCGCCCTGGCCCGAGTCGGCTTCCGTGCGCGCCGCTGCCTCCGACGGTGACGCGGCGGCGTACGCGGTCGCCGCGGCGATCCTCGGGTCCGTGCGCAAGGCGAAGACGGAGAGCCAGCGCTCGCTCGGGACCGAGGCCGCGCTCGTGACCGTGACCGACACCTCGGAGCGTCTCGCGCTGCTCCGCACGGTCGTCGACGACGTGCGCGAGGCCGCGCGGGCCAACACGGTGGAGCTCGTCGAAGACGCGGCGTCGAGCGAGCCGACCGTCGCCGTCGAGCTGGTGCCGCCGGACGACGCATGATGGCCGGGCCGCTGCCAGAGCCGCGCAGTTGATGGAGCCGGGCAGTTGATGGAGCCGGGCAGTTGATGGAGCCGGACCCCTGGGCCTGGCTCGAGGCCCACGTGAACCTCGAGTCGATGGGCGTGCCCGCCGGCGAGTCGCGGCGTGCGAGCCACCCGACGCTCGACCGCATGGAGGCGCTCGCCGCCCTGCTCGGCTCGCCCCAGCTCGACGTGCCCGCGATCCACGTCACCGGGACCAACGGCAAGACCTCGGTGACGCGGCTCACGACCGCGCTGTTGGTCGGCAACGGCATCGCCGTGGGCTCGTACACGTCGCCGCACCTCGAGCGCGTCAACGAGCGGATCGTCCGGGACGCCACGCCGATCACCGACGCGGACCTCGCCGCGCTGCTCATGGTCGTCGCCGACGTCGAGCCGCACCTTCCGGCGCCCCCGAGCTACTTCGAGATCCTGACCGGCGCGGCGTTCCGCCACTTCGCCGACACGGCAGCGGAGGCAGCGGTGCTCGAGGTCGGTCTCGGCGGTCGTTGGGATGCGACCAACGTCGTCGACGCCGTTGTCGCGGTGATCACGAACATCAGCGTCGACCACGTCGAGTACCTGGGTCCGACCCGTGACGACATCGCGTCCGAGAAGGCGGGCATCGTCAAGAAGGGCGCGACGCTCGTGCTGGGGGAGACGGACCCCGCACTGCGGTCGCACTTCGACGCCCGTGACCCCGCGACCGCGTGGCAGCGCGACCGCGACTTCGGACTGCGCGCGAACGCCCTCGCCCACGGCGGACGAGTCGTGAGCATCTTCACCCCCGAGGGCGAGTACCCGGACGTCTTCCTGTCGCTGCACGGCGCCCACCAGGCCGACAACGCGGCGATCTCGGTCGCGGCCGCCGAGGCGTTCCTCGGGCGGGCGCTCGGTCACGACGTCGTGGCCGAGGTGCTCGCACAGGCGACATCGCCCGGTCGACTCGAGGTGATGGGCCACCAACCGCTCGTGCTGCTCGACGGGGCGCACAACGTGGCGGGCGCCGAGGCGCTCACGGCTGCGATCGCCGAGGGGTTCCCGTCCGGCCCGCGCACCCTGGTCGTCGGGTTGTTGCGCGAGAAGGATCCGGCGGAGATGCTCGCCGCGCTCGGTGTCCCCGACGTGGCCCGCCTCGTGTGCTGTCGACCCCCGAGCGCGCGGGCCCTGGCGCCCGAAGAGGTGGCCACGGCGGCCGCGGCGGCCGGGATGGACCCCGATCGGGTCGAGGTCGTGGAGGAGGTCCCGGCAGCCGTCGCGCGGGCGCTCCTCGTGACCGGCCCCGACGCTCAGGTGGTCGTCACCGGCTCCCTCTACACCGTCGGCGCCGCCCGCGGCGCCCTCACCGGGTCAACGGATACTCTCTGGCCCTCATGAGCACTCGAACCCTCGTCCTGTGCAAGCCCGATGCCGTCGAACGTGGTCTCGTCGGCGAGATCGTGCAGCGGCTCGAACGCAAGTCGCTGACGGTCGTCGCCATGGAGCTGCGCCAGATCGACGCCGACCTGGCCGGGCGGCACTACGATGAGCACCGCGAGCGCCCCTTTTTCGGCGAGCTCGTCACCTTCATCACCCGGAGCCCGCTCGTGGCGATGGTGGTGGAGGGAGGTCCCGACACCTGGAAGGTCGTGCGGGGCCTCATGGGGGCGACGAACCCCCGTGAGGCGGCGCCCGGCACGATCCGGGGGGATCTCGCACTCGAGACCGGCGAGAACCTGGTCCACGGGTCCGACGGGCCCGAGTCGGCCGAACGTGAAATAGGGCTCTTCTTCCCGTCGCTCGCGGGCTGAACCAACCGGCTCCGGTTCCGGGCCGCCGGGCCCGAGGCTCCCGGACAGCCAAATGCGCGGAAACCCAGTGCCGGGCTGGGAAACTTGTCGCCCATGGACCCGTTCGAGGCGCCGCGCCCACCGGCTGATCCGGTCGACCAGGACCGCGGGGGACCACCCCCCGCGGCTGGACCCCCCCCACAGCAGGGCCTAGCCTGGCAGTCTCGTGGCTCCCACTCTGCAAGGCCTTCGATGACCACGCCCTGGTACTCCAACGTGATCGGCCGCGACATGGCCGTCGACCTCGGCACGGCGAACACGGTCGTGTACGTGCGGGGGCAGGGGATCGTGCTCGACGAGCCGTCGATCGTCGCCATCAACAACCGCACCGGCGACATCCTCGCGGTCGGCGCCGAGGCGAAGCGGATGCTGGGCCGCACGCCGGGGCACATCGAGGCGATCCGTCCGCTTCGTGACGGCGTCATCGCCGACTTCGACATCTGCGAGAAGATGCTCCGCTACTTCATCCAGCGGGTGCACCAGCGCAACCGCTGGGCCAAGCCCCGGATGGTGATCTGCATCCCCTCGGGGATCACCGGCGTCGAGCGCCGGGCCGTCCAGGAGGCTGCCGAGTACGCCGGGGCCCGCAAGCCCGTGCTCGTCATCGAGGAGCCCATGGCGGCCGCGATCGGTGCCGGTCTCCCCGTCCACGAACCGGCCGGGAACATGATCGTCGACATCGGGGGTGGCACCACCGAGGTCGCGGTCATCTCGATGGGCGGGATCGTCGCGAGCGAGTCGAGCCGGGTGGCCGGCGACGAGTTCGAAGAGGCGATCATGTCGTTCATGAAGCGCGAGTACTCGCTCGGGCTCGGTGAGCGCACGGTCGAAGAGGTCAAGATGAAGCTCGCGAGCGCCTACCCGCTCGAGGAGGAATTCGAGGCCGAGATCCGCGGCCGCGACCTCGTCACCGGGTTGCCCCGCACGGTCGTCGTCTCGACCCAGGAGATCCGCGAGGCGATCGAGGAGCCGTTGGCCGCGATCATCGACGCGGTGAAGGTCACGCTCGACAAGACGCCACCCGAGCTCGCCGCCGACATCATGGAGCGCGGCATCATGTTGGCGGGCGGCGGGTCGTTGCTGCTCGGCATCGATGCCGCGATCGAAGCGGAGACCGGCATGCGCGTCGGCCGCGCCAAGAACGCCTTGTACTCCGTGGTGCTCGGGTCCGGGCAGTGCCTCGAGCAGTTCGACGTGCTCCGGCAGGTGCTCATCAGCGGTCCCGACGACTGACCGAGCGCTCGGAGGCGCTCATGGTCGTCTATCGACGAGACCAACGCGAGACCCGGCGCCGCCCCGTGCTGCTGCTCGTCGTCGTCGCCGCGCTCGTGCTCATCACGATCGACTCGCGCGGGAGCGGGATCATCGACACGGCGCGTCGTACCGCGCGTGACGCGCTCCAGCCGGTGCAGTCGATCGTGGACTCGGCGTTCAACCCGGTCCGCAACGTGGTCGACGGCATCACCAGCTACGGATCGGTGAAGGACCAGAACGCCCTGCTCAAGCGACGGGTCGCGAAGCTCGAGGGCCGGCTGCTCCGTGACCGCGCGGTCGGCAGCGAGGTCGGCGAGCTCGAGCGCCTGCTCGACCTCCCCACGATCGACGACGCGACGGGAGTCGCGGCGCGGGTCGTGAGCGGGTCGCCCGACAACTTCGAGCGCACCGTCATCGTCAACAAGGGCGCGTCGAAGGGCGTGAAGCTGTCGCAGCCGGTGGTGGCCGGCAACGGGCTCGTGGGCAAGGTCACGGCGGTCACCAACGAGGAAGCGACGGTGACGTTGATCGACAGCGCCGGGTTCGGGGTCGGCGTGCGCCTGGAGGGGTCCAACGAGAGCGGGGTTGCCGAAGGTCGAACGGGCGATCGCACCATGCGACTCAACTTCCTCTCCCAGCAGCTCCCACTGTGCACGGAGACCGACGCGGCGGACACCTGCATGCGCAAGGGCGAGCTCGTCTTCACGACGGCCGTCGCGAACGCGGCGTTCCCGCCCGACATCCCCGTCGCGAAGGTGAAGAACCGGACCAAGCAGGTCGGCGAGCTCGAGGCGACGGTCACCCTGACGCCGCTGGTCGACCTCGACGACATCACCTACGTCAAGATCCTGCGGTGGCCGGGGCCCTGATCGGTCACCGTGGCGACGAACGAGGGGTGAACACACCGTGATGGTGCGGCGCGTCCGCCTCGTCCTGCTGGTCGTGAGCCTGGTCGTCCTGCAGACGACGGTCTTCACGCACCTGCGCGTCTTCGGGGCCGTCCCGAGTCTTTGCCTCGTTGCGACCGTGGCGATCGCGTACGAGGAGGGGCCCGAGCGCGGCGCGCTCTTCGGGTTCCTGAGCGGCCTCTTCCTCGACCTCTTCCTCTCGTCGCCGCTCGGGCTCTCCGCCCTCTCCCAGGCCGTCGTCGGGTACGGCGTCGGCGCGTTCCAGGGCGCGATGCTCCGCGAGTCCAAGACCATGCCGGCCGTGCTGAGCGCCGTCGGCGGACTCCTCGGTGGCGCGATCTTCGCCCTGGTCGGTGCCGTCGCCGGAGAGCCCGGGTACCTCACGGGAACGAGCCTGCGCGTGATCGTCGTCGCGGCGCTCTACGACGCGGTCGTCGCGCTCCCCGTCTTCGCCTTCACGCGCTGGGCGAACCACGACCCCGACATCGGGTACTCCCGGCGCCGCTAGTCCGGCGCCGCGAGCCCCGCGGCGACGACGGGCCGAGGGGTCGCTAGCCTCGCGGGGTGCCCGCTCCGCCGCCTCGGCCGGGGCCTCCGCCGTGGTCCGGTGGACGCGACCCGTCCGGATCCCAGCCCGGGAATCGCGGAACGGAGCGCGTCCCTCGGGCGGCGCGGCGAGGCGCCGCCCCGCCCCCGTCGTCGCTGTCGCGCCGTGGCTTCCTCGTCGCGGCGGGCGCGACCGCGGCCGGAATCGGCCTGATCGCGCTCGATCCGTTCGGCGGTGGCTCGGACGCGCCCGCCGGCCCCCGTGTCGCTACGCTCCCCGGTGCGCGCCCCGTAGCGGACCCGACGACCCACACCTTCGACCTCGTCGTACGGGGGGGACGGGTGATGGATCCCGACTCGGGGTTCGACGGTGTCGCCGACGTCGGGATCGACGGGTCGACGATCGCCGCGATCGCCGAGGTCGCCGAGGGTACGACCCGACTCGGCGGTCGGGCGACGATCGACGCGAAGGGCCTCGTCGTTGCGCCGGGGTTCATCGACATCCTCAGCTACGAGCCCAACGAGTACGGGATCTGGTTCAAGATCGCCGACGGCGTGACCACGAACCTGGGGCTGCACGGTCTGCAGTCGCGTGCGACGGACTACTTCTCCGTGTGGGGCTCCGACGCCAAGCGTCCGCCGACGAACTACGGCGGGGCGTTCAGCGATGCGTGGACCCGAGCGAACATCGGCCTCGGTGTCGACGACGCGGCGTCGCCGGAGCAGATCGACACGCTCGTGCGCATGTGCGAAGAGGACCTCACGAACGGCTATCTGGCCGTCGACTTCGAGCCCGAGTACACGCCGGGCCTCGCCTACGACGAGATCGTCGCGCTCGCCGCTGTGGCCAAGGACCGCTCCGTTCCGGCCACCTTCCATGCCCGCTACTCCGACGACGTCGCTCCGGGCACCAACGCCGAGGCGCTCGCCGAGGTGCTGCAGGTGGCTCGCGACACCGGCGTGCGGGTCCACGTCGAGCACATCATCAGCACGGGTGGCACCTACACCATGACCGAGTCGCTCGCGACCCTGGAGGCGGCCCGCAAGGACGGCGTCGAGGTGACGGCGTGCACGTATCCGTACGACTACTGGGCCACCTACCTCGCCTCGGCCCGGTTCAACTCCGGTTGGCAGGAGCGCTTCCACATCTCCTACGACAGCCTCGCGATCGTCGGGACGGGTGAGCGCCTGACCGAGTCGACGTTCGGGAAGTACCAGCGGGAGAACGCGCTCACCGCCGCGTACGCGATCCCCGAGGCCGACGTGCGGACGGCGCTCCGGGCCGACTGGGTGATGCTCGGCAGCGACGCGATCCTCGAGCCCGGCGACCGGAACCATCCGCGCTCGACCGGCTGCTTCGCCCGCGCGATCGGGCGCTACACCCGGGACGAGGGGGTGATCGGGCTCATGGACGCGCTCGCCAAGGCGACCATCCTCCCGGCTCGCCTCACCGAGCCCGGAGCGCCCCAGATGCGTCGCAAGGGTCGACTGCAGATCGGTGCCGATGCCGACGTCACGATCTTCGACCCCGACGTGCTGATCGACCAGTCCACGATCGAGGCCCCCGGGGTCGAGTCCGCCGGGGTCCTGCACGTGCTGGTGGCCGGCCAGGCCGTGCGCACGCCCGAGGGGAACCGGCGCGAGGCCCGACCGGGCGCAGCGATCGTGAGCGGTTAGCCTGTTCCGCACACGGGGCTGGGGCCGACTTTCGACATGAGCTCAGCGGGAGTGTTCGCAAGGTGAGCGAAGGCAACAGCCGGTCGCGTCTCGGCGTGATCGGCGTCATCGTGGTCGTGCTCTTCGCCGGGCTCTTCGTGCGGCTCTGGTTCCTGCAGGTCGCCACGTCGCAGAGCTACGCCGCCGAGACCCGGGCGAACCGGATCCGCGTGATCTCCGAGCCGGCCGTGCGGGGCAGCGTCCTCGACCGCAACGGCAAGGTCATCGTCAAGAGCGAGCTGGTGAACAGCGTCCAGATCCGTCGTGGGATCACGAAGGCCGAGCGCAAGCAAGTGGTGCCCGCGCTCGCGGAGGTGCTCGGGAAGAAGGAGAAGTTCATCGAGAAGCGCCTCGACAGCGTCCGCTACTCGCCGTACCAGCCGGTCCCGATCACCAACGACGTCCCCTACGAGACGCTCGTGTACATCAAGGAGCGCCCCGAGGTGTTTCCGCGTGTCGACGTGGTGCGCCGCAGCGTCCGGGTGTACCCGGACGGCGCTGTCGCCTCGCACCTCCTCGGCTACGTGGGTGCGATCAACGCCCAGGAGCAGAAGCTCTTCAAGGACGACGGCTACGGGCCCGAGGATGTCATCGGCAAGGACGGCGTCGAGCAGATGTTCGAGACCGAGCTGCGGGGCGAGCCGCGGGAGCGCAAGCTCGAGGTCGACGCGCGAGGGCGGTTCGTCCGCGAGATCTCCGACGTACCGGCGGTGGCCGGCAACGACGTCCAGCTCACGGTCGACCTCGACATCCAGCGCATCGCCCAGGAGTCGCTCGAGCAGGGGATGCGCGCGGCGGGCGGACTCAAGAATTCGGACGAGAAGAGCAGGTTCGAGACGTTCAAGGCCACCGGCGGTGCCGCCGTCGTGCTCGACGCTCGAGACGGCTCGGTCGTCGCGCTCTCCTCGGCGCCCGCCTTCGACGTCACGAAGTTCACCGACGGCATCCCCGCCGAGGAGTTCGAGCTCCTCACCAACCCGGCCTCGAACTTTCCGCTCCTGGACCGGGTCATCCAGGGTCAGTACCCGCCCGGATCGACCTTCAAGCTCTTCACCGCCCAGGCCGCGCTCGAGGCGGGGGTCGTCACACCCGACGAGGTGATCTTCGATCGCGGGAAGGTGAAGTACGGCGCCGAGGGCAACGAAGAGGAGTTCAAGAACGCAGGTGGCGAGAGCCACGGCGCGGTGACCCTACCCACCGCGATCGCCGTCTCGAGCAACGTCTACTTCTACACCCAGGGGTTCCGCTTCTGGGACGCGTTCAACAAGCGCGAGTCGCAGGAGAATGGACTCGAGGTCGGGTACGCGGTGCAGCGACTCGCCCGCAAGTACGGCTTCGGCAAGCCCACGACGATCGGCCTCGCCAACGAGCAGCACGGGCGGGTGCCCGACCAGAAGTTCAAGGAGCGGCTCAACAAGGGCAACCCCGACGAGGCCACGCGGTCATGGCTGCCGGGTGACAGCGCGGCCCTGGCCGTCGGGCAGGGCGACCTGCTCGTCACCCCGCTCCAGGAGGCGGTCGGGTACGCGACCTTCGCGAACGGCGGGACCCGCTACGCGCCCCGGCTCGCCGATCGGATCCTGTCCCCGGGAGGCGAGACCATCCTTCGTGAGCTCCCGGCGCAGAAGGTCGGTGAGGTCCCGGTCGCCCCCGAGGTCCGGGAGCCGATCGTGGCCGGACTCGTCGGGGCGACGAAGGGCATCGGGACGGCCGCTGCCGCGTTCTCGGGATACGGCGGGCTGGAGGTCGCCGGCAAGACGGGGACGATCGAGATCGCCGGCAAGCAGGACACCTCGGCGTTTACCGCGATCGTGAACCCGAACCCCACGCCCGACAGCGACGAGCCGCAGTACGTGGTCGTCGTCTTCGTCGAGCAGGGCGGCAACGGCGGGTCGGTGGCCGCGCCGATCGCCCGGCGCATCATCGAAGCACTCAACGGCAACCTCGCCCCGGCGAACGTGCGCCTCGTGCCGCCGAAGGGGGACTGACGATGCTGCCCGCCCGCTCACCCGGCCGGCCAGCCGGCCGCCCGCCGGGCGTTCGACAGGGGCGCGTCCAGGGTCGCCCGATGCGGAACCAGCGCGCGATGCGCGCCGCGGGCGCGGGGCCTCGTCGCGGTCGGCGTTCCGTGCTCGACGCCGAGACGGCGGCGAGCCTCGACTGGGTGCTCGTCGTCGCGGTCAGCATGATCGCCGTCCTCGGGCTCGTGATGATCTACTCGTCCACCCACACGAAGGTCGAAGGCGACGCGTTCTACTTCGTGAAGCGCCAGGGGATCGCGCTCGCGCTGGGCATCGTCGTGTTCCTCGGTCTGCTCCGCATCGACTACCGCAAGCTCCGCGACTTCTCGTTGCTGGCCTACATCCTCACGTGCGCCGCGCTGTTCCTCGTGCTGACGCCGTTCGGGTCCAACGCCAACGGCGCGACGTCGTGGTTCGCGCTGCCGCTCGGCTTCCAGTTCCAGCCCTCGGAGGTCGCCAAGTTCGCACTCATCGTGGCGCTCGCGGGGTACGTGAACGAGCACCGGGGCGACATCGATCCGTGGCGGCTCACGGTGATCATCGGCGTGGCGATGGTGCCGCTGGGCCTCGTGCAGCTCCAACCCGACCTCGGGACGAACATGGTGCTGCTCTGCATCGTCGTCGGTCTCCTCGCGGTAGCCGGCGTGCGGGCCCGCTACCTGCTCGTCCTGGTGCTGCTCGGGATCACCGCCGTCTTCTCGGTGCTGAACCTGGGGATCCTGAAGCAGTACCAGCTCGACCGTCTGACGGTCGTGGTCGACGCCGGCGACAAGAAACAGGGCGTCGCCTACAACCAGGACCAATCGGTGAAGTCGATCGCGACCGGCGGCTTCGACGGCCAGGGGCTGCTCAAGGGGCCGCAGACGCGCCTCGGCTTCGTCCCCGAGCAGCAGACCGACTTCATCTTCACCGCGGTGGGGGAGGAGCTCGGGTTCGTCGGATCGTCGCTGTTGCTGTCGTTGTTCGCGATCGTCCTCTGGCGCACCTGGCGAACAGCCCGGCTCGCCCGCGACTTCTACGGGACGCTCGTGTGCTCGGGCGTCTTCGCGATGTTCGCCTTCATGATCTTCGAGAACATCGGGATGACGATGGGGATCATGCCGGTCACGGGCATCCCGCTGCCGTTCATGAGCTACGGCGGATCGGCCCTGGTGACCTCGTGCGCGTGCGTCGCGCTGGTGAACAACGTGTACATCAACCGCTTCTCCTAGGCGCCGGCACCGACGACACCGGCCGGGCTCGGAGCCTGAGGCGGCTCACGACGCGGCTACCCTGGGTCCTCAGATGACCACCGACCTCCGGTCCGACCTGTGGCCGAGGATCGAGCCCCTGCTGCACGGGGTGGAGAAGCCCGCCCGCTACATCGGGATGGAACGGGGGAGTCAGGCTCCCACCCACCATCCCGACCGGGTCTCGTGGCTCCTCGTCTACCCCGACACCTACGAGATCGGCCTGCCCAACCAGGGGCTCCAGATCCTCTACGAGATCCTCAACGAGCGTGACGACGCGGCAGCCGAGCGCTCCTACGCGCCCTGGGTGGACCTCGAGGCGGAGATGCGGGCCCGGGCGCTTCCCCTGTTCTCGGTCGACACGCACCGGGACGCGCGAGCGTTCGACGTCCTCGCGTTCAACCTCTCGGCCGAGCTCGTCTACACGAACGTGCTCAACTGCATCGACCTCGCGGGTGTCGCCGTCCGGAACGAGGACCGCCGCGACGCCGACCCGCTGATCGTCGCCGGGGGCCACTGTGCCTTCAACCCCGAGCCCCTGGCCGGCTACGTCGACGTGTTCGTCATCGGCGACGGTGAGGAGGTCGTCGGCGAGGTGAACGAGGTGATCGCCGCCTGGAAGCGGGGCGGCAAGCGTGACCGTCAGGGAGTCTTGCGGGAGCTCGCCTCCGTGGTGGGCGTCTACGTGCCGTCGATGTACGAGGCGCACTACGACGGCAGTCGCCTCGCGGGGATCGAACCCCGCTTCCCAGAGGTCCCGCCGACCGTCGAGAAGCGGACGGTCGCCGACCTGGCCGACTGGCCCTACCCCAAGAACCAGCTCGTGCCCCTCATCGAGGTGGTGCACGACCGCCTCAACGTCGAGGTCTTCCGTGGCTGCACGCGCGGATGCCGGTTCTGCCAGGCCGGGATGATCACGAGGCCGGTGCGGGAGCGCCCCGAGGAGCAGGTCCGCACGATGGTGCGCGACGGCCTGCGGCGCACCGGCTACGACGAGGTCGCGCTCACGTCGCTGTCGACGGCCGACTTCTCCGGCATCGAGGGCGTCGTCTCCGATCTCGTCGGCTGCCAGGACGGCACCGGTGGGGTCGGCGTGGCGCTTCCGTCGCTCCGCGTCGACGCGTTCACCGTGGGGATCGCGGCGCAGATCCAGAAGGTCCGTCGTACCGGGCTCACCTTCGCACCCGAGGCGGGCACGTGGCGGATGCGCACGGTGATCAACAAGCTGATCACCGAGGAGGACCTCTACGCCGCCGTCGACGGTGCCTACTCGAACGGCTGGCGCCGCGTGAAGCTCTACTTCCTCACCGGGTTGCCCACCGAGACCGACGAGGACACGCTCGGGATCGCCGATCTCGCGAAGAACGTCGTGGCGGTCGGACGCAAGCACACGAAGGGCGCGAGCTGCACGGTGTCGCTCGGCGGGTTCGTGCCGAAGGCGCACACGCCGTTCCAGTGGTTCGGACAGAACTCCGTCGAGGAGCTGCATCGCAAGATCGGGCTCGTGCGCGACGCGACCCGCCGCACCGGCGCGCAGCTGAAGTGGCACGACCCGGAGGCGACCTTCGCCGAGGGCATCGTGAGTCGGGGCGACCGACGGCTCGGGCGGGTGATCGAGCGCGTCTGGCGGGCGGGCGGGACGTTCCAGGAGTGGAGCGAGTCGTTCGACCTCGGTCGGTGGCTCGACGCGATGGCGGCCGAGGGGCTCGACCCGGACTGGTACGTGACCCGTCATCGTCACGAGGACGAGCCCCTGCCCTGGGACCACATCAGCGCCGGCTTGCACCGGGACTTCCTCTGGCAGGACTGGCGGGCATCGCTCGACGAGCACGGGCTGCCCGACTGCCGGTGGACGCCCTGTTACGACTGCGGCGTGTGCACCGGACACGGGATCGAGCACGTGGTCGCGGCGGCCGTCGCGCCCGCCGGCGGGAGCCAGGGGACGGGGCAGGACCTCGCGGTGGGCGGTGCCGTGCCGGTGCAGTTCCTGGGGACCGCACGCGTCGGTGGGACGCCGGGACGTGCCCCGGATCGAGCACCGGTCCGAGCTGGGGAGGTGGGACGTGCGGGGTGACCGCGGCTTCCCCGTCCGCCTCCGGTTCTCGAAGCGGGGCAAGGTGCGGTTCGTCTCGCATCGAGACCTCGCGCGTGGGTTCGAGCGGGCGTTCCGGATCTCGGAGCTGCCGCTCGCGTTCACCGAGGGCTTCAACCCCCGCCCGAGGGTGAGCCTCGGGCTCGCGCTCGGGGTGGGCCACGAGAGCGACGCCGAGTACCTCGATCTCGAGCTCGCAGCGACGATCGAGCTCGACACGCTGGCGGCCGAGCTCTCCGAGTCGCTCCCGGTCGGTGTCGAGGTCGACGGTGCGGTGCCGCTCGTCCCGCGGGCGCCCGCACTCCAGAAGGCGATCACGAGCGTCGGGTACCGCATCCGCCCCGCGATGGAGCCCGTCGACGTCGACCTCGCGGTCGAGCGGGCGCTCACCGCGACCGAGATCCCGATCGAGACGACGCGCAAGGGCCGGCCCGTCGTCGAGGACCTCAGGCCCGGTATCCGTCGACTCGGTGTGGTCGACGGCGCAGTCGAAGTGGAATTGGCAACCCAGCCACGCGGGATCCGACCGGCCGAGCTGGTCGGCGCGCTGCGTGTGCTTGCAGGGGGTGCCCGGACCGATGGTGAGGACCGGGTGCTGCGAACGAATCAATGGATCGAACGCGACGGCGCGCGGCGCGAGCCGCTGGAAGCCGATCGCGCTCCGCGTGTGTCCGACGACGCACGCGCGACGAGCAAAGGAACGCCACATGACAGAGGACACGACCACCCCGGCACCGAACCCGGCACCGACCCCGAACCCGGCCCCCGCCCCGGAGAACGAGCCGACGGCACCGACGCGGGAGCCAGTCTCGGAGACCCACGAGGCGCCGTCCTCGCGAGCCGCACGCACTGACCGGGGCGCCGAACGGGGGACGGCGCCCGACTCGACGTCGCCTGACATGACATCGGACGAGGCCCGATCCGGCGACTCCGAGGGCGGGGGCGGCACCGGTGCGCCCCGGCGGCGTCGACGCGGATCGCGCGGGGGCCGCAACCGCAACCGCAACCGTCGGCCCGAGGGCGCGGGTGGAGCCGGCGCCGGGTCGTCGGGGGCGACTGGCTCCGCCGGGTCGTCGGGTCGACCGTCGGGTGGGTCGGCCCCCGCGCAGTCCGGCGTGCAGTCCGGCGACGAGCAGTCCGACGAGCCCGGCGACTGGCGCAGTCCCGAAGCCGATCGCGGGCTCACGAGCGAAGACGTCGCAGCCGAGGCGCGCGCCGATGCGGGGCTACAGCCACCCGCGGGGGTGACGCCGGCCGCGGCCGGTGCCGCCCCGAGTCGGCCGAAGATCGGTGACACGCGTCCGGCTCCGCCGACGCCGCCGTCCGAGGGCTCCGGTTCGGGCTCGGGCGGCTCCGGAGGATCCGGTGCGGGTGCAGGTGGCGGCCGGCGTCGGCGTCGAGGAGGGCGCGGTCGCGGGCGCGGAGGATCAGGGTCGGGCAACGGTGGTCAGGGCCGGCAGGGCCAGGGCAACGGGGGCCGTGGAGGCCCTCGGCCCACGCCCGACGATGTCGTCCATGCCGATCTCGGCGTCGACGAGGCGTTCGACTCCGAGGAGCTCGACGAGGCGACCATGGAGCGTCGCCGGGGCCGGACCCGCAAGGGTCGCCCCGCCGGTCGCTACACGATGTGCGTCCACGTGCGGCCCGACGGGCACACGCACATCGCGCTGCTCGAGGGTCGCGTGCTGGTCGAGCACTCGGTCAGCACTGCCGGCGACGACGACATGTCGATCGACGGGAACATCTACCTCGGTCGGGTCCAGAACGTGCTGCCCGGCATGGAGGCCGCGTTCGTCGACATCGCCACGCCGAAGAACGGCGTCCTCTACCGCGGCGACGTCGCCTGGGACAAGGACGCGATCGAGGGCTCGGCACCGAAGATCGAGCGGATGCTCAAGAACGGTCAGAACGTCGTGGTGCAGGTCACCAAGAACCCGATCGGCGCCAAGGGGGCTCGCCTGACGCAGGAGGTCAGTCTCGCCGGCCGGTTCGTGGTCATGGTCCCCGGTCAGCCGGCGACGTACGGCATCTCGAAGCGCCTTCCGGAGGACGAGCGCAAGCGGCTGCGGCGGGTCCTCGAGGGGCTCCGTCCGCCCGACGCCGGTCTGATCGTGCGCACGGCCGCCGAGGGCGCGACGGCCGACGAGCTCGAGCGCGACATGCGCCGGCTCAAGCAGCAGTGGGCCCAGATCTCGGAGGTCGTGGAACGGTCGAAGTCGGCCCGGCTGCTCTATCAGGAGCCGCCGCTCGTGATGCGACTGCTGCGCGAGGAGTTCACCAAGGAGTACCGAGCGGTCCTCATCGACGACCGCGCCATGTACGACGAGGTCCGTGCCTACATCGAGGCCGTCACGCCCGAGCTCGCCGAGCGCATCGAGTACTACGACGAGGCCGAGGAGTCGCTCCCGCTGTTCGAGCGCCACCACGTGCAGGAGCAGCTCCTCAAGGCCCTCGACCGGAAGGTCTGGCTCCCGTCAGGGGGGTCGCTCATCATCGAGCGGACCGAGGCACTCACGGTCGTCGACGTGAACACCGGCAAGAACGTCGGCAAGTCGAACCTCGAGGAGACCGTGTTCAAGAACAATCTGGAGGCCGCCGACGAGGTGGCCCGCCAGCTCCGGCTCCGGGACATCGGCGGGATCATCGTCATCGACTTCATCGACATGGAGATCCGCAAGAACCGGGATCAGGTGGCCGCCCGACTGCGGGATGCGCTCGCCCGGGACAAGACCCGGACCCAGGTCTTCGACATCTCCGAGCTGGGGCTGGTCGAGATGACCAGGAAGCGGGTCTCAGAAGGTCTCGTGGAGTCGGTGAGCCAGACCTGCGAGACCTGCCAGGGTCGGGGCTACCTCCTCGACGAGACCCTGCTCGAGGAGCTGCAGTAAGATCACGGTTTCCCCCAGCTCCACGTCTCGAGGCAGTCGCGCATGTACGCAGTCATCCGCACCGGCGGGAAGCAGTACAAGGTCGAGTCCGGCCAGCAGCTCGCGGTCGAGAAGCTCTCGGTCGACGGTGCCGCCGCGACCGAAGGGGCCGAGCTCGAGCTCGAGCCGCTGATGCTCGTCGACGGCGACACCGTCCTGGCCACGCCCGGCCAGCTCGGGTCGGCGAAGGTGAAGGCGCGCGTGGTCGGCGAGACGAAGGGCAAGAAGATCCAGGGCTTCACGTACAAGAACAAGTCGAACCAGCGTCGCCGCTGGGGCCACCGCCAGCACTACTCCCTGATCGAGATCACCGACATCCTGCCCGGCTGAGCAGGAACCGCAGAAGGACACGACCGATGTCGAAGAAGAAGGGTGCCGCCTCCTCCCGCAACGGCCGCGACTCCGCGGCTCAGCGTCTGGGGGTCAAGGTCCACTCCGGCCAGACCGTGACGGCCGGGTCGATCATCGTCCGCCAGCGCGGCACGAAGTTCCACCCGGGTGAGAACGTCGGCCGTGGGGGAGACGACACGTTGTTCGCGACCGCCGCCGGCGTCGTGCAGTTCGGCCGCCGTCGCGGCCGGAAGCTCGTCGACGTCACGCCTGCTTCCTGAGCGCTCCTTCCTCTTCGCTGCTTCCGCTGCGCTCCATCTCCACTGGCAAGGTTCGCTCGGCGCCGGGATGCCCGGCGCCGCCCTTCGGGACGCTCACCGCGCGCTCCGTCCGTCGCGCATAGGCGTCGGCGAGCGCGCCCCCCGTCCGTATCATTTGTCGTGGCCCAGTCCTCGTTCGTCGACGAAGTCCAGGTCAACCTCCGCGGCGGTGATGGCGGGGCAGGATCGGTGGCGTTCCGCCGCGAGGCCCATGTCCCCAAGGGCGGCCCCGACGGCGGAGACGGCGGCGACGGCGGCGACGTGATCCTGCGGGCCGACCGCAACACCGCGTCGCTGCTCGCGTTCCGTGACCATCCGCATCGGCGCGCCGACTCGGGAACGCACGGCTCGGGGCAGAAGCGCCACGGCGCGACCGGGAAGGACCTCGTGGTCACGGTCCCCGAGGGCACGGTGGTGAAGACGCGCGAGGGCGAGCCGATCGCCGACCTCGTCCACCACGGTGACTCGATCGTCGCTGCACGCGGCGGGCAAGGCGGCCGGGGCAACGCCCGCTTCCTCTCGAACTCGCGGCGCGCACCGAGCTTCGCCGAGCAGGGCGAGTTCGGGGAGGAGCACTGGCTGCGCCTGGAGGTGAAGCTCCTGGCCGACGCCGCGCTCATCGGGTACCCCAACGCCGGGAAGTCGACGCTCATCTCGGTCATCAGCGCCGCGAAGCCGAAGATCGCCGACTACCCGTTCACGACGCTCGAGCCCAACCTCGGCGTCGTACGCTTCGGTGAGCACGAGTTCACGGTCGCCGACATCCCCGGCCTCATCGAGGGCGCCGCCGAGGGCAAGGGCCTCGGTCACACGTTCCTGCGCCACGTGGAGCGGGCGCGCGTGCTGGTGCTGCTCATCGATCTCATCCCGGTCGACGAGGTGAGCCCGGCCGAGCAGGAACGTGTCCTGCTCGAGGAGCTGGGGCGGTTCAGCCCCGAGCTGCTCGACCGTCCCCGCCTCGTCGTGGGCACGAAGAACGACGTCGCCGTCGCCGACCCCGAGATCGAGTTCGACGGGATTCGCATCGCGGCGGTCACCCGAGAGGGGCTCGACCAATTCCTCGGCCGGCTCGCGACGCTGATCCAGGAGGCGCGCGCCGAGGAGCCCGAGACCGACGGGTTCGTCGTGCACCGGCCGCGGGAATCGGGGTTCTCCGTGGTGCGCGACGACGACGGCGCGTTCCGCGTCACCGGGCGCTCGGCCGAGCGGGTGGTCGCGATGGCCGACCTCACCAACGTCGAGGCACTCGCCTACGTGCAGGACCGCTTCCGGCGCATGGGCGTCGAACGTGCGTTGGCCCGGGCAGGCGCGCAGGAGGGCGATACGGTGCGCATCGGCTCGATCGAGCTCGAGTACGTCGAGGGGTTCTCCTGATGCCGGAGCATGGTCACCAGATCGTCGTGGTGAAGATCGGGACGTCGTCGATCACCTCCGACTCCGGAGAGCTCGACGACAAGGCGGTCGTCAAGCTGTGCTCGGAGGTCGCCGGCGCGCGCTCGGAGGGACACGAGGTCGTCGTCGTGGTGTCGGGCGCGATTGCCGCCGGGCTGCCGGCCCTGGGGCTGCACGAGCGTCCCGACGACATCGGGACGCTCCAGGCGATCGCCGCCGTTGGCCAACCCCGGCTCATGGAGCGGATCGGGGCGATCCTCAGAGGCGACGGGCTCGTCGCGGGGCAGGTGCTGCTCACGCCCCACGACTTCGGGCACCGTTCGCAGTACCTGCACGCCCGCAAGACGTTGCGGCGACTCCTCGACCTGGGAGTGGTCCCGGTCGTCAACGAGAACGACACGGTCGCCGACGACGAGATCCGATTCGGCGACAACGATCGTCTCGCTGCGTTGGTCTCGCATCTCGTGTCCGCGGACCTGCTCGTCCTCCTCACCGACACGCCGGGGATGTTCACCGCCGACCCGCGCCTCGATTCCGAGGCCTCCCTGATCGACGAGATCGTCGAGGTCGACGCCGCCCTCGAGGGACTCGCCGGCGGTTCGGGGACCGATCGCGGCAGCGGGGGGATGGCGAGCAAGCTCGCGGCCGCCAAGATCGCCGCGTGGTCGGGCGTGCGGGTGGTGATCGCAGCTGCCGACCTGGCCGGTGTGGTGCGCGATGCGGTCGACGGGCGACCGGTCGGGACCGCGGTCCGGGCCCGTCCGACGAGGCTCCCGAGCCGCAAGCTCTGGATCGCGTTCGCACTCGGCTCGGCGGGCCGGGTCGTGGTCGACGCCGGCGCCCGGGCCGCGCTCACCGGCGACGGGCGATCGCTGCTCCCGGCCGGTGTTCGGGCGGTCGAGGGCGACTTCGCCGCCGACGATGCGGTCGAGGTGGTCACCGACGACGGGACGGCGTTCGCGAAGGGGCTCGTGCGGTACTCGGCGGCCACCCTCCGGGTCGTCGCCGGCGCCCGGACCTCCGACCTCCCGGACGGCGCGCCACACGAGGTGATCCACCGGGACGACCTCGTCGTCCTCCCGTAGGCCCTGGAGCACCCGGCCCACCCGGA
>JAWOIO010000168.1:0-5588 GCA_046484625.1 Acidimicrobiia bacterium
GCCCTCGAGGTGTGTGTCGCACACGGACACGGTGCGCTCCATCCGTTCGTCGGGATCCTGCCGTCGGGTGCGGCGACTGCAGTCGCCGCGCGGGCGCACGAGCTGGACCTCCAGGTCAATGTGTGGACCGTGAACGACCGGGACGAGATCGCTCGGCTCGCGGCTGCCGGGATCGACGGCATCGTGACCGACGTCCCCGACGTCGCTCGCGAGGTGCTTCCGGGCTAGGAACCGGCCACCCTCCGTCCTGCGTGCTCACCCGCCATGGGCGGGTGAGCGACGCATCACGGGGACACGGGCGGGGTGGGGACCGGTACGACGAGGCTGAGGGCATCGGGCTCGTACCGGACCTCGAGGCGCTCGACCTCACCGAGGTAGTCGCCGTCGACCTGCCAGGGGAACGGTCCGCGGCGGGCGACGAAGGTGAGCTCGGGCAGGTCGGCCTTCTGGACCACCCGTCGGGACCGGGCGATCCGCTTCCCGCTCCCGATCGCCGAGGCGACCAGCGCAAGGGTGGGGACCGTGTCGAGCTTCGGGAACAAGGTCAGCGCGAGCGGCCGGTCGAACGCCGCGTGCGGCGTGACCGTGAGTGGGCGGGCCCCGAAGTACGCGTACGGCGAGGTGTTCGAGACGATCGCGAACTGACCCGTGCCGATCTCCTCGCCGTCGGGGCCGTCCACGCGGAACGGTGGTTGGTCGCGGTCGACGCCACGGAGGAACGTGTTGAGCGCCGTGCACGCGAACGTGGTGTGGGCGAGCCATCGCTTGACCCAGTGATGGCGCTCGACCCGCTCGATCACCTGGGCGTCGAAGCCCGCCCCGAGGTGGAAGAGGAAGTGGCGCCCGTTGGCGATCCCGACGCCGCCGCGGACGATCGAACCCTCGGCGAGGGACGCGACGAGCTGCTCGGTCGCCGGGATGATCGAGTTCTCGATCCCGAGGGTCCGGGCGAAGACGTTGGTCGATCCGCCCGGGAGCGGTGCGAGGGCCGTGGCGCTGCCCACCAGGCCGTCGGCGGTCTCGTTGAGGGTCCCGTCGCCGGCCAGGACCGCGACCACGTCGATCCCGTCGCGCACCGCGGCCCGTGCGAGGCGCGTCGCGTGTCCTCGCCGGTAGGTCTCGGCCACCTCCAGCCGGTGATGCTCGCCGAGGAGGTGCTGGACCCGGAGGCGCCGTCGGCGCGTCATCGAGGACGCAGTCGGGTTCACGATGAGGAGCAGTCGCACGGGGAGTGCAGGCTAGGCGACTCCTACGATGCCCATCGTGGCGAACCAACGGGCACTCGGGGTCCTCGGCGACGAGATCGCCTCGTGCCGGACCTGCCCGCGCCTGGTCGCCTGGCGTGAGGAGGTCGCGATCGAGAAGCGGGCCTCGTTCCGCGACCAGGAGTACTGGGGTCGCCCGGTCCCGGGCTTCGGCGACCCCGCGGCGCGGATCCTCGTGTTCGGGCTGGCGCCGGCGGCGCACGGAGCGAACCGCACCGGACGCGTGTTCACGGGCGACCGTTCGGGGGACTGGCTGTACGCCGCGCTGCACCGCGCCGGCCTCGCGAACCAGGCCGAGGCCGTGTCGATCGACGACGGGCTGCGGCTCCACGACACGTACGTCGCCTCAGCCGTCCGGTGTGCGCCGCCGGCCAACGCGCCCACGACGGAGGAGCGTGACGCGTGCCTTCCGTTCGCTGTCCGCGAGCTCGCGCTCTTGGACCAGGTGCGGGTGGTCATCGTGCTCGGTGGATTCGCGTACGCCGCGTTCTGCCGGCTGCTCACCCAGACCGGCGTCGACGTCCCTCGGCCGCGCCCGAAGTTCGCGCACGGGCTCGAGGTCCCGACGGCACGGGCGACGATCCTCGCCTGCTTCCACCCGAGCCAGCAGAACACCTTCACCGGGAGGCTCACCGAGCCCATGCTCGACGCCGTGCTCGCGCGCGCGATCGAGGTGGCCGACGCGTGACCGGGGGCACTTCGTCGCCCTGACCGGCCCGGCTCGGCCCGGGTCGGGCTGGGGAAGATCGGGTCAGATCAGGGCCAGGATCTCACCGGTCGCGTAGACGACCGCGATCGCACCCAGGACGATGCCGACGAGCTTGCGGAGGAAGCGATCCGACGACCGGATCGCGAGGAACGATCCCAGCCGGGCGCCAGGGACGACGCCCACGGCGAGTGGGAGTGCGTACAGCCAGTCGATGTGGCCGAGCAGCGCGTGGGTGATCGTCCCCGGGATCGCGAGCACCCCCACGCAGGCGAGCGACGTCCCGAGCGCCTCCTTCAGGGGGAGCCGGACCCAACCGGTGAACGCGGGCACCATCAGGATCCCGCCCCCGACCCCGAGCAGTCCGGAGAGCCCTCCCGCGCCGATCCCGGTGGCCACGAGACGCCACCGCTCGTCGCGGACCGGCAGCGCTTCGCCCTCGTCGGGCACGATCTCGGCACCGGGGCCGGCATCGGTCGCGCCCTCGATCGCCAGCTCGTCCGGCGCCTCGGCGCGACGGGGTGGCCGGCTCAGCTTGACGGCGCTGAAGGCCACGAGCCCCGCGGTGAAGATCTGGAGGGCATGCCCGTCGCCGGGGACCTCGTCGACCAGGAGGGCACCGCCGACCGACGCGGCCACGCCGCTGAGCGCGGTCCACAGCATCACCCGGACGTTGAGCAGCTCCTCCTTGCGGTATCGGAGGGCCCCGCTGATCGACGCGGGGAAGATCGACGGCAACGTCGACCCGACGGCATCGATCGGTCCGGCCCCCAACGCCCGGATCGCGGGGGTGGACACGATTGCACCGCCCACGCCGAACATGCCCGAGAGGACACCGGTGAGCATCCCGGCAAGCGTGGCGAGCACGATGATCGCGAGGTCGGACACGGGGTCGGAGGCTAGCCTTCGGCCGATGGGCAGCCCACTGACGTTGCGTGGCGTCTACGTCCCGCTGATCACACCCTTCGCAGCCGACGGACGGGTCGCGCTCGACGCCCTCGACCGGCTCGCGCACGACGCCCTCGACGCCGGGGCGGCCGGGCTCGTGCCGCTGGGCACGACCGGCGAGTCACCCGCGCTCGATGCGGCCGAGCAGCGCGCGGTCGTCGACGTGTGCGCCGCGGCCACCGCCGAGCGGGGAGCACAGCTCATCGTCGGTGCGGGGACCAACAGCACCCACACCACGATCGCCGCCGTGGAGCGGTTCGCCGACGTCCCGGGGCTCAGCGCCGTGATGTGCGTCGTTCCCTATTACGTCCGTCCGAGCCAGGCGGGGATCGTCGCGCACTACCGCGCGATCGCCGAGGCCAGCCCGGTCCCGGTGGTCGCCTACAACATCCCGTACCGAACCGGCCGCGTCCTGGAGGCCGACGGGCTCCTGGAGCTGGCGCACACGCCGAACATGGCCGGCGTCAAGCAGGCGGTCGGCGCACTCGACGGCGACACGCTCCGGGTGCTGGCCGGGGCGCCTCCCGACTTCGCGCTGCTGGGTGGTGAGGATCCGTACCTGTTCCCGACCGTGCTCCTCGGCGGCGCCGGCGCGATCTGCGCGTCCGCCCACCTCTGCACGGATCGGTTCGTGGCGATGATCGAGTGCGGGCTGGCCGGCAAGGTCGAGGAAGGCCGGGCGCACCACGAGGCGCTCCTGCCCGTCGTCGCGGCGGGGTTCGCGGAGCCGAACCCGGCCGTGTTCAAGGGGGTGCTCCACGCCCAGGGGCGGATCCCGACGCCCGACCTCCGACTTCCGATGACTGCGGCATCGCCCGCGGCCATCGATCGAGCGCTCGCCGCGGTGGCGACGGCCTCACGCTGACGCGAAAGGACTCGTCACGTTGGTGACCCAGGCTTCTCTCGTCGCGAGGGCCGAGGACCGCAGATGGTGGATCCTCGGGGTCCTCTGCTTCAGCCTCCTGGTGATCGTGCTCGACAACTCGATCCTCAACGTCGCCATCCCGACGCTGCAGAGCGACCTCTCCGCGTCGAACAGCGAGCTCCAGTGGATGGTCAACTCCTACACGCTCGTGTTCGCCGGGCTGTTGCTCACGGCGGGGAGCCTCGGGGACCGGTTCGGACGGAAGCGGGCACTCCAGTTCGGCTTCGGGCTCTTCGGCATCGGCTCGGTGCTCGCCGCGATCTCGGGGTCGGCCGGCGAGCTGATCGGGACCCGTGCGTTCATGGGTATCGGTGGCGCGTTCATCATGCCGGCCACGCTCTCGATCATCACGAACGTGTTCCCTTCCCGCGACCGGGCGAAAGCCATCGGCGTGTGGGCCGCGACGGCGGGCGTGGGTGTGGCGCTCGGCCCGCTCATCGGGGGGTTCCTGCTCGAGCACTTCTACTGGGGCTCGATCTTCCTCGTGAACATCCCGATCGTCGCGGCCGGCGTCGTCGCGGGGATCTTCCTGATCCCCGAGTCGCGTGATCCCGCCGCGTCCCGCCTGGACCCGGTGGGTGCCGTGCTCTCGGTCGTCGCGCTCACGGCGCTGCTCTACGCGGTGATCGAGGCGCCGCGTGAGGGCTGGACGAGCTCCACGATCCTCGTCGCGTTCGGGATCGGCGGCGTCCTGCTCGTCGCGTTCTTCGTCTGGGAGGCGCGCAGCGCGCATCCGATGCTCGACCTCGCGTTCTTCCGGAACGCTCGATTCTCCGCGGCGAGCGGTGCGATCTCGGTGACGTTCTTCGCGATGTTCGGCTCGATCTTCCTGCTCACGCAGTATCTCCAGCTCGTGCTCGGGTTCTCGCCGTTGGAGACGGGAGTGCGGCTCCTGGCGTTCGCGATCCCGATGATGATCTTCGCTCCGCTGAGCGCGAAGTTCGTGGAGCATCTCGGCGCCAAGGTGGTGGTGACGACCGGCCTCACGTTGATGGCGCTCGGGCTCTACCTCTTCGAGGGGCTCGACGCGTCCTCGGGGTCGGGTGCGGTGGTGTGGAGGATGGCGATCGCCGCCGTCGGCATGGCGCTCACGATGGCGCCGTCGACGGATTCGATCATGGGCTCGCTCCCGCTCGCGAAGGCGGGGATCGGCTCTGCGATGAACGACACGACGCGGCAGGTCGGGGGCGCCGTCGGGGTCGCCGTGATCGGCAGCATCTTCTCGTCGGTCTACGCGTCGAAGATCGTCGAGCTCTTCTCGGGTGCCGGTCTGCCGGCGCAGGCGATCGACGCGGCCAAGGAGTCGTTGGGCGCGGCGCTCACGTTTGCCGGGAACGACCCGGCGATCGCGGGCGCGGCCAAGGATGCCTTCGTCGAGGGGTTCCACTCGGGGCTCTGGGTCGCCGCCGGGGCCGCGGTCGTCGGCGCGCTCGCGGTCGCGCGGTTCCTCCCCGCGCGGGCGCGCAGCCAGGTAGGCCAGGGTGAGGCCGATGACGGTCAGGACGGGCACGAGGGCGTTGCGCAGAGCCAGGCGGCTGACGATGAGCCGTTCGCTCAGGCCATAGGCGCGGGCGGTGCGGATGAAGTCCTTGCCCAGCGATTCCAGCATCGACGAGCGCGTCATGCGTGCGATGAGACCGATGGGATACGCGGCCAGGGTGATGGCCGGCAGGATGAGGTGCCAGGCGACATCGACGAGGGCGACCCAGTTGCCGCTGATGGCGGCGTCCACGAGATATACCCC
>JAWOIO010000003.1:0-12623 GCA_046484625.1 Acidimicrobiia bacterium
CCCCGCCCCAGAGGTAGGCGCAGCGTTCGAAAGGTCGGCAGCTGACGCGTCAGTCCGGGGAGCGGGGTGCGGAGGCCGAGCGCGACCCGGGTCGACCCGGCGACCGCACCGCGGACAGGAGCCGTCCGTCGCTACCGTCGCGGGCGCGAGGAACCGATCACAGCTCGAGCACCACGGCACGCGGCCATTCCACCACGTGGCCGCGCCATGGGGCGGCTCAGCCAACGAGGCGGATCGCGCGGCCCGCGTGCACCTCCGGCGCGCGCCCGCGACCGACGACCTGGTGCGCGCCCGACCGGAACCTCTCGGTCCCGCCGATTCGGCCATGCGCTGCTCCCGCTCGACGCGACGCCTCGCAGACCTGCCCCGTGCACGCATCGGCAGGTTCGGGGTCCGATCTTGAGGCCGGGCCGTTCAGGAGCGCTTGCGCACCCGGACCTTGATGGGCGTCGGTCCGAACTCGAAGGCCTCCCGGATCCGACGCTCCAGGTACCGGAGATACGTCGCCGGCAGCTCGTGAGAGACGAACAGGGTGAACGTGGGCGGGTCGACCGCCCCCTGGGTGGCGTAGAGCACCCGGGGGCGGGACTTTCGCACCGGCGGGGCCGGATGGGCGGTCTGGGCGTCCTGGATCAGCCGGTTGAGCGCGGCCGTGGGGATCCGACGGTGATACGCCGCCTCGGCCTCGCGGAGCGCCGGGAGCAGCTTCTGGGCGTTGCGGCCGGTGCTCGCCGAGACCTTCAGGACTGGCGCATAGCCGAGGAAGCTCAGTCGGTCGTGCACGTCCTCGAGCACCTGGGCCCGTTCGTCGGCGTCGGTGATGAGATCCCACTTGTTGAGCACGACGACGATCGCGGTCCCGGCGGCGTCGATCCGCTCGGCGAGGCGTTGGTCCTGATGCGTGACGCCCTGCGATGCGTCGATCATCAGGAGCGCCGCGTCGGCCCGGTCGACGGCGTCCAACGCGCGCAGCAGCCCGTAGTACTCGGTCGCCTCGTCGATCCGGCTCCGCCGCCGCATGCCCGCGGTGTCGATGAAGCGCAGCGGGCCGTCATCGGTCTCGATCACCGTGTCGATAGCGTCGCGGGTGGTCCCTGGATGGTCGTGGACGATCGAGCGCTCGTCGTCGACGAGGCGGTTGAAGATCGTCGACTTCCCCACGTTCGGTCGCCCGACGATCGCGACCGAGAAGATGTGCGGCTCGGGCTCCGCGTCGCCCTCCCCGTCCACCGACTCGGGCCCGAGGCCTGCCACCACCGCGTCGAGCAGCTCGGCGGTCCCCCGGCCGTGGGTCGCCGAGATCGGGAACGGATCACCGAGCCCGAGCCGTGCGAACCCCCAGGTGTCGGCCTCACGGCCGGTGTCGTCGACCTTGTTCACCGCGACGAGCACAGGTGTGTCCGTCGACTGCAGGAGACGGGCGACCGCGTGGTCCTCGTCGACGATGCCGACGGTCACGTCGACGACCAGGATGATGAGCGCGGCTTCGGCGATCGCCCGCTCGGCCTGTGCGCTCACCTGTCGCGTCAGCGCGACCGGGTCGTCGGACACCGCGCTGGACGGCAGCCATCCGCCGGTGTCGAGGACGACGAACCGTCGGCCGTTCCAGCTCGCGTCGAGCTGCTTGCGGTCGCGGGTGACACCCGGCTTCTCCTCCACGATCGCCGACCGTCGCCCGACGATGCGGTTCACGAGCGTGGACTTGCCGACGTTCGGTCGACCGACGATCGCGACGACGGGCTCCGCGTCCCCCCCACTCGCCGCAGGTCCGCTCACGGTTGCACCGCCGCGACGAGGGACCGGCCGTCGGTTCCGATGATTTCGACCGGTCGGGGCAGGTCGGCCGGTACGCCGTCATCGAGGAACCGGCCTTCTGACAGCACCACGTCGGGGAGCAGGTAGCGCCATCCGTCGGGTTCGTCGGCGAGCACCCGTCCGACGTCGGCACTGGTGAGCAGCCCGGTGACCGCGATGTTCCCCCCGAAGAACTCGTTGCGCACAGGCACGACCCGTACCGCGACGCCCGCGGCATCGGCGAGCTGTCCGGAAAGGGGCTCCAGGACGCGTGCGCCGTACTCGCCGGTGAGGATCGCGATCGGCCGGTCGTGGTGCACCGGCCCGGGAGCCGGCCCAGCCGCGTCCGCGACCCGGATCGACCGGTAGCCGGTCGCGGGGGCACCGTCGACCGATGCGAAGAAGCCGGCACGCGGCGCCGTCTCCTGGAGCGCGGCACCGTCCGCGATCGCGCCCGAAAGTGCCGCGTGGACCTCGTCGGCGAACGTGGTCGCCATCCCGATGCCGTTCTCGTGCTGGGCCATCGCGTCGTACTCGTCCCGGGCCGGGAACGGGCGATCGGCGAGCAGGTAGTACTCGTCGGCGGCGAAGACCATCCGGTGACCGAGCGCCGCCACGAAGCGGGCCTGCCAGGTCTCGACGACCTCGAGCACCCGCTCGACCTCCGCGGCGGTGTGCGAGCGCAGCTCCGGTTCGGTGCTGTGCGCGCTCACGCCGAGGGGCACCACGCCCACGCTCGCGAGCTCGGGGAAACGGTCGAGGACGCCGAGGAGCGTGTCGTCGAGCGCGTCGCCGTCGTTGATCCCCGGGCACACCACCACCTGGCCGTGCACCTCGATGCCGGCGTCGAGCAGTGCGGACAGCCAGCGGAGGCTCGTCGCCCCGCGTCGGTTCCGCAGGAGGCGGGCCCGGAGGCCGGGGTCCGTCGCGTGGATGCTCACGTAGAGCGGACCCAGGCGCTCGGTGACGACCCGCTCGAGGTCGGCCTCGGTGAAGCGGGTCAGGGTGGTGAAGTTGCCGTAGAGGAACGAGAGCCGGTAGTCGTCGTCCTTCACCGAGAGGCTCGGGCGCATCCCCGCCGGCAGCTGGTAGATGAAGCAGAACGGGCAGTGGTTGTCGCAGGTGCGGACGCGGTCGAAGACCGGGCTCGACAGCTGGATCCCGAGCGGCGCCCCGTCGGGCTTCTCGACGTGCACCTGGCGCTCCAGGCCGCCGCGGCGGACCTCGAGGTCCACCTGGGCCTCGTCGGCGAGGAGCTGGTACCGGATGACGTCGCGCACCGCCTCACCGTTGACGCTGAGGAGCTCGTCACCGGGGACCAGCCCGGCGAGGGCTGCGGCGGAGTCGGGCGCGACCGCCACCACACGGGCGGTCGGCATGGCATGAGTCTACGGGCGCCACGGTGAGGACCTACCCTCGAACCGTGGCTCCGGACCCGAAGACAGGCGTCGCCCGGGTGTTGCTCGCCGAGCCGCGGGGCTTCTGCGCGGGCGTCGAGATGGCGATCAAGGCGCTCGCGTGGATGGTGCGCTCCTTCGAGCCGCCGGTCTACTGCTACCACGAGATCGTCCACAACCGGCTGGTCGTCGACCGGTTCCGCAACCTCGGTGTGATCTTCGTCGACGACGTCGACGAGGTCCCGGCGGGCGCGCCGCTCATGCTCTCGGCGCACGGCAGTGCTCCCGAGGTCGTCGCGGCGGCCCGTGAGCAGGGGCGCTTCGTCGTCAACGCGGTCTGCCCGCTCGTCACCAAGGTCCATCACGAAGCGAAGGTGCGCGCCGGCAAGGGCTACACGATCCTCTACGTCGGCCACGAGGGCCACGACGAGGCCGAGGGGACGCTCGCGGTGGCGCCCGACGCCATACGGCTGGTCGAGAACGACGACGAGCTCCGGTCCGCGCTGCCGACGGTCACCGACCCCACCAAGGTGGCGCTCCTCGCCCAGACCACGCTCGCCCTCCACGACTGGGAAGGGATCATGGATCGGGCGCGCGAGGAGTTCCCCGACCTGTGGACCGCGACGCGCAACGATCTCTGCTTCGCCACGACGAACCGGCAGGCGGCACTGCGCGCGCTCGCCGCGCGCGCCGACACCGTCCTCGTGATCGGCTCCTCGAACTCGTCGAACACCCTGGCCCTGGCCAAGGTGGCCGAGGAGGCGGGCTGCACCAAGGTGCTTCGGGTCGACGGCCCCGACGAGCTCGACGTGGCGGCCCTCGGACCGGATGCGGTGGTCGGTGTCACCGCGGGGGCGAGCGCGCCCGAGGACCTCGTCCAGGCGGTCGTCGCCAAGCTCGCGCCGCGCGAAGGCGTGGAGCCGGTGTTTGTCACCGACGAGACCGAGTACTTCCCCCCGCCGCGCGAGCTGCGCGAGCTCGTTCCCGCGCTCGACGCGCTCGCGGCGCTCCTGGTGGGCGGCGACCCGCAGGCGGCGCGGGCCCAGGGTGGTCAGTTCACCGAGGACCGCGCGACCGACGCCTCAGGCGTGCTCGCGGTCCTCGCGAAGCGCTAGGTCGCCCGCCGCCGAGTCGGGGTCCGTCGCCCCGGAACGTTCGAGCGCGTCGTCGTAGCACTCCTGGAGCGCCACCCGGAGCTCCTCGGTGAGGGCCCGGACCTGGGAGCGACGTTGCACGCGGGACCCGTCGGCCGGTGGCTCGGGAGGGACCACCGGCGCGCCGACGACCACCACGACCTTCGGGAACCGCGGCCATCGCCTGCCCCGCGGCAGGATGTCGCCGCTCCCACCGATCCCGACCGGCACCAACGGTACCGAGAGCTTCGTGGAGAGGTACGCACAGCCGTCGAAGAGGTCGACGATCGCGCGGCCCTCCCGCCGGGTTCCCTCGGGGAAGATGACGAGCGGCTCACCCTCCTGCAGCGCGGCTTGCGACGCGCGCAGCGCGCCCCGGTCCGTGGATCCCCGGTCGACCTTGATCGCGCCCAGCGCGGTGAAGACCTTCCGCCCGAGGCGGGTCGAGAAGATCTCCTGCTTGGCCATGAAACGCAGCCTGCGTCGCGTGACCGTCGCCGCGAAGGGGATGTCGAGCCCTGAGCGGTGCGACGGCGCCACGATGTACACGCCGTCAGTGGGGACGTGCTCGCGCCCGACGACCTGGACGCGCCACAGCAGGCGACACAGGAAGAGCAAGAGCGCCCGCGCGAACCGGTAGAAGCTCATGCGAGCACCTCTCGGGCCCGGGTGACGACCACCGCGACGGCGTCCTCGGCGCTCATCGTGGTGGTGTCGAGCACGAGAGCGTCGTCGGCCTGCGCCAGCGGCGAGCTCGACCGCGTCGAGTCGAGACGATCCCGGACCGACAACGACTCCCGGACCCGCTCGAGATCGGCGGGTCGGGCCGCACCTGCTTCGTCGCGCTGACGGCGGCGGGCCCGCTCGTCGTCGCTCGCCGTGAGGAAGACCTTCACCGGCGAGTCGGGGAAGACCACGGTCCCGATGTCCCTGCCCTCGACCACGCCACCGTCGTGGCGAGCGGCCCAGTCCCGCTGCCGGGCGACGAGCTCGGTGCGGACACTCGGATGGGCCGACACCGCCGACACTGCAGCTGTCACCGCGGGACCCCGGATCTCGACGCTGACGTCGCGGCCGTCGACGAGGACGCGGTCATCCATCTCGATGACGACGGATCGCGCCACCGCCGCGCACGCATCCTCGTCGGACGGGTCCAGGCCCTGCTCGAGGACCGCCCACGTGACGGCGCGGTACATCGCGCCGGTGTCGAGCACCGCGAGCCCGAGCGAGTCGGCGACGCCGCGTGCGACAGTGGACTTGCCTGCACCCGAGGGCCCGTCGATCGCGATCACTCGTGCCGCTCCGCTCATCGCGACGCCCCGGTGAGCGCATCGAGGTCGGCCAGGAAGTCGGGATAGGACACCGCGGCAGCCGCGAACCCCTCGATGGTCACCGAGCCGTCGAACGCATTCCCGGCGATCGCCGCCGCGAGCGCAATCCGGTGGTCCCCGTGGCTGGTGAGCGCGACGGCCGGCACGGTTCCGCCCGCGATACCACCGCGCACGACGAGGCCGTCGGCGGTGCCCTCGACGCCGACTCCCAGCTTGGTGAGCTCGGCTTCGAGCGTGGCGATCCGGTCGGTCTCCTTGACCCGCATCTCGCCGGCACCGCGGAACTCGGTGACGCCGTCGGCGAACGCGGCCGCGACGGCCAGCGCGGGGACCTCGTCGATGATCGCCTCGTGGCAGTCGACGACCGTGCCCGCGAGTGACCCGGATCGGACGCCGACGGCACCGAATGGCTCGCCGAGCCGCTCCCCCGCCGGCTCCACCCGGACGTCGGCTCCCATCCGCTCCAGCACCTCGAGGAACGCGATGCGACCGGGGTTCAGGAGCAGGTCCTCGATGACGAGGTCGGAGCCTGGTGTGATCGCCGCGCCCACCAGGAAGAACGCGGCCGACGACGGGTCACCGGGCACGTCGAGCTCGAACGCCTCCGGGGTCCCGGCGACGACCCGAACGGTGCGGGCATCCACGACCTCCACCGGCGCGCCGAGCGCCCGCAGCATTCGCTCCGTGTGGTCGCGGCTCGCGGCCGGCTCGACGATCTCGGTCGTGCCGGCCGCCTGGAGGCCGGCGAGCACGAGCGCGGTCTTGACCTGGCCACTCGACACCTCGAGCTCGATGCGCGCACCCTGCAACGGGCCGCCGCGCACGGCGAGCGGCAGCACGCTCGCGTTCGCGCGTCCGTCGATCCAGGCCCCCAACGCCCGGAGCGGCTGGACGACCCGGGTCATCGGGCGTTGGACGAGCGACCGATCTCCGGTGAGCACCGACAGGAACGGGCGCCCGCCGAGCAGGCCGAGGAGCATCCGCGCGGTGGTCGCCGAGTTCCCACACGCGATCACATCCTTCGGCTCGCCCAGCCCGTCGAAGCCCTCGCCGTGGACGTCGAGCGACTCGTCGCGCGCATCCGGCGGCCCCGTCGGACGGGTCCGGACCCCGAGCAGACCGAGTGCACGACGGGTGCGACGGACGTCTCCGCCCGGCGCGAGGTGCGAGATCCGGCTTGTGCCCTCGGCCACGGCGGCGAAGAGCAGGGCGCGGTGTGACAGCCCCTTGCAGCCCGGGACCCGCATCCGGCCGCGGAGCGGCCGTCGACCGCCCACCACGACGGCTCGACCATCGCCCGATCGAGTGCTCATGGGAGCTCGGTCCGGGCCGGGTGGTAGCCGCGGGCGCTGAGTGCGCCGACGAACGCGTCGGCATGCCGGGCGCCGACGATGAGCACGAGCACACCACCGCCGCCTTCGACCGAGTGGGCGATCTCGACATCGGCGATGTTCACGCCGATCGTTCCGGCCAGCGTCGTGACCTCGGCGAGCGAGCCCGGGCGGTCCGGGATCGGGACCCGCAGCTCGGCCAGGGCCTCGTCGGCGTCGAGGCCCCTCGGCAGGCTCCTCCGCGCGGTCCGAGCCCGCTCGAGCACCTCGAGCAGACCGTCCCGGTCCTGTGCATCGACCAGCGCCCGCACCGTGTCGAGCGCTCCTCGGTACTCGTCGAGGGCCGCGACGATCGCGTCGCGGTTGGCGACACAGATGTCGGGCCAGATCGACGGGTGGCCGGCCGCGATCCGCGTCATGTCGCGGAAGCCACCGGCCGCCAGGCGGAGCAGCGTCGCGTGCTCCTCGCCGCGGGTCGCAGCGACGTCCATCAACGTCGTCGCCGCGAGCTGAGGAACGTGACTGACCATCGCAACCAGCGCGTCGTGGTGCTCGGGCGCGACAGCGAGCACCTCGGCCCCGAGCATGCCGACGAACGCACGGACGGCTGTGAACGCGCCGACCTCGGTGTGATCCGTCGGTGTGAGCACCCAGCTGGCACCGGTGAAGAGGTCGGCGTCGGCACCGCTGATCCCGTCCTGCTCCGACCCGGCCATGGGATGACCGCCCACGAAGCGCGGCGCGAGCCGCGGACGCGAGCGCTGCACCTCATCGACCACCGGTGCCTTCACCGAGCCGACGTCGGTCACGACGGTCGCGCCTGCATCGAGCGCGCCGATCACGGTCGGCGCGAGCTGTCCGACCGGCACCGCGACGACGACCACATCCGCATCGACGGTCGCGTCCCCGAGGCTGGTCACCGCGTCATCGATGGCACCGCCCGCGACCGCTGCTTCGAGTCGGCCGCCATCGTGATCGAAGCCACGCACCGTGACGCCGGCGCGCCGCAGGGCCAGCCCGATCGACCCGCCGACGAGACCCGTCCCGATGATCCCGACGCGTCTCACGCGGGCAGGTCGTCGCGCAGCGCGCGAGCGCCGTCGAGGTACACGTGGTGGAGGTCGTCGCGGGAACGCTCGGTGTAGCAGTGCACCAGGACCCGCACGACGCGTGACATCCCGTGCGCGACCGCCAGCTCGCTGGCGCAGAGGAGTGGGACATCGCCGAGCCCGAGGGCCCTGGCCCCCGTTGCGGGGAACTCCGCGGTGAGGTCACGCGTCGCAGTGAAGATGATGCTCACGAGGTCGTCGTGCTCGACCCCGTTGCGCTCGAGCAGCTGCTGCACGAGTCGCTGGGTCTTCGCGTCGATCTCCGCCTTGGAGTCCTCGTCACACGTGATCGCCCCACGGAGCGCGCGCAGCTTCACGGCGGTCGAGGCTAGTGCGGGGTTCCCGGATCGCCCGTCGCCGAATCCCCCGCGACCGGACCGGCCACGGTGTGCGCGGCCTCGTACAGCGCCCGGACCTCGCCCGGCTCCAGGTGGCGCCAGTCCCCCGTCGCAAGGCTGAGGTCGCGCACCGGACCGATCTTCGTGCGCACGAGTCGCTCGACCCGCAGCCCCATGGCCTTGCACATGCGGCGCACCTGACGCTTGCGCCCCTCGTGGATCGCGAGCTCGAGCGCCGAGCGCCCGCCGGTCTCCTGGCGGACGCGGGCCCGAGCTGGCGCGGTCGGGCCGTCGTCGAGATCGATTCCCTCCCGCAACGACCGCAAGACGGCGGGCGTGACGGCACCGGTGACCTCGGCGAGATAGGTCTTCTCGACGCCGTGGCGGGGATGGGTCAGCAGCTGGGCGAGGTCGCCGTCGTTGGTGAGGATGAGGAGGCCCTCGGTGTCGCGGTCGAGACGGCCCACCGGGAAGACGCGTGGATCTGGAGGGACCAGCTCGACGACGGTGTTGCGGCCCTGAGGGTCGGAGGCGGTCGTGACGTACCCGACCGGCTTCTGGAGGAGGTAGTAGACGAGGTCCGGCCGGGTGACGACCGGGACGTCGTCGACGGTGAGGTGATCGTGGAGTGGATCGACACGATCGCCCAACGAGACGGGGTTGCCCTCGCACCGGACGCGGCCCGCCGCAATCAGCGCCTCGCACGCGCGGCGGGACCCGAACCCGGCCCGGGCCAGCACCTTCTGGACGCGCTCGCGGCCGGCGTCCGATCTGCCTTCATCGGGCGGACGGACCGTGGGGTCACCCGACGTCGTCGGACTCCTCGGTCGGCTCCGTCGGGTCGTCTCCGAGCCGGAGGCCGCGCTCCAAGGTCTCGACCACCCGCGCGTCGGGGACGAAGTCGCCGAGCGGTGGCAGGTCGTCGAGGGAATCGATCCCGAGCCGCTCGAGGAACGCGGTCGTCGTCCCGTAGAGGAGCGCCAGGCCGGGACCGGGGTCGAAGCCGACATCGGTGACGTAGCCCCGCGCGACGAGCGTCTGCAACGTGGTCTCGACGTTGACGCCCCGGATGGCGGAGATCTGGCCCCGGGTGATCGGCTGCTTGTACGCGACGATCGCGAGCGTCTCGAGCGCCGGACCCGACAGGCGGGCCTGTTGCCCTTCGAGGACGAACCGCTCGACGTAGGCCGCGAGCTCGGGGTGTGTCTGGAGCCGGTAGCCGCCTGCCACCGCGGCGAGCACGAAGCCCCGCCCTGACTCCTCGTAGTCGCGTGCGAGGTCGGCACAGAGCGACTCGACGTCAGTGACCGGAAGCTCGACGAGCTCCGCGAGGAACCGGGCTTCGACCGGTTCCGTCGCGGCGAGGAGGACCGCCTCGATGGCGCGCCGGGTCTCGGCCGCGCGTGGATCGTCGGAGGGAACGGGCACTGCGCTCATGCGGTGTCCGGTCGAATCGGCTCCGGCCCGGCAGCATCCGCACTCGCGGTGTCCCGGTCTGCGTCGGCGCGGCTCGGGTCCGGGCGGCTCGGGTCCGGGCGGCTCGGGTCGATGGGGTCCGGGTCGTCCCAGTCGTCGATGCTCCCTGCGTCGAGTGCGGGCGCAGCCCCGTCGACCCGCCGCACCTCGAGCTCGGCGAAGCTCACGACCTGAAGCAGGTCCACGGCACCCTGCTTGAAGAGCTCGAGCACGGCGAGGAACCGCACGATGACGTCGAGGCGCGAGGTGGCGTCGGCCGCGAGCTCACTGAACGACATCGATCGATGCTCGGGCAGACGGTCGAGCACGACCCGGATGGCGTCGCCCACGCTCACGCGGATCGGCGCGATGTGATCGATCGCGACGGTCTCGCGTGGCTCGGTGGAGAGCGCCCGGAGCGCGGCGTCGCGCAGGCGAGTGAGCTTGAGTCGATCGAGCGGATCGGGGACGAGCGACCGGTACGGCTCCTCGGGGCCGGCATGGCGGGCGACGCTCAGCGCGGCGACGCGCATCCTCGATGCGATCGCAACGGCAGCGTCCTTGAACGTCTTGCACTCGAGCAGCCGGGCCAGGAGGAGGTCGCGTTCTTCGAAGCGTAGGAGCTCTTCGTCGAGCTCGAGGTCGGAGGGTCCGGGCAGCAACCGACGGGTCTTCAGCTCCACCAGCGTCGCGGCGATCAGCAGGAACTCGGTCGCGATCTCGAGGTCGAGCGCCTCGAGCCGGTCGAGCTCGTCGAGATAGGCGTCGACGATCGTCGACAGGGAGACTTCCCACAGGTCCACCTCTTGCTTCAGGATCAGGTGGAGGAGAAGGTCGAACGGACCTGCGTAGACGGAGGTGCTGACCTCGTAGCCCATCGGGATCGAGGGTATCGGACGGTCTTCGCCCGACCGCGCACCGCGCGCCGGAGCGCGTTGCCTCCGGTACCGTTGCCGTTCATGGCACGGGTCTTCAGCGGCATCCAGCCGACAGGCGAGCTGCACCTCGGCAACTTCCTCGGGGCGCTTCGGCACTGGGTCGCCGATCAGGACACCCACGATGCGATCTTCTGCGTCGTCGACCTCCACGCGATGACGCTCCCCTACGACCCGGCGAGCCTCGCCGAGCGCACGCGCCGCACAGCCACGCTGTTGCTCGCGGCCGGGCTCGACCCAACCCGTTGCACCCTGTTCGTGCAGAGTCACGTCCCGGCCCACACCGAGCTCACGTGGATCCTCAACTGCGTGGCCTCGGTCGGTGAGCTGCGCCGCATGACCCAGTTCAAGGAGAAGGGCAAGGGACAGGAGTCGGTGAGCGTCGGCCTGTTCGACTACCCGGTCCTCATGGCGGCCGACATCCTCGTCTACGACACCGACCGCGTCCCCGTCGGCGACGACCAGCGACAACATCTGGAGCTGGCGCGGGACCTGGCGATCCGATTCAACCACCGGTACGGCGACACCCTCGTCGTGCCCGAGGCCGCGATTCCCCCCGTGGGCGCCCGGGTCATGGACCTCCAGCGGCCGACCGACAAGATGTCGAAGTCGGCCGACTCACCCCAGGGGACGATCACCATGACCGACGACGAGAGGACGATCACCAAGCGGGTGAAGAGCGCCGTGACCGACAACCTCGCCGCCGTGCGCTTCGACCCCATCGCACAGCCCGGCGTGTCGAACCTCCTGCAGATCCTGGCCGCGACTTCGGGCCGATCCCTCGATGACATCGTCGCCGAGCACGCCGGCAGCCAGTACGGAGCACTCAAGGCCGTTGTCGCCGACGCGGTCGTCGAGTGCCTGCGCCCGGTGCGCGAGCGCGTCGCCGAGCTCGAGGCCGACCCGGCCCACGTCGATGCGCAGCTCGCGCTCGGCGCCGGGAAGGCCGCTGCGATCGCGACAGACGTGCTCGAGCGAGTCCGCGGCGCGGTCGGCCTCACGCCCCGATCCTGACGCGACCATCCGGCCGGCGTCGACGCCGAGGCCGACGCGGTGGGGGCCTCGGCTCAGTCGTCGTCAGCGGCGTCGAGTGCGGCCATCACCTCTGGTGAGATCCCCGTCGCGGCCCAGTGCGACGGATCGTGGTGCGCCGCGGCCCACCGCGCCACCGCCTCGGAGCCGCCCGCGGCCCGGATGCGATCCGCGCCGAGCGCTCCGTGCCGGAAGTAGCGCGCGAAACGCAGTCGGACGCCTCGTCGATCGACCCAACGGTCCGTCCGTTCGCGTCCCAGCACCCCACGGGCGGATGTGGCCGCCACGCGTCCGAGAACGCCGAGCCCGGCATCGAGCTTCCCGATGTCGTGGACCAGCGCCGCGGTGACCCACTCGTCGAGTGCCTCGGGCGGGTTCGCGTCGTCGACGCCGGACGCGTGCGCTCGGAGAGCGCTCTGGGTCCGTCGGGCCACACCGATCGAGTGGCGGCGGTCGTGACCGGGCATCGCGCGCCACTCGGCGAACAATGCCGGCGGGAGGATGCTCGCGACCCACGCCTCGTCGTCGTGTGACGGTCCGCCGGGCACCAGTGCGCCGAAGAACCGCTTCACGAGGTGCCGAGCCTGCCGGAGCCGCGGCGCGCGGGGCCTCATCGCACGACGAAGTCGTAGAGCGCCTGGTAGAAGGGATCGATGATGGTTCCGACGACGCCGGTGAAGAAGACCAGGCCGAAGATCACCAGGAGCCCGTAAGGCCGGAAGCGGTACCACGTCGGGAGCCACTCGCTCGGGAGCAGCCGCTCGAGGA
>JAWOIO010000110.1:0-5490 GCA_046484625.1 Acidimicrobiia bacterium
GGCTCCCTCCGCGGGAGCCGGACGTCCGGGACCGTGCCGGGAGATCCGCAAACGGTCCGCCAGGGAGTCCCTGACAGAATGCACAGACGATGAGCGACCACGACGACGCGACTCGGTACGCCATGGAGGCAGGTCGACTCCTGCTCCAGCTCCGGGCCGAAGCGATGGGCGACGGCAGCGCGCCGTGGGCACTGGGCGACATCGGGGACGTCCTCGCCAACCGCCTGCTGCTCGAGCTCCTTGCCGACGAGCACCCCGACGACCGCGTCCTCTCGGAGGAGTCGGTGGACGACCCTCGGCGCCTCGACTCCGATCGGGTCTGGATCATCGACCCGCTCGACGGCACCCGCGAGTTCACCGAGCCGGGACGCGTCGACTGGGCGGTGCACGTTGCGCTCTGGGAGCGTGATCGGGGCCTCACCGCGGGCGCGGTGGCCCTCCCCGCCCAGGATCGTGTGCTCTCTACGGGCGAGCCGGTCCCGCCCGCGGCCCGCGACGGGCGTCGACTGCGGGTCGTGGTCAGCCGATCGCGGCCCCCGGCGGCCGCGCGTCGGGTCGCCGCCGCGCTCGACGCCGAGCTGGTCCCCATGGGTTCGGCCGGAGCGAAGACCATGGCAGTCGTCGACGGTCTCGTCGACGCGTATGTGCATGCCGGCGGTCAGTACGAGTGGGACTCGGCCGCCCCGGCGGCCGTCGCGGTCGCGGCGGGGCTGCACACCTCTAGGGTCGACGGATCGTCGCTCGTGTACAACTGCCGGGACCCGTGGCTCCCTGACCTGGTCGTCTGCCGGCCCGAGCTCGCCGACGCCGTCCTGGCGGCGATCGCCGGGCCATGACCGACGCGTTCCACCTCGTCACCGCCGACGACGTGCGCCTCGCCGCTCGCAGATGGAGTCACCCCGAGCCCCGGGCGGCCGTGGTGCTCGCGCACGGCTTCGGCGCGTCGAGCGTCGAGAGCGACGTCGTCGCGCTCGCAGAGCACCTGCATCGTGCGGCATTCGAGGTCGTGACCTACGACGCCCGCGGGCACGGAGGGTCGGGAGGAGCCTGCACGCTCGGCGACCTCGAGCGTCACGATGTCGCCGCAGCCGTCGCCGAGGCCGCCCGAGCGGACACGCCGGTCGTGGTCGTGGGCGCGTCCATGGGTGCGATCGCGGTCCTCCACCACGCCGCCGGACAACCGGCATCCGTCGCGGGGCTGGTCACGGTGAGCTGCCCGGCCCGATGGAGCCTCCCACGCAACGCTCGCGGCGTCCTCTCCGCGCTGATGACGCAGACCGCGCCCGGGCGCTGGGTCGCGCGCCGGCACCTCGGCGTGCGGATCGCCACGCGACTGACCCGTCCGGATCCACCGATCGAGCTCGTCTCGCGTGTCGCGACGCCGATCGCGGTCGTGCACGGGTCCGATGACCCGTTCATCGATCAGTCGGACGCGGTTGCGATCCATGCGGCCGCGTCCGAACCACGCCGACTGATCGTCGTCGACGACATGGGTCACGCATTCCCCGAGCTGTCCATCGACCCCGTGCACCGGGCGGTCGAGTGGGTGTTGGACCCCCCACCGTCCTGAGTCACTCAGGCGAGCTCGGAAGGGTCCTCCCACCACCACGCGAGACCGGCAAGACCGGGGCCGGTGTGGACCACCATCACGGGACCGAACTCCCCCACGAACTTGTTCGTCGGGATCGCCACGTCGTGCACTCGTTCGAGGAGCTCGTCGGCGACGTCGACGGCGAGCGCATGGAGCGCGGCGACGTGCAGCAGCGCGACGTCGCTCGGTCGCTCGCGCCGCACCCGGTCGACGATGCGCTCCAGCGCGGCTTGCCGGCTCAGCGCGGGTCGGAGTCGCCGGACCGATCCCCCGCGGAACTCGAACAGCGGGTTGATGCCGAGGCGGCGACCGGCCCACCCGGCGATCCCGGGAACGCGACCACTCCGCACGAGATGGTCCAGCGACGAGATCGTCGCGACGAGCCTCACCCGTTCGATGACCGCACGGGCGCGGGCTTCGACCTCGTCGAGTCTCGCGCCCGACGCGGCCGCGGTGGCCGCCGCGAGGACGACGAGTGCCTCGGCTCCTCCTGCCGTTGCGGTGTCGACCACGCGCACCGAGCCCCCGACGGCTTGGGCGGCGACGCCGGCAGACGCGTACGTGGCGCTCATGGTCGACGCGATCGTGAGGACGACGACACCGTCGTGGTCGCGGGACGCGTCCTTGATGGCGGACTCGAAGTCGCCCGGGGTGGGTGCCGACGTGCTCACCGCGGGTTGCGCGACGAGGTCCTCCAAGCTCCGAACGCCCTCGGGCTCCGAGTCGCCGTTGACCGTGATCCACATCGGGACCACACCGATGCCGTGTCGAGCGGCGAGCTCGGGGGGTAGTGCCGCAGCGCTGTCGGTGACGATCGCGACGCTCATCGGGATTCCTCGGGCTGTGGGGTGTCCCGCAACCGTACGAGACCGGCTGATGCAAGCACGACCAATCCCGAGCAGAACAGGACGAGGCGGGGCGCCTCCAGGGTGCCCACGAGGGGCCAGTTCACCTCGTCGAGGAGGTCGCCGGCGATCCCTGCTCCGATCGCGGCGATGCCGAGTCCCAGGCGGATCACGACGTGGAACGCGGTGAATGCCAGCACGCGCTCGTGCCCATCGAGACGCGACTGCAGTGTCCCCATCCCGGACGCGAGCGTGAACGCGGCGGCCGCACCGAAGCCGACGGCCCCGGCGAACGCGAGCCAGATCGACGGGACCATGCTGAAGACCGTGACCACTCCCCCGATCAGCGCGACGCCGAGACGGGTCTCCGTGAGCGGATCGTGCCCGCGCCGAAGCTGGAGGATCCCGAGGCCACCGGCCGCCCCGACACCGAAGAGCGCGATGAGCACGCCGAACTTCGCATCCGACGCATCGAGCACCTCTCGGACGAACACGATCCCGAGCGAGAAGAGCGCCCCCAGCCCGATGGCGACCGCCGCGGTCGCAGGCATCACGGCGCGCACGAGAGGGAGACGAAACGCGTCGCGGAAGCGCGCGTCCTCCGGGACGACGCCGCTGCCGTCCGCGGACCCGAGGACCGTGAGACGCGCGATGAACGCGAACGACACGATGAACGTCAGCGCGTCGATCCAGAAGACCAGGGCGAGCGGTCGGTCGAACAAGTCGGCGAACGGCAGCGCGGCGACGGCCGCGAACGCTGCGGCCCCGAGAGGGATGGTTCCGTAGGAGGAGCCGAGGACGAGCCCGTTGGCAACGGGGAGGTCCTCGCTCTCGACGAGGTCCGGGATGGAGGAGTCGCGGGCCGGGAGGAACACGAGGCTCGCCGCCTCGAGCACGAACGCGCACGCGTACACCCACCACAGTGCTCGGATGAAGGGCACGGACGCGATGACGACGGCTCGCAGCGCGTCCATCGCGAGCATCGTCCTGCGTCGGTCCCAATGTCGGACCGCGCGGGTCGCGAGGGGGCCGCCGAGCGCCGCCGGCAGGAGTCGCAGAGTGAGGATCCCGCCGACGGCGGTCGGTGATCCGGTGAGCTCCAGGGCCAGCGCCATGAAGGCAACCGTGCCCATCCAGTCGCCGAGGCCCGAGATCGCCTGACCGGCGAGCAGCTCCCGGAAGCCGGGCCGGCGGATCAGCGATCCCGAGCTCATGCGGGGTCACGATCGAAGAGGAGGCGGTGGCCGTAGACCCGCAAGCCGGGAGCGACGGGCGGACCGTTGCTCGTGATCCGCTTGATGAGCATCGGGAGGGCGACGGCTCCGCCGACGAGGGCCCCGCTACCGCCGTCGAGCAGCGCGAGCGCCGGCGTGAGCAGGACCTGCCCGACGAACGCGCCCACAGCCGACTCGTGGAGCGCGCGGCCAACCAACCACGGCACGATGATCACCGGGATCCCGGGCCAGGCGTTCACGCCGAGCGCACCGAGCGCGGGACCGATGCCCCGACCGCCCTGGCCGCGCAGGAAGGGCGACCAGTTGTGCCCGGCGATCGCAACCCCGCCGGCGAGGGCCGCGAGGGTCGGGCGGTCGCTTCCCGCGAGCAGCGGTCCGGCGGCGCCCTTCGCGACGTCCAGGATCCCGCCGATGACGAGCCACCGGAAGCCGGCGACCCGATAGAGCGCCGTGCCCGAGACCGTGCCGGTCCCTTCTCGGCGGAGATCGACCCCACGCGTCCGCGTCGAGATGAGGTTCGCAACAGGGATCGACCCCAGCACGAACGCGAGGAGCAGGATCCCTGCCTCGGTCACGCGGCCATTCTGCCCGCCTACTCGCGGCGGCGGGGCCCACGCCCGCCCGCGCGGGGACTACCCGACGAGCGGCGCGCTGAGCTGGGGGTTGAACGCCTGGGAGAGCAGACGCTCGACCGTGAGGACGGCCTGGCTGAGCGTGATCCGCGGGGTCGGGGGGCACTCGATCGCCGCCTCGCCGGCCGCCGGAACGGGCTCTCCCGGCTCGGACACGACGAACCGCGCGCAGACGCCCCGGATGACGCGACGTCCCGTCCCGTCGGGCACGTAGCAGACGAGGCGGATCGCCGCGTCGCCGACCGCGGCGCCCTCGGGGACGACGACGGTCACGCCGCCGGTCGCGGTGACGGTGCCGTCGGGCGCGAGGAGCTCGAGCCGGTAGGCGCTGGACTGCTGACACTCCGCGGTCCCGTTCGCATCGGTTCCGGCGAGCGTGTATCCGACCTCGGTCCCGGCCGGTCCGGCGCCCGGCGTGACCGCGGCGATGGAGATCGTGTCGGGCGCGGCCGTCGCGGGCACAGCCAGCACCGCGATCGCGGTGACGACGACACCGAGGGTGAGCAGACGACGCACAGGGGCTCCTTCGACGAGGTCGTCCAGTCTGACGGGGCGCGACGGGGTCGAGTCAAGCCGGGGCCGCGGCGAGCACCCCTGACTTCGAACACGCCATCCCGAGCGGGTAGCGTGCGTCGCCGTGGACAACACCGTCGAACCTCGTCCGAACCGCCGCGCCCTTGTGCGAATCGCCACGGCGACCCTCGCGGTCGTCGCGGCGATCGCCCTTCCGATCTCGGCCGCCGGCGCCGCGACCGCGCCGCCGAAGTGGGCCAAGGTGGTATGCGGCGCCACGAGCACCTGGGTGGCGCAGGTGGCGAAAGCCGCCGACCTCGCCACGGACAGGGTCCCCGAGTCGAGCGCCGCGGTGAAGAAGACCCTGGGCCGACTGCTCACCGTCACCGTGAAGAGCACCGCAGCCGCCCGCAAGAAGATCGCGAAGGCCGGGACCCCCGCGGTCCCCAACGGCAAGCAGATCGCGGCGACGGTGAAGGAGGGCTTCCGTCAGGTCGACTCCTCCGTCAAGCAGGCCAAGAAGAGCCTGTCGAGCGCAGCGACGACCGACCCGCTGGCGTTCACCGTTGGGATTCATTCCGGGCTGATGCTCGTGGTGTTCTGAAATGTGCATTCTGCAAATCGACTCGATAAAGGCAGAATAACAGATGAATCGGTGGGGCCGACTCATAGTG
>JAWOIO010000187.1:0-7019 GCA_046484625.1 Acidimicrobiia bacterium
GCACGATCCCGTAGCCTGAGACGCGATGGCAGAGCTGGCCCGATCTGAACGGCGTGAATCCCGTCGTGTCGCCCGGCGCCGCCGCCGGATCCGGGTCGCCGGCATCGCGGCGCTCGTCATCGCGCTGGGAGGCGGCGCGTTCGCCCTCCTGAGCGGCGGCGAGGCGGCCCAGGTCGCAGCGAAGGCTCCCCCGTCGTCGACGACGACGACGGCCGAGCCCGCGTTCACGCCGTTCGTCACCGCCACGACGAACGGCGCCGACCTGGTCGCCTACACCGAGCCGGTCGAGGGCGCGGCGCCCGTGAAGACGTTCAGCGCCCTCACCGAGTACGGCTTCCCCCGAACCCTGCTCGTCACCGAGCAGCAGGAAGGCTGGGTGCAGGCGCTGCTGCCCATGCGTCCCACCGGATCACTCGGCTGGGTGCGGGCCTCCGACATCACGCTGGGGTCCACGACCTTGGAGATCAAGGTGAGCCTGTCGGCGCACCAGCTCGTGCTGCTCGACGCGGGCGTCCCGGTCCTCGAGACGCCGGTCGCCATCGGCAAGGAAGCCACCCCGACCACGGTCGGCCAGTTCTTCGTGACGGACCCGCTCGACCTCTCGTCCGATCCCAACAGCGACTACGGCGTGTTCGCGATCGGCATCTCCGGCTACTCCGACGTGCTCACGTCGTTCCGCGGCGGCGACGGTCAGCTGGCGATCCACGGCGGCGCGTGGGAGTCGCAGCTGGGAACAGGGGTCTCGGCCGGGTGTGTGCGCGTCCTCAACGACACGATCCTCCAGATCGCAGGCCTCGTCCCCCTCGGCGCGCCGGTCACCATCACGGCCTGACGCCCGGTACCGCTCGGACGGTACGCTGGGTCCCTCATGGTGCAGAAGGCGTTCCCCGCTCAGGTCGTCGTCGGGCTCCTCTTGGGGTTCCTCCTGATCAGCGGAGTGGTCGCGGCGGGCGCGGCCCTGCGCGACGAGGACTCCGGCGGGTCATCGGTCGCCGAGGCCCCGGTCACCACCGTCCCGACCGAACCCACCACCACGACCAGCACGCTCCCGCCCACGACAGTGCCCACGCTCCCGCAGCTGGTGCAGCCGGCCGTGGTGACGCTCCCCGCCCTCCCGCTCTACCCGGTGCTCGGTCCGGGCTCACCGGCGGAGCTGGTCGGTCCGTACGAGCAGCGCCTCGCCGACCTCCGCTTCGACCCGGGTGCCGTCGACGGCATCTACGACCAGGCGACGACCTACGCCGTGCACGCGCTCCAGAAGATCGCGGGGACCGATCGCAACGGCCGCATCTCGGTGGCCGAGAAGGCCGCGCTCGAGACCTTCCAGTACCCGTTGCCGCTGCACCCCGAAGCCGAGCCGAACCGCACTGAGATCGACGTCACGAAGCAGGTGCTGACGCTCTACGAGAACTACCAGGTGCGGCTGATCTCGACGACGTCGACCGCGTCGGGCGAGAACTACTGCTACAACACGCCGAAGGCGGCACCGACCCGCCGCGTGTGCGAGGTCGCGGCCACGCCGTCGGGCCGCTACACCTACTACTTCTATTACGACGGCTGGCACAAGGGTGACCTCGGGGCGCTGTACAACCCCTTCTACTTCAACAAGGGCATCGCGGTGCACGGCTACGAGGACGTCCCGCCGTACCCCGCGTCGCACGGCTGCTCACGCATCCCGATGCACATCGCCGAGTACTTCCACACCCTCGTGACCCAGGACGCACCCGTCTACGTCGAGGGCGGCCAACCCGCCCAGATCCTCTCCAGCACCCCGATCTAGCGGCTCCGCTGCCGCATGGAGCGGCGCGGCACACGCGCGCTGGGCTTCTCGGCACGTTCATTGTTGCTCTGCAACGTTCATCGTGCCGAGAAGACCGGGCGACGGTGCAGGACCGATCGGATCTCGCGTGCAACCCGGTCGGCATGGCGCTCGACGGCCGCCCACCCGAAGTGGAGCACTGCCCACTGCTCGGCGATGAGCAGCCGATCCCGAGCGTGCCCCTGGTCGAACGCGACCGGACTCGAGTGGAACTCGTAGCCGTCGACCTCGATGGCGAGGCGGCGGTCGGGGTATGCGAAGTCGACAGCCGCGAGGAAGCCTCCGTGTTCGTCCACCACGACGAACTCCGGCTGCGCTGGGGGAAGGCCGGCGTTCAACAGGAGGGAGGTCATCCGCGCCTCGAGCACCCCGGCCGGATGGGTGCGACCGACTCGGGTCTCGAGCAGGGCTCGGATCGTTCCGACGCCAGTTCGACCCTTGCGCGCGACGGCAACCATGGCATCGCGCACCTCCCTGTACGTCACGAGTCTGCGACCTGCCGATCGGTCGAGTGCAGCCTCGACCGTGCGCGGGGAAGCCACGGCCCCGAGGTCCACCAGCGTCCTTGCGACCGTCGTCGTGCGCACTCCGTCGTGGTCGATGGTCCACCGAGGGTGGAGATCGGCGAGCCGATGCACCACGACCCCATCCCGTTCGGGCGACCGACGGCGAGTCGTCGTGATCTCCACCGGCGGCTCCGAGTAGCTGAGGAGCCCATGGACCGTCGCGGCCGCACGGTGCGAGACGGCCGTCGCTGCGCCGACGGCGCGGCACGCAGCGACCAGCCGCTGTTCGTAGGTCCGTCTCGTGCCGGCGATGACATAGACGCCTTCGTGGGTCCGTTCCCACGCGCCGACCTCGACCTGGTGTCGGATCTCCTGCGGTGAGGCACCGAGCTCGCGGGCCTCCGCCCACGAAATCACCGAGTGCTGCGAGGCTGCATGCTGCATGATGTTTGCGAGATCCACGCCTGACTCCCTCCCATCATCCCGGGTTCTCGGCACGCTCAGCGTTGCTGTGCAACAAGCAGCGTGCCGAGAAGCCCCGGGATGGGACACTGACGGGATGGAGACACTGGTCGAGGGGCGGGCGTTCCTCGAGGGGCCGCGCTGGCACGACGGTGCGCTGTTCGACCTCGACATCGCGTGCGCGCTGGGCTTCTCGGCACGTTCATTGTTGCCCTGCAACATTCATCGTGCCGAGAACGCGGGACGGCGGTGCAGAACGGACTGGATCTCCCGGGCCCGGGTGGCGGTCCCCGCGGCCCGCCTCGCCTAGAAGCCGGGTTCGGAGAACGGGTCGACCTCGACCGGCCGCTCGACCGACAGCTCCTCCACACCGAGCTCGGCCGCCAGGCCCTCGTAGCCGCGCTCCTCGAGCGTGTCGGCAAGCTCGGGCCCGCCGCTCGCGACGATGCGGCCGGCCATCAGCACGTGGACCCGGTCGGGACGCAGCTCGGTGAGCAGCCGGGCGTAGTGCGTGATCGCGAGGACGCCGAGCCCGTCCTCGTCGGTCATCTCCTCGACCCGGCGCGACACGTCCCGCAGCGCGTCGATGTCGAGTCCGGAGTCGATCTCGTCGAGGATCGCGAACTTCGGCTTCAGCACCGCGAGCTGCAGCGTCTCCATGCGCTTCTGCTCGCCACCCGAGAAGTCGTCGTTCACTCCCCTCGCGAGGAACTCGTCGCGGATCGCGAGCCGCGTCGCCTCCGCCCGGAGTCGCCCCTCGAGGCCTTCGACCCCCGAGCTGGTCGACGTCCGTGCCGCGGCGGCCACGAGCTCGCCGACGGGAACCCCGGGGACCGCGACCGGGTACTGCATCGCGAGGAACAGCCCGCGCACGGCCCGCTCCCACGTCGGCAGCCCGAGGAGCTCCTCGCCGTCGATCGTGAGCGATCCCGCGGTGACCTCGTAGTCGCCGCGACCCATCAGGACGTGCGAGAGCGTCGACTTCCCCGAGCCGTTCGGGCCCATGAGCGCGTGCACCTCGCCCGACGCGATCTCCAGGTCGACGCCCCGCAGGACGTCGAGCCCAGCCACCGACGCCCGCAGGTCGCGCACCACCATGGTGCTCACAGCGTCACCAGCACGTCGTCGGCGTCGATGCGGACCGCGTAGACGGGGATCGGCTTGGAAGCGGGGAGCGTCTGGGGCTCACCGGTGGCCAGCGAGAACGTCGACCCGTGCTTCGGGCACTCGATCTCGCACTCCTCGGCCCACACGTCGCCCTCGGACAGCGAGTAGTCCTCGTGGGAGCACTCGTCGCCCACGACGTACCAGGCGTCGTCGATGTGCACGATCGCGAGCCGATGGCCGTCGACGTCGAAGCGCCTCGACGACCCGGACGCCACGTCTCCGACCGCGCAGACGCGCACCTCGGTGCTCATGACGCGTCCGACCGGTCGGAGCGGTGCTCGATCTTCTCGACGACCGTGCGGCGGAGCGGCCCGACCAGCGCCGGGACGGGCAGGCGTGCGAACACGTCGTCGAAGAACCCGAGCACGATGAGCCGCTCGGCCTCCTCGGGGGGGATGCCCCGCGACTCGAGGTAGTAGCGCTGCTCGTCGTCGATCGGCCCGACCGCGCTGGCGTGGGAGCACTTCACGTCGCTCGCCTCGATCTCGAGGTTCGGGATCGACTCCGCGCCGGCGCCCTCGGTGAGCACGAGGTTGCGGTTCGTCTGGTACGCCTGCGCCTTCACCGCGGTGGGCCGGAGGCGCACCATCCCCGAGTACACCGACCGGGCCTCGTCCTCGACCGCGCCTTTGAACAGCAGGTCGCTCCGCGTGTGGGGCGCGTCGTGGTCCTGGAGTGTGCGGAAGTCGAGCATCTGGTCGTGGTCGCCGAAGTAGACCGCGAGCTGGTCGCTCTGGGATCCCTCGCCCTCCAGCAGCGACTCGCTGCGCAGCCGGGCGTACGAGCCGCCCAATGCGACCGCCCAGGACCGGAGCGACGCGTCGCGGGCGAGATGGGCCCGCTGGAGCCCGACCTGCCACGTGCTGGACCCGTGCTCCTGCACGGTGACGTAGCGGACGTGCGCGTTCTGGCCGATCAGCAGCTCGACGACCGAGTCGACGAGATGCCCCGGTGCTCCCGCCGCCACGGTCGGCGATCCCGACCGTTCGACGAGCGTGACCTCGGAGCCCTCGCCGGCGACGAGCAGGGTGTGCGGGAAGCTGGCGACGCCATCGCCCTGGGACCAGTGCAGCACCACGATCGGGTGCTCGACGGCAACGCCGGCCGGGACCTCGACGAAGGCACCACCGGCGACGAACGCGTCGTGCAGCGTGGTGAAGGCATCGGGTGAGGCGTCGACGCAGGTGCCGTACACCTCGGCGACGCGCGCCTCGTCGCAGGTGGCGAAGTCGCACACCCGGACGCCCTTCGACTCGAGCGCCGGGTCCAGCTCGTGGTGCACGACGCGGCCGTTGCGGACGACGAGGAGGCCCGCGTGCGCGCCGACCTCGGCACTCACCGGACCGCCCCCCGGCGCGGCGTCGCTCCCGATCACACCGAGTGACGACGGCTCCACCGGCCGGTACGCGTCGAGATCGAAGTCGTCGATGCGGCTGTAGCGCCAGATCTCCTCCGACGACGTCGGCCACGTGAGGGCGCCGAGCCGCTCGACGGCGGCGGCCCGACGGGCAGACAGCCAGTCGGGGCCCTCGAGGGCGCGCGCCGCGTCGGGAGTGAAGGAGGTCATCGGCGGCCGGCAGGTCGGGACCGACGGGTCAGCCGACCGACCCTTCCATGTTGAGCTCGATGAGCCGGCTGAGCTCGACCGCGTACTCCATCGGCAACGTCTTGGTGATCGGCTCGATGAAGCCGTTGACGATCATCGCGGTGGCCTGCTGCTCGGTGAGCCCGCGGCTCATCAGGTAGAAGAGCTGGTCGTCGCCGACCTTCGACACCGTCGCCTCGTGGCCGATGCGGGCGTCCTTCTCGTCGATCTCCATGTAGGGGTAGGTGTCGGAGCGGCTCTCGTCGTCGAGGATGAGCGCGTCGCAGCGCACGTGGGCCTTCACGTCGTGGGCGCCCTCCTCGACCTTCACGAGACCGCGGTACGTCGTGCGCCCGCCGTCCTTCGAGATCGACTTGGAGTCGATGATCGAGGTCGTCTCGGGCGCGACGTGGGTCATCTTCGCCCCGGCGTCCTGGTGCTGGCCCGGCCCGGCGTACGCGACCGACAGGACCTCGCCGTGCGCCTTCGGGCCGGTGAGCACGACGGCCGGGTACTTCATCGTGAGCTTGGAGCCCAGGTTGCCGTCGATCCACTCGACCGTGGCCTCGGTCTCGGCCCGCGCCCGCTTGGTGACGAGGTTGTAGACGTTCGGCGACCAGTTCTGGATCGTGGTGTAGCGGATGCGCGCACCGGGCCGCGCGATCAGCTCGACGACCGCCGAGTGCAGCGAGTCGGTGGAGTACACCGGTGCCGAGCACCCCTCGACGTAGTGCACCGACGAACCCTCGTCGGCGATGATCAGCGTGCGCTCGAACTGGCCCGCGTTCTCCTGGTTGATCCGGAAGTAGGCCTGGAGCGGCATGTCGACGTGGACGCCGGGCGGGACGTAGATGAACGACCCACCACTCCACACCGCCGAGTTGAGTGCGGCGAACTTGTTGTCGCCCGGAGGGATGACCGTGCCGAAGTACTGCTGCACGAGCTCGGGGTAGTCGCGGACCGCGTGATCCATGCTCGTGAAGAGGATCCCCTGGGCCTCCAGGTCCTCCCGGTTCTTGTGGTACACGACTTCGGAGTTGTGCACCACGAAGCCCTCGGCCACGAAGTTGTGGTGCCCTTCGACCTCGATGTCGTACACCGTCTCGACGCCGACCGGCTCGATCGACTCGATCCGCACGTAGCCGAGCATGTCGCTCGTGTGGCTTCGGAAGGTCGTGCCCTTGGCCGACGTGAACGTGTGCGCGTACTTGCGCGCGCCCAGGCGCGACGACCGCTTCGGTGAGCGAACGGGAACCTGGTCGAACCGGCCGCTGAAGCGCAGTCGGTACGCGGTCATCACCCGGTCGCGGTCCAGCGGGTGCTTCTGGTCGAAGCGCCGCACCGTTCCTGAACCGATTCCGCAGAGCGCGGCGAGCTCTCGCGCGTCCTCGAGCAGATCGGAGTGGACGCTCGTGAGGCTCATGTCCTTGGAGGTCGCCGTAGCGCGGACGTAGCCATCGGCGTCGACGTAGCCGGCGAG
>JAWOIO010000199.1:0-3119 GCA_046484625.1 Acidimicrobiia bacterium
GACGTGCGCCTGCGCGAGCTCGACGGCATCGTCATCCCCGGCGGGTTCGGCTTCCGCGGCATCGAAGGCAAGATCACCGCTGCGGGCTACGCGCGGGAGCACGACATCCCGTTCCTCGGACTGTGCCTGGGGGTGCAGTGCGCGGTCATCGAGTTCGCGCGCGGTGTGTGTGGACTCTCCGGCGCGAACTCGAGCGAGTTCGACGCCCGCACCCCGCACCCCGTGATCGACCTGATGGACGAGCAGCGCGAGGTCGTCGACATGGGCGGCACGATGCGGCTGGGCACGTACCCCGCGCGCCTGTTGCCCGGGTCGATCGTCGCCTCTGCCTACGGGGAAGAAGTCGTCTACGAGCGCCACCGCCATCGGTACGAGGTCAACAACAAGTACCGGGCTCGACTCGAGGAGGCGGGGATGCTCTGCTCGGGCACGTCGCCCGACGGACGCCTCGTCGAGTACGTCGAGCTGGCGACCTCGGTCCATCCCTTCTTCGCCGCAACCCAGGCCCACCCCGAGTTCACGAGCCGCCCCGACCGTCCACACCCGCTGTTCGCGGCGTTCGTCGAGGCGGCGCTGGCTCGCGCCGAGGGCCGTGCCCCCCGACTCCCGATCGAGCTGCCGGCCGACCGGCACTCGGGCGACACCCACGTCGACCTCACCGTCGACGGTCCTGTCGAGGCGGTACCGCCCGCATCGACGTGACGGGCTTCCGCGTCGTCGAGTCGGCGACGCGACACGTCGCATCGTTCCTCGAGGTCGCCGACGTCGAGGTCGCAGCCGACGACGGCACCTCCTTCTCGCGTGCCGTCGTGCGACACCCGGGTGCGGTGGTGGTCGTCCCGGTCACCGACGACGGGTCCCACGCACTGCTCGTGCGCCAGTTCCGTGCCGCGACGGGAGGCAACCTCCTCGAGGTCCCGGCCGGCAAGCGCGACGTCCCCGGTGAGGCCCCCGAAGCGACGGCCGCACGCGAGCTGGAGGAAGAGATCGGATACCGGCCCGGCCGTCTCGTCGCGTTGTGCGAGTTCTACAACTCGCCGGGCTTCTGCGACGAGTACACGTACCTCTACTGCGCGCTCGACCTCGAGCCGCTCGACGGTGCGCGCGGGGTCACCGCGGAGGAAGCCGCGATGACCATCGAGGCGATCCCGTTCGACGCCGTCGACCGGCTCGTCGCGGACCGCGCGATCGTCGACGCCAAGACCATCATCGGACTGCTCCTGGCACGTCGCTTCGTCGCGGACGGCGGTCACGAGGCGACGTGAGCACCCGCGCCCGGGAGCCGGACGCCGGACAGCGCGAAGACGGGCTCGAGCGCGCTCTGGCCGAGCACGCGACCTGGCTCACGGTCGAGCGTGGCCTGCGACCGAACACGCTCGAGGCGTATCGGCGCGATCTGCTGGCGTACGTGGCGTTCCTGCGAGCCCGCGGGATCTCCGACCCGAGCGACGTGGACCCCGCCGCGGTGCGCGAGTACGTCGCGCTGCGCTCGGCGGCCGACGACGACGGACGAGCCCCGGCGCCGGCGACCGTCGCCCGGTCGCTGGTGGCGCTTCGCTCCCTGCACCAGTTCCTCGTCGACGAGGGCATGGCCGCACACGACCCGACCGAGGACGTGCGGGCTCCCCGGGTTCCGGCGGGCATCCCGAAGGCGTTGTCCGAAGAAGAGGTCCTCGCACTGCTCGGGAGCGTCGAGGGGCGTGCGCCGCGGGCGCTCCGCGACCGCGCCATGCTCGAGGTCCTCTACGCGAGCGGGATGCGCATCAGCGAGCTGGTCGGCCTCGACCGCGCCGACGTCGATCTCGAGGGCAACCTCGTCCGGGTCCTCGGCAAGGGCGCGAAGGAGCGGATCGTCCCGATCGGGCGTCCGGCACGTGCAGCGGTCGAGGACTACCTGCGCTCTGGGCGACCGACGCTCGAGCGAGCGGGATCGCCGGGCCCCGGTACGGGCGCGCGCGGGGCCGGCGACGCGCTCTTCCTGAACGCACGGGGCGGTCGGCTCACGCGACAGGGGTGCTGGTCGGTGGTCCGGGCGGGCGGAACCCGGGCAGGGCTCGGCGAGCAGGTGCACCCGCACGTGCTCCGGCACTCGTGCGCCACCCACCTCCTCGACCACGGCGCCGACATCCGGGTCGTGCAGGAGGTCCTCGGACACGCGAGCGTGTCCACTACCCAGGTGTACACGCTCGTGTCCGCCGAGCGGCTCCGAGCGGTCTACGAGTCGGCGCACCCCCGGGCCCGCTCTTGATCGGCTCGGAGCGGGCCCGCCCTGAGCGGTAGCATGGGCGCATGCCCGAGAGAGTGTCAGGGACTGTTCGCGCCCAGCTGGAGCAGGAGCGGGATCGCCTCCGGGATCGCCTCCATGAGCTGGGCCCGACTGCGGACGCCGAGCTGTCGTTCGACGACGGCTTCGCCGACACCAGCCAGGTGACCGCCGAGCGGGGCGAGATCGAGGCCCTCGCGAGCTCATTGACCGAGAGCCTGCACGAGGTAGAGGACGCCCTCGGGAAGGTCGACGCGGGCACCTACGGCGACTGTGAGAGCTGCGGACAGACGATCGCTGCGGCCCGGCTGGAGGCCAAGCCGGCCGCCCGGCTCTGCATCGCCTGCGCGTCCAAGTCGCGCTGACCGGGTGCCCCTTCGAGAGGCGGTCATCCTCTTCGGCTGTCTCGTCGTCGCAGTGATCCTCCACGAGATCAGCCACGGGGTGGCGGCGCTCTGGCTCGGCGACGACACCGCGAAGCGGGCGGGGCGCCTCACGCTCAACCCGGTCCCGCACATCGACCCATTCGGGTCGCTCGTGCTTCCGGCACTCGGCGCGCTGTCGGGACTCCCGGTGATCGGCTACGCCAAGCCGGTTCCTGTCGATCCGCGAAGGCTCCGCCATCCCCGGCGGGACATGGTCCTCGTCAGCCTGGCCGGGCCGTGCTCGAACTTCCTGCTCATGGCCGGTGCTGCGCTGGTCGCGCGCTGGATGTTCGACCAGGGTCGCGGGCTCGGCGGCGCCATCGACGCGACGACGTCCGACGTGCTGCTCGAGATCGTGTTCTTCTTCGCGATCGTGAACCTGCTGCTCGGGTTGTTCAACCTGCTCCCGGTGCCGCCGCTCGACGGCTCGG
>JAWOIO010000018.1:0-2661 GCA_046484625.1 Acidimicrobiia bacterium
AGATGGACGGCGCGTGGGCGCTCTACGAGGCGTGGGTCCGGCTCCAGCACGGCGACATCGACACCGCGCTCGCGTTCGGGTCGGGCAAGTCCTCGCCGGGGACGCCGAGTGAGATCTTCCCGCTCCAGATGGACCCGTACACGATCACGCCGCTCGGTGCCGACCCGGTCTCGCTTGCCGCGCTCCAGGCCCGGGCGTTGCTCGACGCTGGGCTCGCGACCGAGCGCGACTTCGCCGAGGTCGCGGCGCGCAGCCGCCGCTCGGCGATCGGGAATCCCTACGCGCAGGTGAGCGGCGAGTTCGACGTCGACGCGCTCCTCGCCGAGCCCTACGCCACCGCGCCGCTTCGTCGCCACGACCTCCCACCCATCTCCGACGGCGCGACCGCGGTTGTGCTCGCCACCGCGGAGAAGGCCAAGGAGGTGTGCGAGCGCCCGGTGTGGATCCGGGGCATCGACCACCGCATCGAGGCGCACCAGCCGGGGATGCGCGACCTCACGACCTCCGCCTCGACCCGTTTGGCAGGGGAGAAGGCAGGCGTGGGCGACGCCCCGGTCGACGTGGCCGAGCTGTCGGCGACGTTCTCGCACCAGGAGCCGATCCTGCGCACAGCGCTCGGCCTCGGTGACGAGGTCGAGATCAACCCGTCGGGCGGCGCACTCGCCGCGAATCCGGTGATGGCGGTCGGCTTGGCGCGCATCGTCGAGGCGGCCCGTCAGGTCGCCGAGCACGGCAAGCACCGGGCGGTCGCGCACGCGACCTCCGGCCAGTGCCTGCAACAGAACCTGGTCTGCGTCCTGGAGGGCGGCTCATGAACGCGGAGAGGTCTGCCGAGCGGCGGAGGGGTCCGGGATGACGTCAGAGATGTGCGCCATCGTCGGCATCGGGCAGACGAAGCACAAGAAGCAGCGCGACGACGTGTCGCTCCCGGGTCTGGTGCGCGAGGCCGCGCAACGTGCCCTCGACGACGCCGAGCTGGACTGGACCGACATCGACGCCGTCGTCCTCGGCAAGGCACCCGATCCGTTCGAGGGCGTGATGATGCCGGAGCTGAGCATGGCGGACGCGCTCGGCGCGACAGGCAAGCCGATGATGCGCGTGCACACCGCGGGCAGCGTGGGCGGCTCGACCGCGATCGTTGCGAGCCACCTCGTCGAGATGGGCATCCACGACCGGGTGCTGACCGTCGCGTACGAGAAGCAGGCCGAGGGCAACGCGCAGTGGGGTCTCGCCGGCGGCAAGTCGGGCGGCATGGGCGCGGGCGGGATCTTCGCCCCGTGGATGCGCTCCTACATCGAGCAGTCCGGCGCCCCCGAGGACATCGGCTGGAAGGTCGCGGTCAAGGACCGCCAGAACGCGCTGAAGAACCCCTACGCACACCTGCAGCTGAAGGACATCTCCGTCGAGAAGGTGCGGGAATCCCCGATGCTGTGGGACCCCATCCACTTCCTGGAGTCGTGCCCGTCGTCGGACGGTGCGTGCGCGATGGTGCTCACCAACGAGGACGGTGCGAAGAAGGCGTCGAAGCCGCCGGCGTGGGTGCTCGCCTCCGCGATGCGCAGCGAGCTCGGCACGTTCCCGGGGCGCGACACCGTCCGGCCGCAAGCCGGCGTCGAGTGCGCCGAGCAGCTGTACGCGACGGCCGGGATCACGAACCCGCGCGAGCAGATCGACGCGGCCGAGATCTACGTGCCGTTCTCGTGGTACGAGCCGATGTGGCTCGAGGGTCACAACATCGCGCCGCTCGGTGACGGCTGGCGCATGACCGAGAGCGGCGCGACCGCGATCGACGGCGATTTCCCGGTGAACCCGTCGGGCGGCGTGCTGTCGTCGAACCCGATCGGCGCGTCGGGGATGCTCCGCTTCGCCGAGGCCGCGATGCAGGTGCGCGGCACCGCGGGGGAACACCAGGTCGACGGCGCGACCGTCGGGCTCGGCCACGCCTACGGCGGAGCCGCGCAGTACTTCGCGATGTGGCTCGTGGGGTCCACCCCGGACGCCGTTGCCGCGAAGCGATGAGCGGCCCGGGCTGGTGAGCGAGATCCTCGCGACGACCGAAGCCGCCGAGCTGTCGGAGCTCAGGGACCGGGTCAAGGCCTGGCTCGAGGCCAATGCGACCCGTCGCCGTCACGACACGAGTGAGTTCAAGAAGCGCGTCAGCGCGACGACCCAGTCGCTCGAGGACGAGCTCGCGCACGTCGCGACGTGCAAGGAGTGGCAGCGCAAGATCCACGACGCCGGTTTCGCGGGGCTCGCCGTCCCCGAGGAGTACGGCGGCCAGGGTCGCACCGCCGCACACCAGCGGGTGTTCCAGCAGGAGGCGGCGCGCTACGAGATCGACACCGGCGTGTTCTCGGTCGGCGTCGCGATGGTGGTGCCGACGCTCCTCGCCTACGGCACCGAGGAGCAGAAGCGCGAGCAGATTCCTGCCCTTCTTCGAGGCCAGAGAATCTGGTGCCAGCTCTTCAGCGAGCCGGGCGCCGGCTCGGACCTCGCGAGCCTGACGACGCGCGCGGATCGCGACGGCGAGGCGTTCGTCGTCAACGGCCAGAAGGTGTGGAACTCGTTCGCCCACGTGAGCGACTGGGGCATCCTGCTCGTCCGCACCGACTGGGACGTCCCGAAGCACCGCGGCATCACGTACCTGCTTGTCGACATGCC
>JAWOIO010000191.1:0-14301 GCA_046484625.1 Acidimicrobiia bacterium
CGATCACGATCACGACGACGACGACGCAGCCGTCGAGGACGCCGAAGCGACGATGGCGAAGAAGGCCACGAAGCGATCGACGGCCAAGAAGACGGCCAAGAAGGCAACCGCGGAGAAGTCGACGGCCAAGAAGGCAACCGCGGAGAAGTCGACGGCCAAGAAGGCAACCGCGGAGAAGTCGACGGCCAAGAAGGCAACCGCAGAGAAGTCGACCGCCAAGAAGGCCACCAAGAAGTCGACGGCCAAGAAGGCCGCGCGGAAGTCGACGAAGCGCACGGACGACACCAAGGACGAGGACGCCTGATGGGTCAGAAGGTCAACCCCTACGGGTTCCGACTCGGGATCACCACCGACTGGAAGTCGCGTTGGTTCGCCGACGGCAAGGAGTACCAGGACTTCCTGATCGAGGACTGGGAGATCCGCGACTACCTCCAGAAGCAGCTTCCCCACGCAGCGGTGAGTCGCGTCGAGATCGAGCGGACACGCGACCGCCTCCGTGTCGACGTGTACACGGCCCGTCCCGGGATCGTGATCGGTCGCCGTGGTGCCGAGGCCGACCGCCTCCGCCAGGGGCTCTTCAAGATCACGGGAAACGCCAAGATCCAGTTCAACATCCAGGAGATCAAGCAGCCCGAGCTGGACGCGACGCTGATCGCACAGGGTGTGGCCGACCAGCTCGCCGGCAGGGTGTCGTTCCGGCGGGCGATGAAGCGCGCGGTGCAGACGGCGATGAAGGCCGGCGCCCAGGGGATCCGGGTCCAGTGCGGTGGGCGCCTCGGTGGCGCCGAGATGTCGCGCAAGGAGTGGTATCGCGAGGGACGTGTGCCCCTGCACACGTTGCGCGCCGACATCGACTACGGCGGTGCAGAAGCACGCACGACGTTCGGCCGAATCGGCGTCAAGGTGTGGATCTACAAGGGTGAGATCCTCCCGTACAAGTCCGCGGCCGAGGACAAGATCGCTCGCGAGGCCGCGATGGCCGTCGGTGAGACTTCGGGCGAGGCGCAACCCAAGCGACGCGTCGTCAGCGCCGGTGGTGGTCGCCGCCGGAACGAGGAGACCGTAGAGGTCACCGTCGACAGCACCTCGGAGGGGGCGCCCGCCGAGGCCGCTCCGTTGGTCAAGGAAGCCGATCCCGAGCTCGAGCGCCTCCTCGCGGAGGAAGAGGAGATCGAGCGCCGGACGCGCGAGCACCACGAAGCGCCGAAGTTCCACGGCGACGAGGACTGAGGACGTCCACGATGTTGATGCCGAAGAAGGTGCGGCACCGCAAGGTGCAGCGAGGACGGATGCGTGGTGTCGCCAAGGGCGGGACGCGCGTGACGTTCGGCGACTACGGGATCCAGGCCCTCGATCCGGGCTGGATCACGAACCGCCAGATCGAGGCTGCCCGAATCGCGATGACCCGCCACATCAAGCGCGGCGGGAAGGTCTGGATCACGATCTTCCCGGACAAGCCGGTCACCCAGAAGCCGGCCGAGACGCGCATGGGCTCGGGCAAGGGGAACCCCGAGCACTGGGTTGCCGTCGTCAAGCCGGGCCGGATCATGTTCGAGCTCTCGGGTGTGCCCGAGGGCACCGCGCGCGAGGCCATGCGCCTCGCGATGCACAAGCTTCCGATCAAGACACGGTTCGTCGTGCGCCACGAGGAGGCGTAGGAGCGATGCCGAACCCGACTGCAGAGCTGCGCGATCTCAACGACATCGAGCTCGCGAACAAGCTGCGCGAGGCGAGGGAAGAGCTGTTCAACCTGCGCTTCCAGCTTGCGACCGGTGAGCTCGAGAGCTTCTCGAGGATCTCCGACCTCCGACGCACCGTCGCGCGTTGCCACACATTGTTGCGCGAGCGCGAGATCGCGCTCGCCGAGGAGCCCGAAGACGCAGGAGCCGACCGATGACCGACGCCTCGAGCACCAGCAAGCCCGAGCCCGCATCCTCAGACGAGGGGACTCGGGGGAACGCCCGCAAGGTGCGGGAGGGCCTCGTGCTGTCCGCGAAGATGGACAAGACGGTCATCGTCGGGGTCACCGACCGCGTCCGTCACCGCCGGTACGGCAAGACCCTCCAGCGGACCCGTCGCTTCTACGCCCACGACGAGACCAACGAGGCGCGTGAGGGCGACCGCGTGCGCATCGCCGAGACTCGTCCGCTCTCCCGCCTGAAGCGCTGGCGCCTCGTCGAGGTCCTGGAGCGTGCGCGATGAGGCGCATGTTCCGATCCACGCAGAGAGCGAGCGAGACAGAATGATCCAGCAGGAGTCACGGCTGAAGGTGGCCGACAACTCCGGGGCGCGTGAGGTGCTCTGCATCAAGGTGCTCGGCGGGACCCGTCGTCGTTACGCGGGGATCGGCGACATCTTCGTCGCGACCGTGAAGGACGCGGTGCCCGGGGCAGCCGTCAAGAAGGGCGAGGTCGTCAGGTGCGTCGTCGTGCGCACGAAGAAGGAGCGCCGCCGTCCAGACGGCAGCTACATCCGCTTCGACGAGAACGCCGCAGTCCTCATCAATGACCAGCTCCAGCCGCGCGGGACCCGCATCTTCGGTCCTGTCGGCCGCGAGCTCCGCGACCGCCGATTCATGCGGATCGTGTCCCTGGCCCCGGAGGTGCTCTGACATGCCACTCGGCAAGCCAGTGAAGCTGAAGCTCAAGAAGGGCGACCGCGTTGTCGTGCTCTCGGGCAAGGACATCGGCAAGGAAGGCGAGATCACGCGCGTGCTCGTGGAGCGCGACAAGGTCATCGTCGACGGAATCAACGTGGCCAAGAAGCACCAGCGGGCCACGAAGTCGACGATGCAGGGCGGGATCATCGACAAGGACATGCCGTTGCACATCTCGAACGTCGCGCTGCTCTGTCCGAGCTGCGGGAAGACCCGCGTCGGCTACCAGGTCGCCGAGGACGGAACGAAGACACGCATCTGCAAGAAGTGCGGGAAGGAAGTCTGATGGCCGAGACGCGGGTACCGCCCCGCCTCAAGGTGCGATACGACGCCGAGCTGCGCGCCACGTTGCAGAGCGAGCTCGGGTTCGGGAACGTCATGGAAGTTCCCCGGGTCGAGAAGATCGTCGTCAACTGTGGCGTCGGCAAGGCGACGCAGCAGGCGTCGCTGCTCGAAGGGGCCGTGACCGACCTGTCGATCATCACCGGGCAGAAGCCGCTGGTGATCAAGGCGAAGAACTCGATCGCCGGCTTCAAGCTCCGCGAAGGCCAGGCCATCGGCGCCAAGGTCACGCTGCGCGGCGACCGGATGTGGGAGTTCTACGACCGGCTCGTGAGCCTCGCGATCCCCCGTATCCGCGACTTCCGTGGCATGAACCCGAGTTCGTTCGACGGTCGCGGCAACTACACGTTCGGCGTGACCGAGCAGCTCATCTTTCCCGAGATCGACTACGACAAGATCGACACAGTGCGAGGAATGGACATCACGATCGTGACGACCGCACAGACCGACGACCACGGACGAGCGCTCCTCAAGGCGCTCGGTTTTCCGTTCCGCCGCGACCAGGAAAGCAGGTAGCGGAAGTGGCGAAGAAGGGCCTTGTCAACAAGCAGCAGCGCACACCGAAGTTCAAGGTGCGCGGATACACGCGGTGCCGCCGGTGCGGTCGCGCCCGTTCCGTGTACCGAAAGTTCGCCCTGTGCCGGATCTGCTTCCGCGAGATGGCGCACGCCGGGGAGATCCCGGGCGTCACCAAGGCGTCGTGGTGAGGGGGTTGGGACGATGACGATGACCGACCCGATCGCCGACATGCTCACGCGGATCCGCAACGGGAACGTGGCGTTCCACGACGAGGTCGCTATGCCTTCCTCGAAGGTCAAGGAAGCGCTGGCAACGATCCTCGAGCGTGAGGGCTACATCGAGGGCTTCGACGTCGAGGACCAGACCGACCGTCCCGGCAAGAAGCTCAAGATCACGATGAAGTACACCACGGATCGCGAGCGCACGATCTCCGGCCTCCGCCGGATCTCGAAGCCCGGGCTCCGCGTCTACACGAAGTCGTCCGAGGTCCCCCGGGTCCTCGGTGGAATGGGGATCGCGATCCTCTCGACCAACCAGGGGCTCATGACCGACCGCGAGGCGCGCCAGCGCCGCGTGGGCGGCGAGATCCTCTGTCACGTCTGGTAGGAGCACCAATGTCCCGCATCGGAAAGCAGCCGATCACGATCCCCAGTGGGGTCGAGGTGACGCTCGATGGCGCGCGTGTGACCGTCAAGGGCCCGAAGGGCACCCTCGATCTCGAGGCTCCCCCGACGATCACGGTCAGTCGCGAAGGCGAAGAGCTCGTGATCACGCGCCCCGACGACGAACGCGAGAACCGCTCCCTGCACGGTCTCACTCGGTCGCTCGTCGCCAACATGGTCCAGGGCGTCAGTGAGGGATACTCCCGCGACCTCGAGATCGTCGGCGTCGGGTACCGCGCGATCGCGCAGGGCCCTTCGAAGCTCGAGCTACAGCTCGGGTTCTCGCACCCGGTGCCCTTCGAGGCACCGGACGGCGTCACCTTCGAGGTGCCGGTCCCCACGAAGATCACGGTCCGCGGGTTCGACAAGCAGCTCGTCGGACAGGTCGCGGCGAACATCCGCAAGATTCGCAAGCCCGAGCCGTACAAGGGCAAGGGCATCCGGTATGCCGACGAGCGCGTGCTGCGCAAGGCCGGCAAGTCGGCCAAGTAGGAGCCACCCGATGTTGAAGAAGGTCGCCAGTCGCCAGCAGCGGCATCGGCGCGTCCGCAAGAAGGTGCGCGGAACGTCGACGCGTCCGCGTCTGGCCGTCTACCGGTCGAACAAGAACATCTACGCGCAGATCATCGACGACGTCGCGGGCAGCACGCTCGTGGCGGCCTCCTCGGTGGAGGGGGGCGCCGGGAAGGATGGCGGGACGGTCGATGTCGCCAAGGCCGTCGGTCAGCGAATCGGCGAACGCGCCAAGAGCGCTGGGATCACTGCGGTCGTCTTCGACCGGGGCGGGTTCCGCTACCACGGACGGATCGCAGGGGTGGCCGACGGCGCCCGCGATGCCGGCCTGAAGTTCTGACACGAGAGATGAGGATCTGATGGCAGAAGGCCAGCTCGAAGAGCGGGTGATCACGATCAATCGCGTCGCCAAGGTGGGCAAGGGCGGCCGGCGGTTCTCGTTCACCGCGCTCGTCGTCGTGGGCGACGGCCAGGGCAACGTCGGACTGGGATACGGCAAGGCCAAGGAAGTGCCGGCCGCGATCCAGAAGGGCATGGAAGAGGCCCGCAAGAACCTCTTCCCGGTTCCGCTCGCAGGCTCGACGATCACCCACCAGATCATCGGTGAGCACGACGCGGCTCGCGTCCTGCTGAAGCCCGCATCGCCGGGAACCGGGGTGATCGCTGGTGGTGCCGCGCGCGCCATCCTCGAGGCCGCCGGCGTGAACGACATCCTGGCGAAGTCACTCGGCTCGTCCAACGCGATCAACGTCTCTCGAGCCACGATCTCGGGGTTGCGCTCGTTGCGCCGACCCGAGGAGATCGCGCGGCTGCGCGGCAAGTCCCCCGAAGAGGTCTCGATGCCCGGCATGTACCGCGCCTACAAGGAGCGGAACACGCCGAAGGCAGTCGTCACCGAGGTGAAGTGATGGCGACCCTGCGCGTGACCCAGACCCGCTCCAAGATCGGGATCAAGCCCAAGCAGCGCGGCACCCTGCGGGCGCTGGGCCTGAAGCGGATCAACCACACCGTCGAGCACCAGGATCGCCCCGAGATCCGTGGGATGATTGCTCGCGTCCCCCATCTCGTCACCGTCGAGGAAGTGTCGTCATGACGATCAAGATCCACGACCTGAAGCCGAACCCGGGTTCGAAGACGCCCCAGCGGCGCGTCGGTCGCGGCATCGGAGGCCGCGGCGGCAAGACTGCCGGCCGGGGCCACAAGGGCCAGGGTGCCCGCGGCTCGGTCGCGGCCCGCTTCGAGGGCGGCCAGACGCCGATCTCACGCCGCACGCCGAAGGCCAAGGGGTTCCGCAACCCGTTCCGCGTCGAGTACGCCGTCGTGAACCTCCAGACGCTCGAGGACTTCGAGAGTGGATCGGTCGTCGACCCGGACGCGCTCCGGGCCCGGGGCCTGGTCGCCAAGCGCGGTCTCGTCAAGGTGCTCGCGCGCGGGGAGCTCACGAAGAGCCTCACCGTCAAGGCGCACGGCTTCTCGGTTGCCGCTCGCACTGCGATCGAGGCTGCGGGCGGCAGCGTCGAGGTCCTGCCGGCACCATGGGGTGACCGCCGACCGCCGGCCGGCAGCAACAACGCCCTGACCAATCGGTAGGCTGCGCCATGCTCTCGCGACTGAAAAACATGTTCCGGGTCCCCGACCTGCGGAACAAGATCCTCTTCACGCTCGCGATCGTCGGGGTGTATCGCCTCGGAGCCCACATACCGGTTCCGTACGTCGACTTCAGCGCGATCACCCAGCTCCAGGACAGCGCCGCGAACAGCGGCGTGGTCGGGTTCCTCGACCTCTTCTCCGGCGGTGCGATCACCAACGTCGCGATCTTCTTCCTCGGGATCATGCCCTACATCACGGCGTCGATCATCATGCAGCTGCTCGGGGTCGTGATCCCCAAGCTCGAGCAGTGGCGGAACGAGGGCCAGGTCGGCCAGAAGAAGATCACCCAGTGGACCCGCTACCTCACGGTGGCGCTGGCACTCGTGCAGTCGACCGGGTTCGTGTTCGCCCTCCACCAGGGCAGCGGCGGTCTGATCGGCCTCGGCGGTCAACTCCCGCAGGGCATCGACTTCATCCCGGGCTTCAACTTCCCGCGGGCCGCCTTGATCGTGCTCGTCTGGACGGCCGGCACCGCCCTCGTCATGTGGCTGGGTGAGCTGATCACCCAGCGGGGCATCGGCAACGGGATGTCGATCATGATCTTCGCGTCGGTCGTGTCGACGCTCCCGGCGCAGGGTTCGGCGATGTACTCCGAGGGCTCGAAGTTCCAGTTCTTCTTCATGATCGGCATCGGCGTCGCGATGATCGTCGGTATCGTCTTCGTCGAGTCGGGCCAGCGCCGGATCCCGGTGCAGTTCGCCAAGCGGGTCGTCGGCCGCCGCATGTACGGCGGGCAGAGCACGTACATCCCGCTCAAGGTCAACCAGTCGGGTGTGATCCCGGTGATCTTCGCCAGCTCGATCCTGTCGTTCCCGGCGCTCATCGCCTCGGCACTCGGGAACAACCTCGGCGGTGTCCAACGATGGATCAACGACAACCTGGTGAACAGCCAGGGCTGGTTCTACATCGGCTTCTACACGTTGCTCATCGTCTTCTTCGCGTACTTCTACACCGCGATCGCGTTCAACCCGGCCCAGCAGGCCGACATCATCCGCAAGCAGGGTGGGTTCATCCCCGGGGTCCGTCCGGGACCTCCGACCGAGCGGTACCTCGCGAAGGTGCTGAACCGGATCACGCTGCCAGGGTCGCTGTTCCTGGCAGTGATCGCGGTCACTCCGCTGCTCTTCTTCGCGCTGTGGGACATCAGCCAGTTCCCCTTCGGCGGGACCGCGCTGCTCATCACGGTGGGTGTCGCACTCGAGACGATGAAGCAGATCGACAGTCAGCTCATGATGCGCAACTACGAGGGCTTCCTCGCATGAGACGTGCAGGCTCGATCTGATGGCAGCTCGCGGCCCTCGGCTCGTGTTGCTCGGAAAGCAGGGTGCCGGCAAGGGGACGCAGGCGACCAAGCTGGCCGAGCACTACGGCGTTGCGCACCTGTCGACCGGTGACCTCTTCCGCGCGGCCGCCAACGCGGGCGCACCGCTCGGCCTCGAGGCGAAGCGGTTCATGGACCGCGGCGACCTCGTCCCCGACGACACCGTCGTCGGGCTCATCGAGGAGCAGCTCGGTGCCGCCGACAAGCGTCGGCACGGGTTCGTCCTCGACGGGTTCCCGCGGACGCGACGCCAGGCTGTCGAGCTGGCCCGGATCCTCGACGATCAGCCGTTGGACCTGGCGATCGATCTCGACGTCCCCACCGAAGTGGTCCTGCACCGCATCGCCGGACGTCGGGTCTGCACGCAGTGCAGCCGCGGCTACCACGTCGACAACCCTCCGGAGAAGGCCTGGATCTGCGACAGTTGCGGCGGTGACGTCGTCCAACGCGAAGACGACACCGAAGAGGCAGTCCTGCGCCGTCTCGAGCTCTATGAGGTCGAGACGCTTCCGGTCATCCAGTACTACCGGCGCACCGGGGACCTCGCCCATGTCGACGGCAGCTGGGAGAGCGACGACGTCTTCAAGCGGCTCATCGAGATGGTCGAGTCCCGATTCCGCGCCGACGCACCATGATCACACGCAAGACCGCCGAGCAGATCGATCTGATGCGCCGCGCCGGGCGAGTCGTCGCCGAGATGCACGAGCGCTGCACCCAGGCGGCCAAGCCGGGGGCGACGACCCTCGACGTCGACCGTGTCGCACGCGAGGTGCTCGACCGTCGCGGTGCTCGATCGAACTTCCTCAACTACCACGGGTTCCCGGCTGTGGTGTGCACCTCGCCGAACGAGGTCATCGTCCACGGGATCCCCTCGGAGGAGGTCGTCCTCCAGGAAGGCGACATCCTCTCGATCGACTGCGGGGCGATCATCGAGGGCTGGCACGGCGACGCCGCGATCACCGTACCGATCGGCGAGGTCGACGAGGAGTCCCGACGGCTGATGGAGGTGACCAAGGCCTGTCTCGACGACGCGATCGCCGAGATCGTGGCCGGGAACCGCCTGGGCGATATCGGCCATGCCGTGGAGTCCCGGGCGTTGGCCGCAGGCTTCTCGGTGGTCCGGGAGTACGTGGGGCACGGGATCGGGACCGCGATGCACGAGGAGCCCCAGGTTCCGAACTACGGCATGCCCGGGCGGGGCATGAAGGTCCGGGAGGGCCATGTCCTCGCGATCGAGCCCATGATCAACGTCGGGACCCAGGAGACCGAGACGCTGAGCGACGGTTGGACCGTGGTCACCAAGGACGGTCGGCGTTCGGCCCACTTCGAGCACTCGATCGCCTGCACCGACAACGGTCCGGAGGTCCTGACCCTGCCGGCCTAGGAATGGTCGACTTGGGGCCCCGGGAGCCGTTCGTGTAGCATGAAACTCCGGCCCAGCGTGGTTTTTCAGGCGCGTTCGACGCGCCGCGAGTGATCGAGGAAAGCACTGGCAAAGCCCAAGGACGACACGATCCTCGTCGAGGGGACCGTGGTCGAACCACTGCCCAACGCGATGTTCCGAGTGGAGCTCGAGAACGGGCACAAGGTGTTGGCCCATATCTCGGGGAAGATGAGGATGCACTACATCCGCATCCTCCCGGGTGACCGGGTCCAGGTGGAGCTCACCCCGTACGACTTGAGCCGGGGTCGCATCACCTACCGCTACAAGTAGCACCCACCCTCCGCAGTTCGATTCGAGAGAGACGCAGGCACAGCTCGTGAAGGTCCGACCGTCGGTGAAGAAGATGTGTGAGAAGTGCAAGGTGATCCGTCGGCACGGGTCGGTGCGCGTCATCTGTCAGAACCCCCGCCACAAGCAGCGTCAGGGCTAGAGGAGCAATCGTGGCTCGTATCGCAGGCGTCGACATCCCGCGCGAGAAGCGGCTCGAGATCTCGCTGACGTACATCTTCGGGGTCGGCAAGTCGACCGCTCAGGTCGTCTGCGACCAGACGCAGCTGTCACGCGACACGCGCGTCCGCGATCTCACCGAGGACGAGGTCGCCAAGATCAGGACCTTCATCGACGCCAACCTCAAGACCGAGGGTGACCTGCGGCGTGAGGTGTCGGCAAACATCAAGCGCAAGGTCGAGATCGGGAGCTACGAGGGCATCCGGCACCGCCGCGGTCTCCCCGTCCACGGCCAGCGCACCCGGACCAACGCTCGAACTCGCAAGGGACCGAAGAAGACGGTCGCGGGCAAGAAGCGCGTGAAGAAGTAACGAGAGGAATCGGGAATCGTGGCAAAGCCTGCCGCGGGCGGTCGACGTCCGAAGCGGCGAGAACGCAAGAACGTCGCCTACGGCGTCGCGCACATCAAGTCGTCGTTCAACAACACCATCATCACGATCACCGACCAGCAGGGGAACGCGCTCGCGTGGGCCTCGTCGGGGAACGTGGGATTCAAGGGCTCGCGCAAGAGCACGCCGTTCGCTGCCCAGCTCGCGGCCGAGACGGTCGCCCGTCGCGCGATGGAGCACGGTGTGCGCAAGGTCGACGTCTTCGTCAAGGGCCCCGGGTCCGGGCGAGAGACCGCGATTCGCACCATCCAGAACACCGGAATCGAAGTGGTCGGGATCAAGGACGTCACCCCAATCCCGCACAACGGCTGCCGCCCCGCCAAGCGGCGCCGGGTCTGAGGGAGAGGGTCATGGCTCGATACACCGACGCGGTCTGCAAGCTCTGTCGACGCGAACGCATGAAGCTCTTCCTCAAGGGCGCGAAGTGCGAGTCGATGAAGTGCGCCATCGAACGCAAGCCCTATCCGCCCGGTGAGCACGGTCGGGGTCGGATCCGGGAGAGCGAGTACCTCCTCCAGCTGCGCGAGAAGCAGAAGGCGCGCCGGATCTACGGCGTGCTGGAGAAGCAGTTCCGCAACGTGTACGGACGCGCCTCTCGCCAGCCCGGGATCGCCGGCGAGAACCTGCTCCGGATGCTCGAGTGCCGCGTCGACAGTGTGATCTTCCGTGCGAACTTCGCGGCGAGCCGGAACCAGGGCCGCCAGCTCGTGCGTCACGGGCACGTCCTCGTGAACGGAAAGCGCCTCACGATCCCCTCGTACCAGTGCCGCAAGGGTGATGTGGTGGAGCTCTCGGCGAAGGCCAAGGCGAACATCGTCATCCGTCACAACCTCGACACACTCGACCGTGCCGTGCCCGCGTGGCTCGATGTCTCCACGAGCGACGCGAAGGCGACGGTTCGAGAGCTGCCGGTCCGGGAGCAGATCGATGTTCCCGTGCGCGAGCAGCTCATCGTCGAGCTCTACTCGAAGTAGTCCCCTCGCAGCCCCCGGGACGGGGGCCGTCATCCCATCGGGAGAGAAGTACCGATCATGCTCATCATTCAGCGCCCCGAGGTCGAGGCCGGCGAGCCCGACGGCAACACCCAGTCGTTCGTGATCGCCCCACTCGAGCCGGGGTTCGGTCACACGCTCGGCAACAGCCTCCGACGGACCCTGCTGTCGTCGATCCCTGGCGCGGCGGTCACCCAGGTGCGCTTCGACGAGGCACTCCACGAGTTCGACGTGATCGCGGGCGTGAAGGAAGACGTGACGGACCTGATCCTGAACCTCAAGGACCTCGTCCTCACCTGCTCGAGCGACGAAGAGGTCACGCTCCGCCTCGACAAGCGGGGTCCCGGTGAGGTGACCGCTGGCGACATCCAGACCACGAGCGACGTCGAGGTCCTGAACTCCGATCTGCACCTCGCCACGGTGAACTCGAAGGGTCGCCTCGCGATCGACCTCACCGTCGAGCAGGGCCGCGGGTACCTCTCGGCCGAGCGCAACAAGCGCACGTCGACGATCGGGGTCATCCCCGTCGACGCGATCTTCTCGCCGGTGCGGCGGGTGTCGTTCTCGATCGAGCCGACCCGAGTCGAGCAGGCGACGAACTACGACAAGCTGACGGTCGAGATCGAGACCGACGGCTCGATCTCGCCCCGCGACGCGCTCGCCTCGGCGGGCGACACGCTGCGGAGCCTGGTCAGCCTGGTCGCCGATCTGTCCGACGAGCCGCGCGGCCTCGAGCTGGGCGAGATCTCACCGGCCACGGCTGCATCGCCCGATCTCGAGCTCGCCATCGAGGAGCTCGATCTCTCGGAGCGTCCGCGCAACTGCCTCAAGCGGGCGCGGGTCGACACGATCGGACAGCTCGTCTCGAAGACCGAGGACGACCTCCTCGCGATCACCAACTTCGGGTCCAAGTCGCTCGATGAGGTCCTGCTCAAGCTCGACGAGCGGGGTCTGTCGCTGCGGGTGAAGGAGTAGTCGTGCCGGCCCCCAGGAAGGGTCCCCGTCTCGGGCGGGATCCCGCGCACCAGCGCCTCATGCTCGCCAACCTCGCGGCCAGCCTCTTCGAGTCCGGGCACATCGTCACCACGGTCACCAAGGCCAAGGTGCTCCGCCCCTACGCCGAGCACCTGATCACCAAGGCCAAGAGCGGTTCGATCCACGACCGGCGGACCGTGATCGCCACGCTCCACGACAAGCAGGCGACGCACAAGCTCTTCGCCGAGATCGGGCCCCGCTACTCGTCGCGCCCCGGTGGCTACCTCCGGATCCTCAAGCTCGGCCCGCGCCCGGGAGACAATGCCCCGATGGCGCGCATCGAGCTGGTCTGAGCGAGGCCCGCACCGCGCCGCCGCGCCCGGTGCAGAGGGGGTTGGGCGGTCGACGATGACGTCGTCGGGTGAGGCCCCCCCGGTCCAACGGCTCCAGCTCGTCGTCGCGTACGACGGCACCGACTTCCGTGGCTTCGCTGCCCAGCCCGACGTCCGCACCGTCGAGGGGACGCTGAGCGCCGCGCTCGCCAAGGTCCTGCGCACGAGTCCCCAGGAACTCGGTCTCGTGTGCGCCGGCCGCACCGACGCGGGAGTCCACGCGCGGGGCCAGGTCGTCAGCGTCGATGCGCCGGCGGGCTCCGACCTCACCAGGGTTCGCACGGCGGTCAACCGCATGATCGGTCCCGAGGTGGTCGTGCGGGGGATGCGGGCGGCTCCGCCCGAGTTCGATGCCCGGCGGAGCGCCACCGCACGAACCTATCGGTACACCATCGTCAACCGGCCCGAGCCCGACCCGTTCCTCGCCCGGTACTCCTGGTGGGTGCCGGTCCCGCTCGAGATCGCCCGTCTGCGCCTCGCATCCGATCCGTTCATCGGAGAGCACGACTTCGCCGCGTTCTGCCGTCGGGGCCCGGAGGGGTCCACCACGATGCGGACGGTGCTCTCGTCGCGCTGGCTGCCCGACGACCGCCCCGGCGTGCTCGTCTACGAGATCGTCGCCACCGCCTTCTGCTGGCAGATGGTCCGGTCGGTGGTCGGCACGCTGGTCGAGGCCGGGGCCGGTCGGCGTCGGCCCGGCGACATCCTGCGGACGCTGCGCTCCGGCGATCGGGCCCAGGCCGGCGCGGTCGCGCCGCCGCACGGTCTGTGCCTCTGGCGGGTCGACTACGACGGCTGACCGAGACAGTCGATCACGAACTCGGTGACCGGCGGCGTCATCCGCATGTCGCCAGGTGTCCCGATGAGCCGGTTCACGTCGGCATCGGGAGCGCCGCGAACGTCACCAAGGTGATGATTGCTGCGATCCCGACGCTGTTCCGCACGGGGCGATCGTCGCGCACGGCTGTGAGAGATCCGTGTGCCCCAGGTCAGGGGCCGGCTGAGGCAGGCCAGGATCGGGCCTCAGATCCCACTGATCACCCCGGCGGTGGCGAGACCCGTCCCCAGCACGAACAGGGGCCCGAACACCCGGCCGAGCTTCAGTCCGAGCGAGCTCTCGGCGAACTCGTCGGTGATCCCCTGACGCCAGTTGAGCGTGTCCTTGAGCAGGAGCAGGCCCGACGCGACGGCGAGCATCACTGCGGCGGTCGTGTCGAGCCATGCGGTCATGGTCGAGGTCGTCAGCGCGTAGCCGACGGCGATCAGGATCGGCCCCTGCATGAGTCCCGCCATGTGCACCATGGTGAGGTACTTGGGCACCACCGGGGCGCCGGCCTGGCGCACGTTCGCCATCGGGATGCCCGACAGCCCGCCGACCAGCAGGTTCGCCATCCCGGCGACGAGCAGGATCGTGGTGGCAGTGTCGGCCATAGGTCCCTCGTCTCCTCACCGTCGGGATCGGAGCCCGACGCTTCGTGGGACGATACTGCGGTTCGGATCAGCCGGGGGATTCCCCGAGGTAGAGGAAGCCGTAACCCTCGTCTCGGAAGGTGAGGCCGGCGTCGCGCAGGGCCACACCCCAGTCGCCGCGGACGGACGGGTCCGTCTCCTCCATGCCGTGGTCGGCGACGAGGCAGAACGCAGTGTCGTCGAACACGCCCGCCCGCTCGACCGCAGCGAGGACGTCGCCGATGCGGGCGTCGCTGTCGCGGATCGCGGCCGCGGCGATCTCGGAGTACGGGCCGCCCTCGTGCATGGCGGCATCCGTGAGGGTGAAGTTGCAGAACATGAAGCGCGGGTGGGGATAGGACTCGTCGCGGTACGTCCCGTCCCAGATGCCGACCGCCTGCTCGGTGCCCATGTGGTCGACGACCGAGGACCACGAGTAGTCCTTCGACGGGCGCACGAACCGGTCGGTCGTGTGGGGGAGACCCTCCGG
>JAWOIO010000230.1:0-19359 GCA_046484625.1 Acidimicrobiia bacterium
CGCGCCGGCACCGACATGCTCATCGGCACGCTGTGGCAATGGGAGCTCTACGGCCGCACGCCATGATGCTGGGCCCGAAGAGCGCGGACGTCCCGCTCGTTGTCGCAGCGAGGCGATCGATTGCCGACGAGGCTCGATCTGTATGCGTCTTGACTCATCATGAGCGATAGGCCAGGCGATCCTGTTGCTCGGTGGCGACAAGTCGGGTGAGCGGAAGGACTGGTACGCGTGGGCGGTGCCGCTCGCTGGTGACCTGTATGACGAGTACTTGCGGGAGCTCGGTGAGGAAGGATTGATCTGATGGCACGAACCAAGTTCTCCGAACTCCGCGACGCTGTGGTCGCCAAGCCCGGCGCTGTCGAGCGGCTCGCCGGTCTGCGTGTCGAGACGCTGGAGGAGATCCGGCTGTATGAGCTTTGTCACGGTGAGGCGATCAGCCAGGCCGAGCTCGCCGGCCGGCTCGACGTGACGCAGCGGGCGATCTCCAAGCTCGAGCACTCCGACGACGTGCGCGTATCGACACTGCGGCAGTACCTCGAAGCGCTCGGCTCCCGCCTGGAGCTCGTTGCGGTGTTCGACGACGAGGATCGTCGGGTGCCGATCCACCTCGGCCGCGACGACGCCGTGGGTTCAAATCCCACCCCCGCCACCACCGAAGCAGCAGGTCAGAGTCGACGACCTCAAGTCGCGTCTGACCGACCGCGACCGAGACGCGCCATGAGCCAGGCCGCGTGTCGCCCGGGCCGCGCCATGGCCTGGGCGCGCGCTGGGGCCCCCGGTGCAGGTCAGTCGAGCGCGGTCATACGGCGCACGCGTCGATAGTCCGATCAGGTCGATAGTCCGATCAAGCGGCTTGCCTGCGTCGAGCACCGGTCTCTCCCGCGCTCAGCCCGACAGCGCGACGGGCCGTTCGGCCGGATCCTTGTTGATCGGAGCGGTCCAGGCCTCGCCCGGGAGGTTCGTCCCGATCACGACCCGGGTCTGGGTCCCCGCCAGCGTGCGGTGCAGCCAGTGGGCCCGACGCGAAGCGGTCGGCTGACCACGATGCGGGCTCTGTTTCCCGCTGCAGAACGGATCGCGCGTGGCGACGGATCTGCCGTCGACACCCGCGCCGACAGCGTGGGGCGGCCGTCAGCCTGTTGATCCATCGCTGCTGATCGATTCGGTCGACGGTCGGCTTGGTCGAATCCGGATTCGGGTGATCTTTCGGCCGCGCAGCTCTTCGACCGTGAGGTCGTGGCCTTGCACGGTCACGGTCGTTCCGGGCGTTGGAAGTGTGCTCGTGACGGTGAGCACGACACCGGCGATGGTGGTGACCGCGGGGTTGGTGAAGACGATCCCGTGATCGTCCTCGAGTTCGGCGAGCGTGACCTCGCCATCGAGGCTGAGAGACCCGTCGTCGCGACGGAGCGCTTCGCTATCGACCGAGTGGGCCCCGTCGTCCATCACCTCGGCGATGACGTCGTCCATGGTGACGAGGCCGAGCGTGCCGCCGTACTCGTCCACGACGAGTGCGGCGTGCGTGCGGTCACGTCGAAAACGCTCGAGGAGTTGTTCGGCGCTCGCTGTGCCGGCGATGGTGGGGATCGGTCGAAGGAGATCCCCTATGGTGAGTGATCCACGACGTTGCTCGGCTCGGATGAAGTCCTTGATGTGGAACAGGCCGACAACATGGTCGAGGGACCCATCGATCACGGGATAGCGGCTGCGTCCAGAGGCCGTGACGCGTGCGGTGATCTCCTCGGGTGGGGTGTTGATGTCGAGGGCTTCGATGCGGCTGCGTGAGGTCATCAGTTCTTCGGCGGTGCGCTCGTCGAGGTCGAAGACGTTACGGATCAGGTTCCGCTGCATGTCGCCGAGTTGTCCGCTGCTGGCGGTCTCGTCGGTGACGATGGCGAGTTCGGCGCTGGTGTAGAGGGCGAGTCGCTGGTCGGGTTCGGGGATGCGCAGCAGCCGCATGAGTCCCAGTGCGGCGGCGTTGAGGACGGCGACCATCGGACGGAAGACCAGACCGAACACGCGCATCACCGGGTTCACGTGGAGGCTGATCGTCTCGGGCGTCTGGAGAGCAAGTGCCTTGGGGATCATCTCACCGAACACGACGTGCATGTAGGTGATGCCGCTCAGGGCAATGATGAACCCAACTGTGTGTGCGGCGACGTTCGAGAGTCCGAGGTCCTCGAACGGTCCGTACAGCCAGCCGGCAACCGCAGGTTCGCCGTACATGCCGAGCCCGATGCTGGCCAGCGTGATCCCGAGCTGGGCGATCGCTATGTAGCCGTCTTTGCCCGCGGGCCGGTCGAACACACCGAGCAGCCAGCGTGCCGGCCGGTTCCCGCTGTCGGCGAGGGTCTGCAGGCGGCTGCGGCGGGCGCCGACCAGCGCGAACTCGGCGGCGACGAACACGCCGTTGACGAGGACGAGCACGATGATCACGACGACGGGGATCACGACGGTCGTGATCATCGGGCACCGCCAGGATCGGTGAAGCTGACTCGTGTGACGGTACGCCCGTCCATGGCATCGACCTGAAACTCGGGTCCGTCAGGTGTGATCGCCACGATGTCGCCCGGGACGGGGATCTGTCCCAGGTGATGCCAGACGAGCCCGCCGACGGTGTCCACATCGACGGTGTCGGACCTGATGCCGAAGCGATCCTGGAGCGTCGACAGCAAGACGTCACCTCGCACCGAGACCCGTCCCTCGGCAGAGGTGATGGGTTCGTCCTCGAGGTCGAACTCGTCGTGCACTTCACCGAAGATCTCTTCGATGGCGTCTTCGAGGGTGACGAGGCCAGCGACGTCGCCGTACTCGTTGACGACGAGCGCGCAGTGCTGCTCCTCTTCGCGCAGTGTTCGCCACAGGTGCGGAACGGTCACCATCTCCGCAACGGCCACCACGGGGCGGGTGACTTCGCTCACCGGGTGGTCGGGGTCGACTTGCGCGCGGACGAACAGGTCGCGAAGGTGGGCGAGGCCGATGGTATCGCCGTCTGTACCGGTGACCGGGAAGCGGGTGTGTGGCCCGCCTGCAAGCCGGGCGAGCGCATCGGCGACGCTCGTCGTGTCGGGCACAGTCAAGAGCCGCAGTCGGGGGGTCATGATCTCTCGGACGAGTCGATCGTCGACGTTGAGGATCCCGGCGAGCATGTCGCGCTCGGATGAGTCGATGAGACCGCCAGCGGCGCTCGCGCGGTAGAGGCCGGCGAGCTCTTCGGGCGAGTGGACGTGGGCGTGGCTGTGGTCGACCTGAAGGTTCCACAGCTTCATCAGCTTGAACGCCGACCCATTGAACAAGGCGACGAGGGGTCGGAAGACCCATTGGCTGATCTGCATCGGAGGAAGCGTCGCCATCGCGAGCTTCTCCGGGTAGCGCAGCGCGACCGCCTTGGGAAGCAGCTCGCCGAGCACGACCTGGACCGCGGTGATCGCTACGAGGACGATCAACACCGCAGCGCCACGGCCGCCGATGCTGCCCAGCGCCGGTTCGAGCAGTGGGGTGAGCTGCGCCTGGCCGTAGGCGCCAGCGACCAGGCTGCTGAGCGTGATGCCGATCTGGCATGCCGCCACGTAGGCGTCGAGACGCATTGGGTCAGCGAGAATCGCGAGCAATCGTTTCGCCGAGCTGCTCCCGGCAGCGGCATCCTCTTGGACTCGGGAACGCCGCGAGCCGACCGTTGCGAACTCGGCCGCGACGTACAGGGCGTTGAACGCAACCATCACGATGATGACGAGCAGGGGGGTAGCGACGCTCATGGACGATCCCGACCCACACGGCACTTCTCGGTCGAAATCATTCTCGGCCTCATCCCTGCTCCCGGCCCATGGCAGCACCCTTCTCTACACGATCTGCACCGCAGCGAGGTGGTCTCATCATTGTTGCCTCTGGTCAGTCCTCGATGAACCGTCGTCGCGGCGGAGGCCGGGTACCACCGGAAGGGGAAATCGATCCGCTGGAGGGCGATGATCGCGGTGAGTAGCACGGCGTAGTTGCGTTGTCCTTGGTGATGAACAGATTGGCCCCCCCGACGGTTCCGGGTCGTACTCGCCGGGTAGGAGCGAAGCTGCACGAGAGCACCTCGTCCTCGAGGTCCTTGTCGATTCGCGAACACGATCTCACCGCCGATGCGCGACGCGCCCGCGGAGCGATGTTGACCGGTCCGTCCGCACGACGTTGTTGAACCTCCTCATCCGTCAGCTCAGCTGCCGCGTGTCGAGGCTCATCGGAGGATCCCCGCCCCGTCCGGGGTGCGCGGTGCCGGCCGGGGTGAGCGGCGATCCCACATGATGCGGACGCCCTGCGTGGCCGCGACGGGGACGACGGCCAGGCTCAACGCGATCGCCCACGCCGTCGGTGAGAGGACCGTGAGTCCGAGGAGGTCTCGCAGCGGTCCGACTCCGAGCGCCAGCGCTTCCAGGGTGACGGTCAGTGCAAGCGCGCCCCACAGGTACGGGTTAGCGGTCGCACCTCGGAACCCTGAGCCGTGGTCGGTGCGGGCGTTGAACACGGCGAGTAGTTGGGCGGCGGTGATGGCAATGAAGGTGGTGGTGCGTGCCTCGTCGAGGGCAAGGTCGAGGGGTCCGAGTGCCACGAGGTAGGTCGTGAGTCCGACGCCGCCGACGAGCAACCCTTGGACGGCGATCCGGCGGACGGTGCCGGCGCCGAGCACGGGTTCGTGCTTTGGGCGCGGTGGCTGGCTCATGGCGTCGTCGCTGCTCGATTCGAGCGCCAGGGCGAACGAAGGGATGACGTCGATGATCAAGTTGTTCCACAGGATCATCAGGCCGGCGAGAGGTGCGGGTTCGCCGAGCAGGATCGCGGCAACGACGAGGAAAACGACCGAGAGGTGCCAAGAGAAGAGGAACTGGCCGAAGCGTCGGATGTTCTCGAAGATCCGACGGCCCTCCTGGATGGCGTGCTCGATCGTGGCGAAGTCGTCGGTAGTGAGCACGATGTCGGCGGCTTCGCGTGCCACGTCGGTCCCGGTGCGGCCCATGGCGATACCGACGTCGGCCTGACGCAACGCAGGGGCGTCGTTCACGCCGTCGCCGGTGACGGCGACGATCTCACCGTCGGCCTGCAGGGCGCGAACGATGCGCAGCTTGTGCTCGGGTGCGACACGGGCGAACACGTCCACGTCTACGATCCGTCGGGCGAGCTCCGCGTCGTCGCAGGCATCGATGTCGACGCCGGACATCACCTGGTCGTGGCGCAGGCCGAGCTCACGGGCGACCGCAGCGGCGGTTCGGGGCTGGTCGCCCGTGATCATCACGACCCGCACCCCGGCTCGGTGGCAGACCGCGACCGCATCGATCGCGGCAGGGCGAGGCGGGTCCGCGATGCCGACCACCCCGAGGGGGACAGTTGCAGCAAACACATCGTGTTCGGACCCACCCGTACCGCGCGTGGGCCCGCTCGCGATCGCCAAGGTTCGCAGGGCACGTGCGCTCATGTCATCGACCGCCGCGATCAGGTCGGCATCACGAGTCGGGTCGAGCAACACCTCTGGTGCGCCCTTGGCCAAGACGTCGGGACCGACCACAACGGCCATGCGCTTGGTGGTCGAGTCGAACGGGATCTCGTCGTCGCGTGCCACGCCGTCTCGCACGGTCCGCCAGTCGAATCCGGCGTCTGCTGCACCTCGCAGCAGTGCGACTTCCGTCGGATCCCCCACCGGGTCGCCGTCGGGTGCGATGTCGGCGTCGTTGCACAGCGTGGCCGCGCGCCATAGCTGATCCGGATCGAGACCGTCGGCGGTGTGGACCTCGACAACACGCATCTCGTTCGCGGTCAGCGTGCCCGTCTTGTCAGACGCGATCACGCTCGTGCTCCCGAGCGTCTCAACCGTCGGCAGACGGCGCACCAACGCGCTCTGGCGGGCCATGCGCCGCATGCCGACGGTGAGCGTGAGGGTCGCGACCGCGGGCAGACCCTCGGGGACGATCGCCACCGCGAGTGCGATAGACACCTCGAGGACTTCGTACACCTCGAGGCCCCGCATCCAGCCCAGTCCAGCCAACGCGAGCGCGAGTCCGACGACGACGAGGGACAGGCTGCGGCCGAGCCGTTCCAGGCCCGCCTGCAACGGTGCTTGCATGGTGTCAGTTGCGGCGGCGAGGTCGGCGATGCGCCCGACCTCCGTTCGCGTACCGGTCGCGACCACGACACCTCGCCCACGACCAGCCCGGACGGTCGTGCCGGTGTAGAGCATCCCGACGCGCTCTGCGAGCGCGGTGGCGGCCGGCACCGGTTCGGTCGTCTTGTGGACGGCTTGGCTTTCACCAGTGAGCGCCGACTCCTCGACCTCGAGGTCGCTCACCTCGATCAGGCGGATGTCGGCCGGGACTCGGTCGCCTGCCTCCACTGCGACGATGTCGCCAGGGACGAGGTCGACTGCGTCGACCTCGTCGCGGCGGTTCTCGCGTTCGACGTCGGCCACGCTGCCGGTCAGGCGTTGCAGCGCCTCCATCGATCGAACGGCCCGCAGCTCGGTAACAAACCCCACCACCGTATTGACCAGCAACACGACCGCGACAGCAGCCGCCTCGATGATCTCGCCAATCGCGATCCCAGCTACCACTGCGGCGGCGAGGAGTACGACCACCGCGCTGCGGACCTGGTCCCACAGGATCGACCAAGCGGACAGCTGTCTGCGCTGCTCGAGCCGGTTGCGCCCCACCAGTCGGCGGCGACGTACCACCTCGGCCGCGTCGAGGCCGACGGTCTCGTCGACACCGAGACGGTCGAGGATCTCGGCCACGTCGAGCGTGTGCGGCGCGTCGGCCACCAACTCAGCAGCCAAGCGACTCGTCGCGGTCGGCGATGTGACGCTCCAGGTTGGCGCACGTCTCGATGATGTCCTCGAGACGCTGACGGTCGTCTCTCACAGAGGCACGGCCTCGGCGAGCACCACCGCCCGCACAGCCGGCCGAAGGCTGTCCGCGGTGACGACGTCGACCTCGACACCAAGAAGACTCTGCAGGTCCATCAGGAGCCCTCCGAGGTCGAAGAAGCTGCGACCCGGCTCGAGGTCGACGAGGAAGTCCAGATCGCTCTCGACGGCCGCGCGATCCGCTGCGACCGAGCCGAAGACCCGAACGTTGTGGGCTCCTCGTCGCGCGGCGACGTCGAGGATCGTGTCCCGCCGGGCGCGTACGTCCCGCAGGGTCTGGGCCTTGGGCGCCTGCTCGATCGTCATGCCTCCATGTTGCCCGATCAGCCCACGGCCGGCGCGACCAATCCTGTCACCGGACTTGTCACCAGTGGGAGCGAACTCAGGCGCGCGCGATTGACGTAACGACGCCTCATAACCCGAAGGTCGTGGGTTCAAGTCCCACCCCCGCCACCATCGCATCAGCAGGTCAGAGGCCCCGCTTTTGGCGGGGCTTCTCACTGTCCGGCAGGCAATGCAGCAAGGGGTTGCGTTGCGGCGGAACGCACGAGGAGTACCTGCGGCAGAAGCGTTGATGCGCCTGCTTCGCTCAGCTGTCGCACCCGCTTGCTACAACCAGCGCATGACGCAGATCGACCTTCCCGACGGACTGCTCGACAAGGTTCGCGCGCTCTTGGCCAAGGCCGAGTCGACGCGGTTCGAGGCCGAGGCCGACGCGTTCACGGCGAAGGCGCAAGAGCTGATGGCGCGCTACCGGATCGAGAGCGCAATCCTCAGCATGCACGAGCCTGCGGGCTGCGAAGGTCCGACGAGCCGTCGCATCCTGGTCCCCGCTCCGTACTCCGACGCCAAGTTCATCCTCTTGGCGAGCATCGCTGCAGCGAACGGTTGCACGGCGGTGTGGTCGAAGCGGCTCGGCTTCGCCACCGTCTTCGGGTTCGGCCCTGAGATCGACGCGGTCGACACACTGTTCGCTTCTCTGCTCATCCAGGCGGGCATCGCCTTGCGGCGCCACGGTGCGAAGATCGACTCGTTCGGGCGTCGCCGCACCAAGAGTTTCCGACGGTCGTTCTTGCTGTCCTTCGCAATTCGGATCGGGGAGCGCCTCGAGTCGACCGTCGCCGCCGCGGTTGCGGAGGCGCGTGCCGGGGTCGGTGCCGAGCTCGTGCCCGTACTCGTCGACCGCTCTGACAGAGCACGCGCGGCGGCCGAAGCGGCGTTCCCTGAGACCCGGTGCTTCGCCCCTGTCGCCTCCGATGGAGAAGGCTGGTATGCCGGGCGCGTGTTCGCCGATCTCGTGGATCTCGCGGCCGCTCCGAGCCTTCCGTGACGCGCTCGTCCGACCGTCATCGCCGTCACACCGGTGGCTCATGATCGGCGTGTGGATGATGCAGTGCTGATCGAGACCTGGATCGAACCCCCCGGCCTACCCGACTGGCGGCCACTCGTCGCGGTGGCTCGGTTGTCGCGGGCGAGCGACGCGGCCGCCTGAGCACTTGTGGTCCCTTCCCCGCGATGACGAAGCAACGGCACCTACGTCCGGGAGACCGGCTCGAGGATGATGCGACGATCGTGATCCGGGGCGGTCTGCTCGATGCCGGCGGCTTGCGCGCCGACGCCCAGCGCCATCACGCCGTCTACGGCAGCTACGGGATCTCGGTCTTCGCCGCTCGTGACGCCGCGATCGACGAGTTGGCCCAGCAAGTGCCCCTCGTCCGATTCGAGGTGCTGACGGTGCGCGTCGGCGTGCTGCGGGCCGCGGGGTTCGGACTCGAGCCCACAGGCCGCAACCCCAGACATTTCACCGTCGTCCTCGACGATCTCGAGGCCGGCATCGCGGCCCTCCTCGCCTGCGAGCACCGCAGTTGGACCAACCCGTATCATGAGGACTGATCAACCAGCAGGTGGCGACTATGAATGACCTCGATCTCGTCGCGGACCTCAACGCACAAGACGACGACGGTCTCGGCTGGTCGACGCTCGCCGACGCCGCGGCTCCCGATCGGGTGCAGCCCGGCGCGATGCTGCTCGCGGGCAATGACCAGGCGCAGGCTGTGGTGCGCGTCGTCGCCGTCGATGACGACGCGCAGGTCCACTTCGCGATCCTGCCCGGCTCGGTGGCCAAGAACCGCCACCTCCTCGACCGCACCGTCGCCTGACTCCTGCCGCGGCCGCGCTACACGAAGATCGTGCGCGTAGTCGTCGTGAAGCCGTCCTGTCACCGAAGTTGTCACCAGCGAGCCCGGACTCGGCGGTACTAGGCGGACTCAGTGGGACTGGGCGGACTCCGCACCGGGGATCTTGGGACTGGGCGGTACTCGGCGGTACCAGACGGACGTTCGTCAAGTTCCTCACAACCCTAAGGTCGTAGGTTCAAATCCCACCCCCGCCACCATCGCAGCAAGATCGTGAGGCCCCGCTTCGGCGGGGCCTCACTGGTTGCGGTCTCCAGTTCTCGACCGCGTTGCGAGGCCTGTCCGACCGGGACTCGGACCATGCATTCGCGCGTGGGGGTGGATCGAGGTGCATCACGTTGCGATCGGCACATCCCTGCTTGTGTCGCCACGCTCGGTGCATGATCGTGTCGCTCGCAACTCGCCGCGCGTCGCGATGACGGCGAGAACGGCGAGCCACGCGAGATACGCGTAGGCGTTGATCCGCTCAAAGCCGCCCACCCACGGCGTGTCATTCTGCTCGAGCCCGCGCATCGCGAAGGAAGCTGCCATTCCGAACGCAACCACCACTGCAAGCGTGGCGAGTGAGTAGAGACGGAACCATCCCCGATATGCCACGGCCGAGAGCACCATCGCCGCGATCACGAATGCGCTGAACACGATCGACAAGATGATGTGCATCGTGTCGTTGAAGCCAGTCTCCATCTCTCGTGAACTCATTGCCCACACGGTGTGGGTCGGGAACCCGACCAAGCCGATCGCCACGAGGAGGGCTCCCACCCACCGCAGACTCTTCCCGCGGGCAACACCGAGGAGACCGAGTCCCAAGGCAAGCACCAGGACGCCATGAATGAGGATGAACGTGACCATTTGCGCTCGAACCGGCGATCCGAAGGCACTCAGTTCACTGATCGCCTGATTCCTGAAGCTGTACCCGTCGTAGCGGAAACCGGAGAGAATGTCCCCGACTGCGTACACCACGACAGCGGCGACGCCCGCTACGAGCAGAGCCTTCCTCGCCGATGGTCCGCGCCACCACCGAGATGTCACGTCGCGCCGAGCCGTCCTCAAGAGAATCGAGGGAGTATCCATGCGGGGGCACCTCTCTTCGCAGGGGCACCTCTCTTCTCACCACAGGTTCTGCAACTGAGGCTATCCACAGGGTCGACGGGACAGCAGAGGCGAACGTCACCTTCGTCAAGGTCGGGCGCGCTACTGCCAGTCGAAGAAGAACGGCGTCGAGACTGAGACCTATGGTCTGCTGCGCTCGACCTTCACGCAGATTCACGACCTGCTCGCCCGTGAGATGGAGGACGAGACCGGATTGCCGTTCGATCGGTACGGCCTCCTGCTGATGCTGGCGCAGGCCAACAGAGAAGGGCTCCGCCCGTCTGATCTCGCCGACGTTCTCCCGTTCACACCCAGCGGCGTCACCACGTCACAGCGATCGGCACGGACGCCGTCAGAACCCAGCCACACCGATCGCAACGACGGACAGGACCGCGATGAGCCGCTCGCACAGGCCCCCGAGTAGGGGAGTCTGTTGACGCCCGATGGCCGAAGCCAAGTGACGCTGCCGATCCGACGAGACCAACACGAGTGCGCGTTACCGTCGCAGCTCGACCGTGCGACGCCGGTGGACGCGCGCCGCATCGCGGCCCAAGCCGGTCACCCGATAGTCCCGGCTTCGGAGCGGTGGAGAGGGTCGGCGGGTTGGTGTCAGGGCAGGACGACGAGTTTGCCAGTGGCGCGCCCGGCTTCCATGTCGGCGTGTGCTTCGGCGATGTCGGCGAGGCGGTAGGTGCGGTGGATCGGCACGATGGCGTCGCCGGCAGCGACGGCGTCGAGGAAGTGTTGGAGGACCTCGGTGGGTAGGTCGGTGGCGTCTCCGCCGTAGGCGGTGAGGCGGACCCCGCGTGGTAGGTACTCGATCGGGTAGAAGTCCCGCACGGTCCATTGGTTGGAGAGCATCCCAGTGAAGCACACGACCCCGTGGACCCGGGTCGCTCGAAGCGTGTCGGGGAGGGTCGGGGTGCCGACGAGTTCGAGTGCGGTGTCGACGCCGTCAGGGAAGATCGTGCGGGCTTGGTCGGCGATGTTGCCGTCGTCGACGAGGACGTGGTCGACACCGATGTGGCGGAGGGCGTCGGCGCGGTCGGGGTTGCGGGTGGTGGACAGCACGGTCATGCCGAGTCGTTTGGCGAGGACTGCGGTGGCCATCCCGATCGATGAGGTGCCGCCACGTATGAGGATCGACTGGCCGGGTTGGGCGTCGAGTCCGATCGCGAGTGAGCCGTGTGAGGTCTGGAGCATCTCGGGCACCGCGCCGAGCGTCGCCCAGTCGAGGCTGCTCGTGAACGGCACAACCTGCCGGGCGGGAACACAGGTGTATTCGGCGTACCCGCCGTCGAAGGTGCGTCCCATGCCACCCATCAACGCAGCAACCTGTTGACCGACCGTGTACTCGCCGCCGGGGCACGCAGCGACCGTTCCAGTGGCTTCGATGCCGAGGACGCGAGGAAACGTCACCCCGTCAGCGAGACCGAGGCGGGTGTGGAGTTCGGAGCGGTTGAGGCCGAACGCCTCGACCTTGATCAACACCTCACCCGCTCGTGGTGTCGGGATGGGGAGTTCGCGGACGCGCAGCGCGTCGGGTGGGCCGGGGGCGTCGAGCGCGACGGCTCGCATCGTGGCCGGGGTCGTTGCCATGGTCAGGCGCTCTTTCGTTGCTCGTGGACGTGGGCGCGCTGCTTGCGGACCGATGCGGTGAAACGTTGCAGCTCGCTCGTCGACAACGACGCGCCAAGCCGCTGGTTGAGTGCGTCGGCGAAGCTGCGTTGCGCTGCTGTGAGGAGTCGTCGCCCCGACCGGGTCAGCCTGATCGTCGATGAGCGGCCGTCGTCGGGGTTCGGTGAACGTTCGCACCAGCCGGCGTTCTCGATCCGGTCGACGAGTTTGCTGGTCCCCCCAATAGTGATCGACAACGCCTCGGCGATGTCGATCACCCGACAGCCCGGGGTGCGGTCGATCACCTGCATCGGCTCGAACCACGACAACGCCAGATCGTGGTCGCGGCGCAGACGGGCCTCGACCAGATCCCACAGTTCGGTCTCGAGGAGGATCAGATCACTGAACAACGACGCCAGATCCAGAGAGCGCTGGGTGTCAGATGGCGACGAGGCGGACTGAGCCGTCGAGCGTCTGGAGTAGGTGTCGGAGGTCGGTGGGGTCGGAGGTGACGAGGGCGGTCGGACCGGTTTGCGATCGTGCGGCGGCGATCAGCGCGACGGAAGCATCGACGATGTCGGCCGTGCCGGCGCGTCCGCACAGCAGCCCGGTTGCGCGTGCCAGCGCTCCTTCGAGCGGAACCTCGTCGCAGTGGGTCAGCGCTCGTGCGAGGAGGGCTTGGCGGCTTCCATCGCGCCATGCCTGTGCGACGACGCCAGCGGGCACTGACACCTGCGCGGAGTCGTCGGCGGCGTTGCGGAGCATCGCCCAGACCGTGCGGTGGTTGCGGTCCAGAGCGATCAGCGCGCCGATGTCGAGGACGAGTGCGGTCATCCGTTGACGAGAGCGCGGGCGGCTGCGAGCTCTTCGTCGCTGAACGCGCCACGTTCGCGTTCCCAGGCGGCCACGACGTCGCGGAGGCCGCGGTTGGCGAGTTGGCGGCGGGCAGCGTCGGCGAGCCAAGCGGACACGTTCTGCTCGTCGGCCTCGGCGGCCTCGCGGACGGCGGTGGCGAGCGCTGATTCGATCGAGACGGTGAGTCGTTCGACAGTCATGTGAAGATCATACTTCGTCATACCAGACGACGCCACACGCTCACCGCCTGAGTTCCAGCGTTGCAGTCACTGCGGAGCTGGGCCCGCTCCCTCGTCAACTTGCCCCGTGGCTGTATTCGAATCGGTCGAGGAGCTCGAAGAGCTCGTCGCTGATCCACTCGCGATCACGTCGTCGCCCGACACGAGTTGGAATGAGTACTTCGCTCTCTTCGAGGCGGTTCAATGCGGCGCGCGCAGCAGTGGGACTGACGCCGTGCTGCTCCGCAGCCGTTTCGGCGCGCACCACAGGTTGGGCAGGCAGCCCAAGGATGAGTGCGCGGCGCGGGCGGGCGACAGGGCGCGGCAAACCGCGACTTCCTCCGGCGGGGTCTCGCTGGTTGTCGGGGCGGTTTATGCTGCGTTCGGTTGGTCGCAGGTGGTGGGCTTCCATCGACGCGCGACACTCTGCTCATCCACGAACGCACCTGACCGAGGACGGCCTTTGACCGCAGGACCGGGACTCGACGAGATCGATCTCACCGACGCTTCGGTGTGGGAGCAGGGACCGCCCCACGAGTGGTTGGACCGACTTCGCGCCGAGGATCCCGTGCATTGGCACGAAGAGCCCGACGGCCCGGGGTTCTGGGCTCTCACCCGTCACGAGGACGTCCGCCAGGTCTCCATCACGCCCGGCGATTTCTCCAGCTACGTCGGGGGGCCGATTCGAATTGCCCCTTCTGACGGTGGGCTCGACCAGGTGCGGATGATGATCATTGGGATGGACCCACCCGAACACCGGATGTTCCGCAGCGTCGTCGCGAGGGCGTTCACGCCGAAGATGATCGGACGCATGAAGGATGCGCTGCGCGCCGAGACCAAGCGCGTCGTGGCAGGACTCCGGGACGGGAACAGCGTCGACTTCGTCACAGGGGTCGCGGCCCGGATCCCCATGTGGTCCATCAGCGAGCTCATGGGCGTGCCCGAGACCGACCGCCATCGCCTGTACGAGCTCAGCCACGCGCTCATCGACGATCAGGACCCGGAGGTCGCACCTTCGCCGGAGACGTCGATGCAATCCGCGACGGAGATCTACGAATACGCGAGCGCGATGGCCGCCCGCGAGCGCGCCCATCCGACGGACAGCCTCTCGAGCACGTTGCTGACCGCCGAGGTAGACGGCCGTGGGCTCACGGATCTGGAATACACGCTCTTCTTCACGTTCCTGATCGTGGCCGGCAACGAGACCACTCGGACGGCGAGTTCACACGGGCTCCTGGCGCTGCTGGAGCATCGCGATGAGCTCCAGCGATTGGTCGCCGATCCGACCCTGATTCCCGGAGCCGTCGAGGAGATCCTCCGGTGGGAGCCGCCGATCCACCATTTCCGCAGAACCGCGACGGCAGATGTAGTGCTTGGAGGCCAAGAGATCGCCAAGGGCGAGAAGGTCATCATGTGGTATCCGGGCTCCAACCGGGATCCGGCCGTGTTCGAGGATCCGCACACGTTCCGCATCGACCGATCACCGAACCCGCATCAATCGTTCGGGTTCGGTGAGCACTATTGCCTGGGCGCCAATCTTGCCCGCCTCTCACTTCGGCTGCTCTTCGAAGAGCTCTTCGTCGCTGTCGACAACATCGAGCTCGAGTCGCCGCCGCGCCGCCTCCACTCGAACTTCATCAACGGGATCAAGGAGATGCGCATCACCTACGGGGCTCGAACGCCATGACGGCGGGACGTGCAGATCAGGAACGAACGTGTCACCAGTAGGAGCCGACGCAAGCGTGAAGGCCGGCTTCGGGCTCGAGCCTGAGTCCGACAACTTCAAGGCCGCCGCGAAGCAACTGACCATCGGCAGCTGAGGCCAAGGGCGTCGACGACCTCAGCCTCCGGACGGGGCGTGCAGGGCTGACGCGACCGCTTCGTAGTCGCGCTCGTTCTGATCGGCGTAGGCCGCCGCGAAGTCGGCGATGGCCTCGTCGAACACCCGGCCGGACCCGAGATACGAGGCGATGGCGATTCGGTCGCCAGAGCGGGCATGACCCCGAGCGAGCGTTCCCCCACACATCTGCGCGTAGACCCTCATCGACTCCGGCGTCATCGTCTCGAGGTCTGCCGACACCTTCCAATCCCACAGCTGACGGAAGTAGTAGTCCCGCCGGACCCCGTCGAGACCTAGGGTCTCGCGCCAACCCAGGAAGATGTCACCCGCGGCCTGCAACAGCCGCTGGCCCTCCACCACCCGTTGACCGTTGCGCGCGTGGATGCCGCTGCTGGCGAACGGCTCGAGGACCGACGGTCCTGCCTCCTTGATCTGGAGGAACAGCGGGTCGTCGTTGTCCTTCCCCAGGAGCAGCCCGATCCAGCATCGGGTGCCGACGCTGCCGACACCGACGACCTTGCGGGCGATGTCGACCAGGCGGTAGCCGTCCAGGAGGTGCCGGAGCTCCGGGGCCAGGCTCTCGCGGTACCCGCGAAACTCCTCGTGGATCCAGTTCCTCAGCTCCTCGGGGCCCTTGTCGAATCCCTCTTGGGTCGCGATCTCGTCGAGTGGCACGATGAACGGTGGGTCGCTCGTGATGCGGAACTCGCCGTCGACCTCGCACGCGAGCTTGGTGAACGCCTTCGTACTGTCCTTCGACCGGGCCTTTGTCATCGTCGCCTCGAACCGCTCGGCCTGTTTGACGCTTACCTCACTGCGGAAGCGAGCGAGTACCGAGTCGAGATCGAGGCGTGCGTACCACGTGTCGAGGTTCGTCATACCGGCGAACTCGGCCATTGTCTCGCGGTAGGAGCGCACGGTGCGGAGCACCATCTCGCGGGCCTTCTTCGCCGAGAACTCCCGTGATCGGGCCGCGATCTCGAAGCTGGCCGCCAGTCGCTTCACGTCCCAGTCGAACGGACCCGGGTTCGTCTCGTCGAAGTCGTTGATGTCGAACACGAGCGTACGGTCGGGCGCGGCGAACCCACCGAAGTTGGCGAGGTGGGCGTCGCCGCAGCACTGGACGCGCAAGCCCGAGTCGGGGGTCGAGGCGAGATCCGACGCCATGACGATCGCGGCGCCGCGATAGAAGGTGAACGGCGACTCCAGCATCCGCTGGTGGCGAATGCTCAGCAGCTCCGGGACCCGCGTCGTCTCCTGCGATGCCAACAGCTCGGCCGGGGCGGTACGCGAGGCCGACGGCGTCCATTCCGCATGGCTTGAGCGTGGCGTCGCGCGTCGGGCCGCCTTCCCGAGGGCGACACGCTCGGCGACGTCGAGGTGGACGACCGGCGTGGGCCTGACATCGCCTTCGATGTGGGGATCAACGCTCGTCATGGACCGCCCTGGACCTCGTCGTTGTACCGCTCCATCGCCTCGGACTGTAGGGCATGAACAGTTTCGGGAGTCCCGCGGTCGTGATGCCGAGGTCGCCCGCTTCGGCGGGGCCTCGCTGATTGTCGGACGGACGTGCCCGGTGTGGCTAGGTCGTGCTGACGATCAGCACCGCGCAGGGTGCTTGGTGGGCGATGTCGTTGGGGACGCTGCCGAGGAACCGGCCCTTGCCCTTCATGCCCTTGTTGCCGACGACGATGAGGTCGGCATCCACTTCCTTCGCGACGCTGAGAATCGCCTTTGCGGGGTCACCGGGGAGGGCATGGGTCGTGAAGTCCTGCGAACCGGCTGCCGGCACCATCGCGTCCATGTGGCGTTGCGCGTCGGCCCGGCCCGGGGTGTCCTTGCCGTCGATGGGGCCACTGTCCTTCGGGTAGGCGCCGACGAGGTGCACGTGGGCGCCGAGTGCGCGGGCGAGAGCGGTGGCTTCGTCGACGGCTCTCCGTGCGGTCTCGGACTTGTGGGCTCCGACGACGATGTTCGAGTACATGTGCGGTCTCCTCGTCCCGGTCGCGTCCACCGCCCTCTGCGGCTGGACCGGATCGTAGGTCTGAATCCCGACACTTGCCGGTACGACGGAGGCATTCGGCGGTTCGAGTGGCCCGAACGGCCTCGTGGAGGCGGTCTCGGTGCTCGGTGCGCCGGCCCTCCGCCACCGTCGTTGCGGCTCGGGACCTTGGGCCCTGGCACCCGGATACCACTCGTGGGCAGGCGGGGGAGGTGAGTCGTGCGCCCGAGCACATTCCCGGCGTGTCGGACAGCGACCTGACGCTTGCCTCGCTGTGGAAGCCCTTGGTCGGTCCCGATCATGTGGAGCGCGTGCTGAAGTGGCCGCCGGATCTCTTCGCCTTGATCGATCGGGCGCTCGACGCGTCCGAGGCGTACCGGTTCGTGGTGTCGCCGCCGACCGATCGCGAGCTGGAGGGACTCGGCGCTACTGCTGCGACTGCCGCGATCGACTGGTGGCGATGGCTCGACAGCGAGGGTGATCGACTTCCCGATCCCGTGCTCCGATGGTGGGAGGTCGTCCATGGCGCGATGGACGTCCGGGTCGACGACCTCGCGGCTGGCGGTGCCTGGCCGGTGTTCGGCCGACCCTACCGATATGGCCGAGGCGATGCGGGTGCACGATGTGATCGTGCGGGGCGCGATCGATCGGCGCGGCGGCTAGAGAGCGCGGACGGTGTTGGGGCCGTTCGGCCCTTGGTTCCGGAGGCCGGGGGCACGAGACTGACGCTGTGACGCGCTTCTCGCTTCAGCACGTGTCGATCCACGGTCATGAGGTCGGCTATCGGCGCGGCGGGGACGGTCCGGTCATCCTCCTTATTCACGGCATCGCGGGCAGCTCACGCACCTGGAAGGAGGTCACGGAGGCGCTCGCCGTCGACCATACGGTGATCGCGCCCGATCTCCTCGGCCATGGCGAGTCGGCCAAGCCGATGGGTGACTACTCGCTCGGAGCGTACGCGAGCGGGCTCCGGGACTTCCTCGGGGTGCTGGGCATCCCGAGCGCCACCCTGGTGGGCCAATCCTTCGGAGGCGGTATTGCCATGCAGCTCGCCTACCAGCACCCCGAGTGCTGCGAACGGATGGTTCTCGTCGGCAGTGGCGGACTGGGTCGGGAGGTGAGCTGGCTGCTGCGGTCGTTCACCTTGCCCGGCGTCGAGCTCATCATGCCGATCCTCTTCCCGCCACTGGTGCGTGACCGTGGCGACGATGCACGACGCCTTCTCCATCGCCTCGGCATCCGCTCGGCGCGCATCGACGAGAAGTGGCGTGCCTATGCCTCACTCGCCGAGGCACCGAACCGACACGCGTTCATACGAACGCTCCGATCGGTCATCGACCCGGGGGGCCAGACCATCAGCGCCCTCGACCGGCTGTACCTCGCCAGCGCGATTCCGACTTTGATCATCTGGGGCGACCAGGACGACATCATCCCCGTCAGCCACGCGTACGCGGCCCACGAGGCGATCCCGGGCAGCCGCCTCGAGATCATGGAGGGCGCCGCGCACTTCCCACACGTCGAGCAACCGGAGCGATTCGTCGAGATCCTCGCGGAGTTCATGGACTCCACCGACCCGGCGGCCACCGAACCCGGCGGCTACCGCGAACTGCTTCTCGGCCACGAAGCCACCGAGTGACTCGGTGGTACGAGGCGGACCCACGAGCCACCAGCGCATCGATGAAGGGACTGCGCACCATGGAGTACGAGTTCACGACTGCGGCACCGATCACCGAGGAGGAAGCGCTCGAGCGGGTCGCTGCCATGGGGCTCCACGGATTGGAACGTCGGTTCCTCGCGGTCAGGGGATAGCGGGGACGAGCTCGGCGAGCAGGGCCCGCACGCGTCGGTCGATCTCGTCGCGAATGGGGCGGACCGCGTCGACCCCTTGGCCGGCGGGGTCGTCGAGCTTCCAGTCGAGGTAGCGGGTGCCGGGATAGAAGGGGCACTCGTCGCCGCAGCCCATCGTGATCACCACGTCGGACGCTTCGACCGCCGCGTCCTCGAGGCGCTTGGGGTGGGCTCCCGACGCGTGCAGGTCGATGCCGAGCTCCGCCATGACCTCGACGACCGCGGGGTTGATCGTGTCCGCGGGAGCGGTGCCCGCGGAGCGGACGACGACGCGGTCACCGCCGTGGTGGGCCAAGAGGGCGGCGGCCATCTGGGACCGGCCCGCGTTGTGGACGCAGACGAAGAGGACTTCGGGACGGGTCTCAGACATCAGAGGACTCCCGGTGGGGGTAGAAGAGGCGGATCAGCCCGAACGCGAGGAACGCGCCGACGAGCTGCATGACGATGAACATCGGCGCGGAGGAGGGGGCGATCCCGGCGAAGGTGTCCGACAGGGTCCGGGCCACCGTGACCGCTGGGTTCGCGAAGCTGGTCGACGAGGTGAACCAGTAGGCAGCACCGATCCACGCGCCGACCGCGAACGGCACGGCCCGGGCGCGCCCGGTGCGGACACAGCCCTGGATGACCAGCAGCAACCCCACCGTGGCCACCACCTCGGACAGCCACAACGCCGGCGATGACCGGTCCTTCGTGGACAGCTCGACCGCCGGAAGCTCGAACATCAGGTTCGCCACAACGGCTCCGAGACAGCCTCCGACGACCTGGGCGCCCGTGTAGAGGATGGTGTCGCGGGTCGTCGTCGT
>JAWOIO010000047.1:0-23666 GCA_046484625.1 Acidimicrobiia bacterium
CGGTCGCCCAACGACTCGGGCTCGACGACCACGGCGTCGAGGTCCTGGAGTGGCTGGTACGGAACCATCTGCTCCTCGCCGAGACCGCCACGCGTCGTGACCTCGCGGACGAGGCGACGATCGTCCGGTTCGGCCGGGCGGTCGGCGACACCGAGCGCCTCGACCTCCTGTACGCGCTGACGGTCGGGGACTCGCGAGCGACCGGCCCGGCGGCATGGAACCGGGCCAAGGCCGCCCTCGTGCGCCAGCTGTTCGTCGAGGCGGACTCGCTCCTGGAGCGCGGTGTGGTCGGCGCGGGTCACGCGTACGAGCGCGAACGGGCGATCGAGCAGCACCGCGAGCTCCTCGCCCGTGGCGCGCTCGCGTTCTCCTGGAGCGATCGGCCCGACGGGCTCCTCGAGTGCACCGTCGTGGCGCCCGATCGTCAGGGTCTGCTCGCAACCGTGGCCGGCGTCCTCGCGTTGCACGGCTTCGACGTGCGGGGCGCGTCGCTCTACGGAGCACCCGACGGCATGGCACTCGAGGTGTACTGGGGAGTCGACGAGTTCGGACGGCTCGACGCGGCCGGTCGGGCGGCGGTGGAGCGCGACGCGGCCTCCGCACTCGACGGGCGCCTCTCACTGAAGGAGCGGCTGGGGGAGCGCTTCGCCCGGTACCGGCGACCCGAGGGCGCCCACGACTCGTCGGTCCGCATCTCCTTCGACCTCGAGGCCTCGACCGCGGCGACCGTCGTCGAGGTGCACGCGCCGGACGACGTGGGGCTCCTCGCGCGCGTCGCCGCGGTGTTCGCCGACCTCGACCTCGACGTGAGCGCGGCGCTGGTCTCGACCCTCGGTGAGCGGGTTGTCGACGTCTTCTACGTCCGCGACGCCCACGGCGCGAAGCCGACCGCCCCGCTCGCCCTGGACCGGTTGCGTGCGACCCTGGTGGCCCGCCTCGTCCGCGACACCGTGGTCGCGCCTCCGCGGTGAGCCAATAGGCTCGCCCTCGTGACCGACCCGTCCCATGCCGTCGCGGCCTCGGACCTCCTGCGCTGGGCCGAGACGCTCAGCGCCGTCGCCCGCACCGGCCTCGGGTTCACCCAGAGCCTCTACGAGAAGGAGCGCTTCGAGGAGGTGCTCAAGGTGGCCGCCGACATCCGCTCGGCTGCCGTCGAGGAGGCCGAGGCCGACGCCATGTTCGAGGAGTGGCTCGCCTCGGTGGGCGAGGGTGTCGCCGGCTACGTGACGCCGAAGGTGGCGGTCGCCGCGATCGTCGGCAACGCCGACGGCGAGATCCTGCTCACCCAGCGCGCCGACTCGGGCGTGTGGCTGTATCCGGTCGGATGGGCCGACGTGGGCTACTCACCCGCGGAGATCGCGGTGAAGGAGGTCTACGAGGAGACCGGCATCGAGGTCGAGGTGGAGTCCCTCGTCGCGGTGTTCGACGGTCTCCGGCTCGGCTTCGCCCGACTCCCGATGTACTCCTTGCTCTTCCACTGCCGGATGCTCGGCGGCGAGCTGCAGGGCCATCCGCTGGAGACGCGTGACGTCGGCTTCTACGCGCGCGACGCGCTGCCGTGGCCGCTCGCCGGCGGCGCCCGGTGGGTCGAGACGGCGTTCGCGGCGATCGACGGCGAACAGCGACCGGTCGACTTCGATCCGCCCCGCACGCCACCCTGGCGCGGCGGCGAGTGACCGAGCGGGTCGGCCTCAGGGGCTGAGCTCGGTCATCGTGAAGAGCGGGTGGAGGGTCACGCCGATGTCGGCGAGCGCCGCGACGCCGCCCGCTTCGCGATCGATCACGCAGAGCGCGTGTTCGACGACTCCGCCCCGGTCGCGCAGATCGCCGCAGCTCGTGACCACCTGACCTCCCGAGGTCACCACGTCCTCGACGACGGTGATCCGTCGGCCCTCGAGGTCGCCGCCCTCGGCGAGACGGCACGTCCCGTAGGTCTTGGCCTCCTTGCGCACGAACAGCGTGGGGATGCCCGTCACCTGCGAGAGCATCACCGCGATCGGGACGCCGCCGAGCTCGAGACCCGCGAGGGCCTCGGTGCCGGTCGGCACGTTCGGTGCGAGAGCCTCGGCGATCGCACGCAAGAGCTCGGGGTCGGCTTCGAACAGGTACTTGTCGAAGTACTCGTCGCTCACCGCGCCGGAACGAAGCGTGAACGTCCCGGTGAGGTGTGAGGCATCGAAGATGCGCCGTGCGAGTGCGTCGCGATCCGTCATCGTTCCCCCTGCAGCTCCTCGAGCAGCATGGTGACGATCGACGCCTTCCCCCCGCTGCGCTCCCACGTCTTCCCGATCCGTGCGTGGTCGACGAGCCCCGCGGCCGCCGGGTCGAAGGGCACGAGCGCACGGGCCCGAGCGACGAGCGCGGCGGGCTCGACCTCGTCGCCGTACGCGGGGAAGCACTCCAACCCTTCCCAGAGCGACGTGAGCGCCCGGCGCTCGGTGCCGATCGTGATCGTGTCGCCGCCGCCGGTCGGGTGCGCGTCGACGAGCATGGCGATGGCCGCTTGGGCCTCGTCCCACAGGTCGTGGTGGGAGCATGCTGCGGGTGCACGGAACCCCGCGGCGGGATGCAGGCGCCACTCGAGGGTGGCTTCCGCACCGGCGCCGTCGCCGTGAGCGGGCGGTGCGCTCGTGGGCTCGGGTGTCAGCCACACCTGGGTGCCGTTCACGTAGCTGTCGACCGGCGCGCCCAGGTGCTCGTCGAGCGCCGTGAGCAACGCGGGTGTGACGCGCCAGACGACGCTCGGCGTGAGCGTCGTCACGCGGCCGCCGGGTCGACGTGGCCGTACCGGACGATCTCGTCGAACTGGTCGAGCACCGTGCGGTCGTCGTCGAGGATCCCCCGGACGCGGGGCGGGGCGAGGTGGGACCTCGCGTACCGACCGGCGACCACTGCCTTGCGGGCGTCCCCGTCGCGGGCGAGCGAGTATGTGGCCTCGTCGAGCAGCAGCGCCCCCTCGACGAGGTCCGCGAGCAAGTATGCGAAGCGCCGGGAGTGGAGCAGCTGCAGCTCGCTCGATGCCGCGGTGAGATGCTCGATGGCGAGCCGTGCCTCCGAGAGCGTGCCGGCCACGGCGTCGACCGTCGGGGCAACCGCCGGGTGCGTGGCGCCGTCGAGCGCCCGCTCGACCCGGGCGATCAGGGCGACGTGGGCATCCTCGGCGAGCATCGCGCGGCGCACGTCGAGGCAGAGGATGTTCTCGGTGCCTTCCCAGATCGTGTGGCACTGCGCGTCGCGCAGCTGGCGCGCCATCGGCCAGTCCTCCATGTAGCCGTTCCCACCGAAGAGCTCGAGTGCCTGGCTCGCGGCGTTGATGGCCTCACGCGTCCCCCGCATCTTGGCGAGGGGGACGAGGATCCTGCGCAGCGCGCGGCCCTCCTCGTCGGACTCGGCCGTGCGGGTGGCCGCCGCGCACTCGAACGCCAAGGCGCATCCGGCTTCGAGCTCCACGAGGAGGTCGACGAGCGTCTCCCGCACGAGCGGGTAGCGGTCGATGCGTTGGCCCCACTGCTCGCGCTGCGCCGCGTAGATCGCACCCTCGAGGAACGACCGACGATGGATCCCGAGGCCCATCAGCGAGACCCCGAAGCGCGAGCCGTTGACCATCTCCATCATGCGGTTGATGCCACCCGATGTGGCGGCGGCGCGTGGCTCGCTGCCGGCGGACCCGGGGGGCGCGCCCGCGAGCCAGGCCCGCGCCCCGTCGAGGCTGACCTCGGCGGTGGGCACACCCACGGTCCCGAGCTTCGGCTTGAGCCGTTTGATGTGGAACCCGTTCGGCGATCCGTCGTCGCGCAGTCGGGGCACGATGAACGTCGCGAGGCCGCGCGTGCCCGCGGGCGCGTCCTCGGGTCGCGCGAGCACGATGAACACCTCGGCGTCGACGTTCGAGCAGAAGTGCTTCTCGCCGTGGAGACGCCACTCCGCGCCGTCGGGGATCGCGATGGTGGTGTTCGCGCCGACGTCACTGCCGCCCTGGCGCTCGGTGAGGAACATGCCGCCCTCCCACGCGGTCTCGGGGTCGAGGCTGGTGAGGCGGGCGAGCATGTCGTCGCGGATCGGCTCGGGTGCGTAGCGCTCGACGATGTCGGCCGCGCCCGACGTCATCCCGAGCCCGCAGTAGATCGCGGTCTCGGCCTGGCTCACCAGGTACGACATGGCGGCGGTGACCACGGCCGGGACCGGCCGTCCGGCGTGGTACGAGAGCCCCGTGAACCCGGCGCGCACGAGGTCGGCCTTGCTCTCGATCCAGGTGGGGTGGTGCTCGATCGTGTCGACCTCGTGGCCCCACCGGTCGTGGCGCACGAGGACGGGCCCGTGCTTGTCGGTGATCTCGGCCCGGGCCGCCAGCGGGCCCCCGCACAGCGTGCCGTACGTCGCGACGTGCTCCTCGGCGAACGCCCGGTCCTCCGGGTCGGGGAGGAGCCGGTCGAGGAGGAGCCGGAGGTTCGGGTCGAGCGCGTACCAGTCGAGTCCGATGGCGCTCTCGAGCTCGGCGTAGTCGGGGAGCACGGATCGAGGGTACCCCTGGCCCGCGCCCGGGAGCCTGCCGCGCCCGCCGCTAGCGTGCGAGCCCATGTCACGACGACGCGCCCGGCCCGCCGGCACCGCTCGGCTCGTCGCGGCGGTGGTCATCGTCGCGCTCGGCGCCTCCGCCTGCAGCGGCGGCGAGCGGCTCGGCGCGCGGGCCTTCCGGGCGCAGGCCGACACCCAGTGCGCCAAGCTCGCGGCGGCGAGCGAGGAGCTCGGGCTCGCGCAGTCCGAGGGGGCAGCGGGCGAAGAGGTCCAGGGCTACGTGCGGGCCGCGGCTGACGGGCTGCGCGACCTCACCAGCGGCCTCGCCGACCTGCGGGCGCCGGAGGCGCTCGAGTCCGACGCCGACGCTCTGGTGGCCGCACTCGACGACTACGCCGACGGCCTCGACGAGATCGCGTCGCGCGTCGAGCCCGGCCAGGGGCTGGCCGAGGCGCTGAACGCCGCGCCGGAGCTGGTGGCACGCCTCAACCGGATCTCCGAGCGGGCGACGGAGCTCGTCGTCGCGCTCGGCCTCGAGGGCTGCCAGCTGGCGGGCTGAACCCCGGATCGCACGGAGCTCCCGGTCACCGTTCGGCGGGGGGCGTGTCGTTGGCGGTCACCGCCGACGACGAGGAGCTCCATCATGGCCCTGGAAGCCGCACGTCCCGACCGCGCCCGCAGCACCGCCGTCGCCTGGCTCGCGGCGACGCTCGTCGCCACCGGGGCGCTGCTGGCGGCGTCGCCCGCCGGCGCCGCACCCGGCGACGTCACCACCTGTCACGACGCGGCGATTGCCCGCCAGCGCACCGAGATCGATGCCGACGCCGTGGTGCCGCAGTTCGACGGCGCGCTGGGCACGCTGCTCGAGGTCACCGTCCCGGTGCAGTCGGTCCACCTCGACACCGACGCGGCCTTCGAGAACATGGCGGCCACCGCCGTCACGTTCGCCGAGCAGATGAGCCATTCCGTCACGTTCACCAGCCCCGCCGGGCTCCCGTCGCCGGCGCCCGTCTCGGGCACGCTCGTGCGGATCCCCACGCAGGTGCTCGCCGCCTTCGACGGGACCCTCGACTACGTCGGCGCGAGCGCCGTCACCCAGCCGTCGGTCGCGCTCGACGACACCGCGGCGCCGGTCGCATCGACCGATCCCGGGGTGCTCGCAGCGTTCACCGGCACCGGGACGATGCCGTTCCATGTCACGACCTCGATCAGCGAGACGTTCACCGGTGGCGGTGGCAACGTGCAGGCCGCGATCAACACCTACGCCGCTGCGAACGTACAGGTCTGCTACCGCTACCAGCCGGTCGTCGTGGTCCCCCCGACGGTCCCTCCGACGGTCCCTCCGGCGATCGAGGTGGCCGGCGCCCGCGTGACCAAGGCGCCCACGCTCCCCGAGACCGGCGTCGCGACCCTCCCCCTCGCGGTGGGGGGCGCAGCGGCGATCGCGGTCGGATCGGTGCTCGTACGGCGTTTCCGAGCCGCAACGCCGTCCCTGCTGGGCTGAATCCGTCCCGTCGAGCCGTTCCCTTCTCCTCCGCTCCCGCCTAGCCTCGGTGGCGTGACCGCTGACTACGATCGGCTCTCCTCGGTCGACGGCAGCTTCCTGCGGCTCGAGCGGCCCGAGACGCCCATGCATGTGGGGTCGCTCGCCGTGTTCGAGAGCGGGAACCTCGTCGGGCCCGACGGCCGGTTCCGCCTCGGCGAGGTCCGCGACCTCGTGTCGTCGCGGCTCCACCTCATCCCCCGGTTCCGCAAGCGGGTGCAACATGTGCCGCTCGACGCGGGCGAGCCGATCTGGGTCGACGACGATCGCTTCGACATCGGCTACCACGTCCGCCTCACCGCCCTGCCCCGGCCCGGCACCCGCGCCCAGCTGCTCGCGCTGTTCGAGCGGGTGCAGTCGCAGGTGCTCGACCGCAGTCGCCCGCTCTGGGAGATCTGGTTCGTCGAGGGGCTCGAGGACGGGCACATCGCGATGTTCCAGAAGACGCATCACGCGCTGGTCGACGGGGTCTCGGGGGTCGACGTCGCGACCGTGCTGCTCGACTTCACGCCCGAGCCCACGATCCTCGATGCGCCGGAGTGGCAACCCCAGCCGGCGCCACCGCCCGCCCGGGTCCTGATCGACACCGTGCGCGGCCTGCTGTCGAACACCCAGCAGCTGGCCTCGGCCACCCGGCGGGCCGCGGAGGTACCCCGTCGCGCGGTCGACCGGGTCGCAGAGCTCACTCGTTCCCTCACCACGCTCGCCGAAGGCGGTGTCGTGGCGCCGCGCACCTCGCTCAACCACCCGATCGTCGGACGCAGTCGACGCTTCGCCGAGGCGCGCGTGTCCCTCGACGACGTGAAGGCGGTCCGCCGCGCCTTCGGTGGCACGGTGAACGACGTCATTCTCACCGGCGTCGCCGGCGGGCTCGCCCGGCTGCTCGACCACCGGGGGGAGCTCCACCCCGAGCTGGTCCTCAAGGTGTTCTGCCCGGTGTCGGTGCGCGACGAGACCGAGCGCATGCAGCTCGGGAACCGCGTGTCGGCGATGTTCGTCCCGGTCCCGGTCGGCGAGCTGGACCCGCTGCGCCGGCTCGCCGCCATCCGCGAGTCGACCCAGGGGTTGAAGGAGCGCGAGCAGGCCGTGGGAGCCGCCGCGCTGCTCGGCGCCGCAGAGTGGGGTGCGCCGACCCTGCTGGGGCTCGCCGCGCGGCTCGTCCACCATCAGCCGTTCGTGAACCTCGTGTGCACCAACGTCCCCGGCCCCCAGGAGCCGCTCTACTGCATGGGCGCGCGCATGCTGGAGGCGTTCCCGATGGTGCCGCTCGCGCGCAATCTCAACCTCGGCGTCGCGATCCTCTCCTACTGCGGCGAGCTGCACCTCGGCCTCCTCGCCGACCGCGACCAGTGGGAAGACCTCGACGTGCTGATCGAGGGGATCGACGACGAGTTCGCGGAGCTCGCCAAGCTCGCGGCCGAAGCAGAAGGTTCCTCCAACGAACAGGACGTGACGCCGTGAGCTCGACGCCAACACTGTGGGAGCGCGACGGATGGGATCTCGCCGACGCGGTCCGCGCCGGGACGGTCTCTGCCGTCGAGCTCCTCGACGCGCACCTCGAGCGGATCGGTCGGCTCGACCCCGAGCTCAACTCGGTGTGCCATCTCGATGCCGACGCCGCGCGCGTCCGGGCCGCCGAGATCGACGCCGAGGTGGCCGCAGGCAGCGACCCCGGTCCGCTGGCCGGCGTGCCCGTCGGGGTCAAGGAGCTGGCGTCGGTCGCGGGATGGCCCGAGACGCACGCGTCGATGATCTACGCCGACTGCGTCGCCGACCGCGACGACAGCGAGGTCGAGCGGCTGCGTGCCGCCGGCGCGGTCATCACCGGGCTCACGACCGCGTCGGAGTTCGGCACGGTGAGCTTCACCAACACGCCGCTGCACGGAGTCACCCGCAACCCGTGGGACCTCTCGAAGACCCCCGGCGGATCCTCCGGCGGGTCGGCCGCCGCGGTCGCGGCCGGGCTGTTCCCGATGTGCACGGGGGGCGACGGCGGCGGGTCGATCCGCATCCCGTCGTCGTACAGCGGGCTGTTCGGCATGAAGGCCACGTTCGGTCGTTCGGGTCGGGGTCCGGGTCCGTTCCCCTCGTCGCTCAACCCGGTCCGGGGTCCGATGGTGCGTTCGGTGCGCGACGCCGCCCGATACCTCGACGTGACGTCCGGGCCGACCTTCACCGACCCGACCTCCCTCCCGAAGCTCGACGTCTCGTGGGAGGACGAGCTCGTGGCGGGGGCGGCCCAGGAGCGACTCCGGGGCCTGCGCGTCGCGTTCGTCTCGTCGTTCGGGTTCGCCGACGCCGAACCTGGCCCGGCCGGGTGTGCCGAGGAAGCGGCCGAGGTGCTGATCGCCGAGGCCGGCTTCGAGCGCGTCACCCTCGACGTCGATCTGCCGAAGCCCGGCAACTCGTGGGGTGTCCTCTCCACGATCGACGACATGACGTGGCACGCCGACGACGTGCAGGACCGCCTCGACGAGCTCACGACGGTCGCCCGGATGAGCTACGAGTCGTTCGCGCACCTCCGTCCCGATGTCGTCGCCAAGGCGAACCGGCGGCGCCACGAGCTGCTCGTCGCGCTCGCGGCCGTGTTCGAGGACGTCGACCTCCTGCTGACGCCCACCACCCCCAAGCCGGCGCTCGCCGCGGAGGGCGAGCTCCGAGGCGAGGTCAACGGCAAGGCCGTCACGCTGTTCGGCATGTCGGCGGCGTTCGTCGCTCCGTTCAACCTCACCGGTCAACCCGCGGCGACGGTCCCCGTCGGGCTCGTCGACGGGCTGCCCGTCGGACTCCAGGTCGTGGCCCCGCGCCACGACGATCTCGTGTGTCTCGCGGCCGGTGCGGTGTTCGAAGCGGCCCGGCCGTGGCCGAAGCTCGCACCCTGGGCGGCGCGCGCCTGATCGAGCACGGCGGGCGGGGAGGTCGACGTGCGCCCGAAGGGCGAGACCGGTGGGGGCGGTAGCCTGCCCGCGTGGTGAGAACCGAGTGGTGAGCACGGAGCACGACACCGAGGCCCCCCGACCGAAGCGACACCGCCAGGAGCAGGAGCCCGCCTCCGAGGAGGTCGTCGAGGTCGCGCCGGGGATCATCCGGATGCAGCTCCCGATCTGGATGCCCGGCCTCGGGCACGTGAACACCTACGGTCTGATCGACGACCGCGGGCTCGCCGTCGTCGATCCCGGTCTGCCCGGCCCGTCGTCGTGGCGGGCGCTCAAGGCCCGCCTGAGGTCGGCCGGGTTCACGGTCAAGGACATCCATACCGTCATCGTCACGCACTCCCACCCCGACCACTTCGGGGGCGCCGGGCGCATCAAGCACGAGGCCAAGGCCGAGCTGGTCGCGCACCGGGCGTTCACCACCTGGTCGCTCGAGGAGACGAGCCGGCGGAACCGCCTCTCCACCGAGGAGGAGGCGATGGAAGCCGAGCGGGTCGCCGCGGCGGCCGCGCAGGCCCTCGACCTCGGTGCCGAGGAGATCCCGACGATCGCCGACCACGCCGACGACTACGCCGACGACCCGCTGCGTCACGACCCCACGACCGACCTGCAGGCCGGCTCGGTTCCCTGGGGTGGCGAGACGCCCTGGGGTGGGAGCAAGCACCCGATGCCCCCGCTGACGCGACGCCTCATGATCCGCGCCTTGCGCGCGCTGTTCCGACCTCCACGGCCGAGCCGACGCGTCGTGCACGGGGAGCGCCTCGAGCTCGCGGGTCGCGAGTGGGTGTCGATCCACACACCCGGTCACACGATCGACCACCTCTGCCTCTACGACCCCGAGCACGGCGTGCTGATCTCGGGCGATCACGTGCTCCCGTCGATCACCCCCCACATCTCGGGCGTCGGGAACGGCGGCGACGCGCTGCGCTCGTACCTCCAGACGCTCGACCTGGTCGCGGCGCTCGACGGCGTGCAGCTCGGTCTCCCGGCCCACGGTCACCCGTTCGATGACGTCCCGGGTCGCGTCGAGGCGATCAAAGAGCACCACGAGGAGCGCATGATGATGCTCGTCGACGCGTCGCAGTCCCTCGGTGCGGCGAGCGTGCAGGAGCTGGCCCGGGGGATCTTCCCGAAGAAGCACTGGGGTGTCATGGCCGAGAGCGAGACGTTCGCGCATCTCGAGCACATGGCCCTCGCGGGACGCGCCGAGCGGTGGCAGGAGACCGACGGGAGGCTCCTCTACCGTCTCGACCCGATCGCGTCGACGGAGGTGGGGACGTGAGCGACGAGTCGGTCCACCTGCTCCAGCAGCTGATCAAGGCGAAGTGCGTGAACGACGGCACCGTCGAGTCGGGCAACGAGGCCCGCGCCGCCGACATCCTCGAGGGCTACCTCGGGAGCACCGGGCTCGACATGGAGCGGTTCGAGCCGCAGCCCGGACGCGCGAGCCTCGTCGCGCGCATCGAGGGCTCCGATCCCGACGCGCCGAGCCTGCTGCTCATGGGTCACACCGACGTCGTCCCCGTCAACGAGGAGGGGTGGAGCCGAGAGCCCTATTCCGGCGACCTCGTCGACGGCTTCGTGTGGGGGCGCGGGGCGGTCGACATGCTGAACCTCACTGCGACCCAGGCGGTTGCCTTCAGCAGGCTGGCGCGCTCCGGCTTCACGCCGAAGGGCACCCTCATCTACCTCGCAGTCGCCGACGAAGAGGCGCTCGGGACCTGGGGTGCGAAGTACCTCGTCGAGCACGAGCGCGACGCCGTGTACGCCGACTACGTCCTCACGGAGTCCGGCGGCTACCAGATGCCCACACCCGAAGGCCCGCGCCTCCCGGTGCTCACGTCGGAGAAGGGCACCTTCTGGTCGAAGCTGAAGATCCACGGGACACCGGGGCACGGCTCCCAGCCGTTCCGGACCGACAACGCGGTCGTGACCGCGTCGGAGGTCGTGCGCCGGCTGTACGAGTACCAGCCCGAGACGCGCATCCACGATGTGTGGCGCAAGTTCGTGGAGGGCATGCACTACCCGAAGGAGATCTCGGAGGCGTTTCTCGACCCCGACGGGCTCCGCCAGGCGCTCCCCGAGCTCCCGCTCGGGATGAGTCGCCTCGTGCACGCATGCACGCACACGACGTTCTCACCCAACGTCATGCACGGTGGGATCAAGACCAACGTCGTCCCCGACTCCGTCGAGCTCGAGGTCGACATCCGCACCTTGCCGGGCCAGACGGGCGACGAGGTGCGTGCGATGCTCGACGAGGTACTCGGCGACCTCGCCGACCGGGTCGAGCTCGAGAGCAACGACGACCCGTCGACCGCGTCGCCGATCGACACGCCGCTGTGGGACTCCCTCGCCCGGGTCACGGGCCGGCTGGTGGAGGGCTCCGCGCTCGTCCCGTTCCTGATGGTCGGAGGGACCGACAACCGCTTCTTCCGCCGGGCGGGCTCGGTGGGCTACGGGTTCGGTCTCTTCAGCCAGAAGCTGAGCTTCGAGGACTACGCCACCATGTTCCACGGCAACGACGAGCGGGTCGATGTCGACTCGCTCGCCCTCACCGAGCAGCTCTGGGAGGCCGTCGCCCACGACCTCCTCGACGCCTGATCTCTCCCCACGACGCCGGTCAGGACTCCAGCCGTTCCCTGGCCGCAGCGTGGGCCGCGCGGATGGATCGGCGCAGCGGGCCACGGAGCGGCGCGGTCACGAGTGCACCGACATAGCGGATCGGGACCGACCACTCGACCGTGGTCACGACCCGTGTCCTCCCGTCGGCCAACGGGAGGAACTCCCGGATCGATCGGGTCTCGACGCCCGACTGCACTCCCCTGGTCACGGTCCGCTCCGGCGGTCGGTGCTCGAGGTGCTCGCTGCTCGCGTCCACGAGCGAGCCGTCACGCGCTCGGATCGTGTAGCTGACGTGTCGACCGCCGTCCGGGCGCGGTTCGACCGACACCACCTCGACGAGTCCGGGTACGAGCACCGGGGCGTTGGCGAGATCGTCGAAGAACGAGAACACGACCCCGGGCGGAGCGTCGATCTCGACGCGTGCCCGGACCCTGGTGACGGGCGCGCGGCTCATCGATCGCCGCGATGCTCCCGGAGGTAGCGCTCGACCTCGGTGGCGAGCTCGTCGCCGCTCGGGAGGTCCTCGCCCCACTCGGGAGCCGCGGCGACCTCCTGGTCGTAGCGCTCCTCGAGGGTGTGGACGTACATGCGGACGTCGTCGTCGGCTGCAGCGACCTCGTCGACCTTCGCGCGCCAGACCTCTCCCGTCCGGCGAAGCCGGTCGAGGTCGAACTCGATGCCGCACAGCGCTCCGAAGCGGTCGAGGAGCGCGAGGGTCGCCGGGGGGTTGGGGGGCGATGCGAGGTAGTGGGGGACCGGCGCCCACAGCGACACCGACGGCATCGCAACCTGGCGGCAGTGGTCGTGCAGCACGCCCACGATCCCGGTCGGGCCCTCGTAGGTGGACGGGGCGAGCCCGAGTCGGTCGATGAGCTCGGGGTCGGTCGTGGCCCCGGTGATCCGGGCACTGCGGGTGTGCGGGACGTCGGCGAGGAGCGCGCCGAACGTCACGACCAGCTCGCACCCCGTCGCCCGAGCGACCTCGAGCACGGCCGTGCTGAACGACCGCCAGCAGTAGCTCGGCTCGATCCCGCGGAGCACGACGAGATCGCGCTCTTCGCGCCGCACCGTCGAGAACACGTTCTCGGGCCACGTGATCCCTCGAGCCACGCCGTCGAGGAGCTCGACGGTCGGTCGTCGTGACTGGAAGTCGAAGTGCGCCTCGGGATCGATCGACGCCACCGGAGTCGCGGTCGTCGCTCCGTGCAGGGAGAGCCACGAGGCTGCGCTCGATGCGGCATCGGCGGCGTCGTTCCATCCCTCGAAGCCGGCGACGAGGACCGGCCGCCGGAGAGGATCGGGAACGTGGTCCCAGACCAGTCCATCCGCCATGCGCCCACCCTACCCAGTGGGGTTCGGGCTGCTCCGGGCGACCGCCTCAGGCGATCGTGCCTTCGGCGCGGAGCGCGCGGATGTCGTCGGCACGCAGTCCGATCTCGGCGAGGACCTCCTCGGTGTGCTCACCGAGCTCCGGGGCGGCGCGCGTGACCCGCGTCATCTCGTCGTCGAACTGCATGGGTGCCGTGGCGAGACGCGCGCCGGGAACGGTCGGGTGCTGCGCGAGGTACCCGTTGGCCGCGACCTGGGGGTCGTCGATCACCTCGAGCGGCGAGGCCATCGTCGCGAACAGGGTGTCCTCCGCGGCCAGTTCCCCGACGACCTCGGCGAGCGGGCGCGATCGGATCCGCTCCGAGATGAGCGCGTGCAGGGCGCCGGAGTTCGCGCGGCGGGCGGCGGTGTCGACGAAGCGGGGGTCCTCGATCAGGTCGTCGAACCCGAGCGCACGGCACAGCGGCGGCCAGTGGCGGACGGCAGATCGGCGTCGGGCCCGCGTTGACCCCGGCCGTGCCCCTTCGCGTAGACGAGCCGGGGATTGGTCGCCCAGAGGTCCACCCCAGTCGGCGAGGATCGCGCCGCACGACGGGACGAATCCGTGCTCGGCGAGCTCCACCACCTTGACCCCGTCGAGCACGGACATCGTTCGCCTCCTCGTCGGTTCGGACCATCGCCGAGGCTACGGCGACCGGAGCCACCCTGCGGATCTGCCGGGAGCTCGAGGACGGCGTCGCACGATCCCGGTCGAGGAATCTCGCGGCGCCGGAGACTCGTGAACTGCGAGACTCGACAGCCATGAGTGCGCCACCTCCCCCTCATCTCGATCCGGCTCAGCAGGAACCGGGCACTCCGGAGCCCGTCCTGCGCGCGACCGGCCTGGTGAAGCAGTACAAGCGGGTGCGGGCCGTCGACGGGATCTCCCTGTCGGTCGGTGCGGGTGAGCGGGTCGCGCTGCTCGGACCGAACGGGGCCGGGAAGACCACGACGCTCATGATGTTGCTCGGGGTGATCACCCCCGACGACGGCACGATCGAGATCTCGGGACTGCACCTGCCGCGCGACCGCAGCCGCGCGATGGAGCGCGTCGGGTTCGCGGCGGGGTACCTGCCGTTGCCCGAGCGCGTCCGGGTCGTCGAGTTCCTCGAGCTGTTCGGACGGTTGTACGGCTTGCGCGATCCCGGGCCGGCGGTGCAGGCCGGCCTCGAACGGTTCGAGATCACCCACCTCGCGAAGGCGATGGGCAACGAGCTCTCGTCCGGTCAGCGGACCCTCGTGGGGATCCTGAAGGCGACGCTGCACCAGCCGCGGCTCCTGGTCCTCGACGAGCCCACCGCGTCCCTCGATCCCGACGTCGCGCGCCGCGTGCGCACGGGACTCGAGCGTCTCTGTGCGGAGGAAGGGACCGCCCTGCTCGTCACGAGCCACAACATGCAGGAGGTCGAGCGCCTGTGTGAGCGGATCATCTTCGTGTCGGCGGGGCAGGTGGTCGCCGACGGGACGGCAGGAGAGGTTGCGGCGCGCTTCGGGCGCGTCGACCTCGAGGGTGTGTTCCTCCATCTCGCCGAGACCCCAGGAGTGCTGCCCGGGGCCGATGTCGCTCCGGAGTCGTCGTCGTGAACCGCGATCGGGTCCTGGCCATCGCGCGGCGCCAGAGCTACGTGCTGTGGCGCGCACCCCAGCGGTGGTTCGACGTGGTCGTGTGGCCGGTCGTCGATGCGGTGCTGTTCGGCGCGATCGGCGTGTACTTCGGCGGTCAGCAGGGGAGTGCGGCCGGTGGGGCGACGGCGGGTGCGGCGTTCCTCCTCGCCGGCATCATCCTCTTCCACGTGGTCTTCCAGGCCGAGGTGAGTGTGGCGACCGGGTTCCTCGAGGAGACGTGGTCCCGCAACCTCCTGAACCTGATGGTCACCCCGATGACGGAGCTCGAGTACGGAGCAGGGGTCGCCTTGTTCGGGATGGCGAAGCTGGCGATGGGGGTCGGAGTGGTCTCGGTCGTGGCCTTCGCCGCGTTCGCCTTCAACATCACGTCGCTCGGCTTGGCGCTGGTGCCGCTCGTCGCGATCCTCATGGTGGTCGGTTGGGCCGCGGCGCTGGTCGTGATCGGACTCATCCTGCGCGTCGGCCAGGGCGCGGAGATCCTCACCTGGGGGTTCATCGCCCTGCTCCTCCCGCTCTCGGGGATCTTCTATCCGGTCTCGGCGCTCCCCGACCCGCTGCAGCCGATCTCCCAGGCGCTGCCCACGACCCACGTGTTCGCCGCCGCGCGCGACCTTGTCGACGGCAAGCCCCTGCCGTGGGACGAGGTCGCGATCGCGGCCGGAGGCGCGGTCGTCGCGGCCGTGCTCGGCGTGTGGTTCCTGATCCGGATGCTCGCGGTGTTCCGGGCCCGGGGCTACATCAGCCGCCACGTCTGATCTGCTGACGCAAGAACGTTCGGGGTCAGTCGTCGGGGTCGGGTCGTCCGCGCGTGCGCTTGGTCTCGCCGCGGCGTCGCTTCTCTTCGACCCGCCGTCGTTGCGACGCGCGGGTCGCCCGGGTGGGCCGGCGCGGCGGATCGACGCGGAGCGCGTCCGCGACCCGTGCGCGGAGCCGTTCCGTCGCGATGTCGCGGTTCCGTGCCTGGGAGCGGGTGTCGGACGCCGCCGCCCGCGCCACCGGCCCGAGCCGGTCGAGCAGTCGGGCCCGCTGTCGGGGCCCGAGCGACGGGGAGGACGCGACGTCGAAGGACACCTCGACGCGCGTGTCGGACGTGTTGGCATGCTGACCGCCCGGGCCACCCGACCGGGTCGCCTGCCAGCGGAGCTCGTCGCGGCCGATGCGACAGGTCGGCGAGACCCGGAGCCAGCGGTCCTCATCAGGTGGGCCCGGGCCGGGTCGGTGCTGTTCGGTTCGGCCCTGCTCGGGGCGGCCTCGGTCGGGAGTCCTGTCACGATCCACGTCGACCATGATCGCGTCAGAACGCGCCCGTGGTCGCGAGCCCGGCGATCGCGGCGACGATCCCGACCCCCAGACTCGACGCGACGTACGCGACTGCGAGGGCACCGTCACGCCGGCGTGCGATTCCGCCCTCCGCCAGACGCACCGCCTCGACCACGAAGGTCGAGAACGTCGTGTAGGCCCCCAGGAAGCCGGAGCCAAGGACCGCGGTCGCCGAGGTCGAGAGTCCGTGCCGCATCGCGAGCCCGGCCACCACCCCGAGCGCGAACGAGCCGCTGATGTTCACGATCCAGGTGCCCCACGGGAACGCGTGCCCCGTCCAACGGGCGACCCCCCGCTCGATCAGGAATCGGGTGGGCGCGCCCAGCGCGCCTGCGAGCATGACGAGCGCGAGGGTCACGACTCGCCCTCGTCGGGCACCGGGCCCCGTCGCCATCCGCCGGCCATGAGGCCCGCGACGCACGCGACGAGCCCACCGGCCACCGACGCGGACACGTACGCGGTCGCCAGACCTGCCTCGCCGTCGCGCAGGAGGCCGGCCACCTCCACGGTGAGCGTCGAGAACGTGGTGAAGGCGCCGAGCAGTCCGATTCCGACGACGAGGCGGATCCACCCGTCGGCTTGCCCGCGCCGGAGGAGGTGCTCGAGGAGCAGTCCGAGACCGAACGCGCCGACGAGGTTCACGAGCAGGGTGGTCGTCGGGAAGGTCGTCGACGCGACGGGGAACGCGCGGGCGAGTCCGTAGCGACCGGCCGAGCCGAGGGCGCCGCCCGCCGCCACGAGCAGCAGAGCGCGCGCCGTCGGGCGGCCTCCGGTCAAGGGTGCAACGTGGGATCGGCACTCTCATCGGCGACGGCAAGCGCCGTGTCGACGAGCTGGGCGACGATCTCGCCCATCGCGCCGAACCCCTCTCCCAGCGTCTTGCCCATGAGAAACCGCGCGTTGATCCCCTCGAGGATGATCGCGAGCTTGTACATCGCGAACACGAGGTAGAAGTCGAGGTGCTCGACCGACCGTCCGGACTGCTCTGCATATCGCGCGACGATCGCATCACGGTTGAGGAAGCCGGGGATCGATGCGATCCCCGCACCGGAGCCGATCGCCGGGCCCGCGTCATCGCCCCAGTAGACGAGGAACAGGCCGAGGTCGGTGAGCGGGTCGCCGAGCGTGGACATCTCCCAGTCGAGGACGGCGACGATGCGGCCCGGGTCGTCGATCGCGAGCATCGTGTTGTCGAGCCGGTAGTCGCCGTGGACGATCGCGGCCGGACCCGACTCGGGGAGCGCCTTGTCGAGGCGCCGAGCGACCTCGTCGAGCGTGGGCAGCTCCCGCGTCTTGTTCGCCTCCCACTGCTTGCCCCACCGTGCGACGTTGCGGGCGAGGAACCCGTCGGGGCGTCCGAAGTCCTTCAGGCCGGCCGCCAGGTAGTCGACGGTATGCAGGCGGGCGAGCGTGTCCACGAGGGCGTGGCTGATGCGGGTGGCGTCGTCGTGGGACAGGTCGACCATGTCCTCGGGCGACCGGAGGACCCGCCCCTCGACGCGCTCCATCACGTAGAAGGGCGCGTCGTTGACATCGACATCATCACAGAGCGCGAACGATCGCGGCACCGGGACCTCGGATCCCGCGAGGGCGGAGATGACTCGGTGCTCCCGAGCCATGTCGTGGGCGGTGGCGACGACGTGGCCGAGCGGGGGCCGTCGGAGCACCCAGGTGCGCGGGCCCTGGGTGATCGCGTACGTGAGGTTGGAACGGCCCCCGGCGATCAGCTCTGCGTGGAGCGGCGCGTCCTCGGCGTCCTCGACGTGGCGCGCGAACCAGGGCTGCAGGCGCGCCAAGTCGACGCCTTCTGGTGTGGTGATGTCCCGGTCCTTCACGCGTCCCCCTCGGTGCCGGCGCAGCCTACCGAGCGTCGCGCGCGCGGCGAAGGGGGCGTCGGAACGCGACGGAGGAGCTCAGCCCGTGGGGCTCAGGCGACGCGCGTGACGCGGGGTGCGACCGGGCGGCCGTTGCCCTTGGGGTACCGGGCCACGCGTCCGACAGGCATGTCGACGCGGAAGCCGGCTGCGGCGCGGTCCTCTTCGGACTCGCCGCCCCAGAAGCCGTACTCGCGCTGCTCGCGCGCCCAGTCACGGCAGGGGGTGATGACCTCGCACGTCTGGCAGATGGCGCGTGCTCGTGCCTCGCGCAGGACCCGGGTCTCGGGCCGCTCGCCCGCCGGGGCGAAGAAGAGGTCGGACTGGCCCACGCACGCGGCGTCGCTCGTCCACGCGAGGGGACCAGTGAAGATCAGGTTGGACAGGGTGTCGGTGGCCACTGCACACTCCGAAATGCTCGGGCCGAATGTGGTGCAGTCCGTCCGGGAGTCGACAGGGGGGGTGCGACCCCGAACGAGCTGCGGTGCCCATCGTGGCGCACCACAGACAATCTGTCCAACAGGTAGAAACGATTGTTACCATCAGATAGAACGATGATAGCCTGGCCCGATGGAGCTGCGACACCTCGACGCGCTGCTGGCCATCGACGAGGAGGGCTCGTTCACCGCCGCAGCTGATGCGCTCGCCACGGTCCAGTCCAACGTCTCCGAGCAGGTCCGCCAGCTCGAGGACGAGCTCGGGGCCGAGCTGCTCGTCAGGAGCCGGCGGGGCGCCCGTCCCACCGAGTGCGGCCAGGTCGTCCTCGACCGGGCCCGACGCATCCGACGCGAGCTCGAGGCCATGCGCACCGACCTCGCCGCCGTGCTCGGCCTCGAGATCGGCGACGCGACCTTCGGCATCGTGGGGACCGCGAGCCGATGGGTGGTGCCGCCGCTCGTGGAGCGGCTGCGGCAGCGCTCGCCGGGCATCCGACTCCGGATCCAGGAGGCGGCATCCGAGCGACTGGTCCAAGAGGTCGTCGACGGCGACCTCGCGCAGGCTGTCGTCACCGAGCCGGTCACCCACCCACGTGTCCGGACTCAGACGTTGCTCGAGGAGGCCCTGGTCGCGGTCGTCCCCGTCGAGGCCGATCTCCCGGGCGCTCCGGTGCCACTCGGCTCGGTGCTCGCGCTCGGTCTCATCCTTCCTCCGGCGGAGAACCCGTTGCGCCACGAGGTCGAGTCGGCCGCCGCACAGCAGGGTCTCGAGGTCGTGGTGACCGTCGAGGTCGAGGGCATCCGGCTCATCGCCGACCTGGTCGCGTCCGGCGCAGGGGCGTCGATCCTCCCGCGCACGGCCTTGCCGCCAAAGCTCGACGATGTGCGGACGGTCGCGATCTCCGGGGTGCCGCCTCGACGTCTCGCCCTCGTCACCAGCCGCGATGCGCAGCTCTCACTCGCGGACGAGGCGGTCCGTGCGAGCGTCCTCGGCGTCGTTGCCGATCGCCGGCAGCTGGCCGGTCTCGGAGAGGTCCTCCGCTAGCATCAGCGAGACAGCAGCGTCCCGCGTTGGGTGGTCCGAGCGCGACGAGGGGGTCGACCATGAGCGACGAGCACGGTTCGGGTCGCGGGTCGGACGAGGTCCGACGCGCCGACGAGATCGGCGGCGACGGCCCGAATGTCCGCGTCATCGTCGGGATTGCCATCGTCGCGGCGCTCTTGCTGTTTGCGCTGCTGAACTTCCAGGACGTCGAGATCGACCTGCTCGTCGGGTCGATCCGGGCCCGCCTGATCGTGGTGATCGCGGTGTCGGCGGTCGCCGGGTTCGTGGCCGGGTTCCTCTTCTTCCGGCGGCGCGAGAAGCACCGTCAAGACTGAGGGGCCACTGCGATCCGCGTGCCGGCGACCGTCAGCACTCGTTCCGGCCCGGGACCCTCCACCTCGAGCCGGTCGACGCCGGGTTCGGCGTCGCGGCGCTCCTCCAACCGGATGCGACCACCACCGGGCCAGACGAGCGAGACGCTGCGGTCGTCGGACTCCTCGACGGTCCCGTCGAGGACCGTCGTGTAGAAGTCGCTCGTGGCGCCGAGCGTCGGGGTGGCGAGGACGACCCGTCGGAGCCACCCGGTCGACTCCGCCCGCACGATGTCTTGCGGCCACCACATCGGCTCGCCCCCCGGACCGTGGTCGCAGTACGCGGCGTACTCCTCGAGGGGGGAACCGTACGGCGAGCTCGACTCCGCGAGCTGCACCACCGTGCCGTGGGCCTCCTTCGGGGCCAGGAACGCCTCGCGCCAGATCGGGTCGGAGAGCTCGATCCCGACCGGGGTGCACCCCAGCGCCCGTACCCGCTCGATCGTCGCCTCGAGATCGGCGACCTTGAAAGTCAGGTGGTGCGGACCGTCCCCGTGGCGGGTGAGGAAGCGGTCGAGGAAGTCGTTCTGCTCGAAGTCCCACGGCTCGAGGAGCTCGACTTTCATCCCCGACTCACGATCGCCGAGGAACACCTGCATCGGCCGGAACCCGACGCCGTGCCCGCCCGAGAGGATGTGTGCACCGAGTTCGCCGACGAGCACGCGAAGAGCGGGTCCGGCGTCCCGGGTCGCGAGCGCGACATGGTCGAGGTGCATGAGGTCAGCCTCGCGCGGGTGCCAGCGGTGCGTCCCCTTCTGCTCCGAGCTCGGACCCGTCGTCGCGCGACCGCCCCGCCCGGGTGACGAGGCGGGCGATGGCGAAGCCGATGCCGAGGACGACGAAGCCGCCGACGGCGTCGAGGAAGAAGTGGTTGGCGGTCAGCACGATCGACGCGACGGTACCGACCGGATACAGCGCGGCCAGGACCTTGGCCCACGTGCTCTTGACGCGGGGGACGAGTGCGAGCGCACACCAGAGGGCCCACACGCAATGCACGCTGGGCATGGCCGCGTACTGGTTCGAGATCTTGTTGATCGCACCTCGCTTGAACGACCAGAACGTCGGGTACTTGTCGAGTGTGTCGACGAACCCGAAGTGCGCGGGGAGCAGGCGCGGGGGCATCAGAGGCCAGAAGGCAAATCCGATGAGTGCGATCGCGGTCGAGATCGCGAGCGCGTTGCGCCAGAGCGCGTACTCGTCGCTGAATTTCCGGTACAGGAACACGAGGACACCCGTCGTGACGACGAAGTGCAGCGAGCCGTAGAAGTAGTTGCTCGCGATGATGAGCGGCCGGATGTTGAGCGCCCATTCGTGCAGCATCCGCTCGTGGTTCAGGCCCAGGCTCTGCTGCCAACCGATCAGCTCGAGCGCGTTCGCCTTGGCTGCGGCGGGACTGCCCTGGTTGGCGTTCCGGATCGCGGAGTAGACGAAGTAGTACCCGAGGACGAACCCCACCTCGCCCCACCAGTACAGGACTGAGCCGTCGCTGCGCACGCGGCCGCCGGGGAGGCGGCGCCGGAGCGGCCGCGGGTCCGTCGCACTCGCGATGGTCATGTCGATGCCGCGCTCCGGTCCGGTTCCGGCGGATCGGTCGACGGCGGCACCGGCTCGTCGGCGTCGTGGCCCATGGCGAATGCGGGGGCGCCGATGAGGCTCACGACGAGTGTCATCGCGTACCAGAGCAACCCGACTGCCACGGCCTGTCCGGTCGGGACGCCGAGCGGGTGGAGCAGGAAGGCGAGCATGGCCTCGCGCACGCCGAGCCCGCCGACGGAGACTGGGAGGACCTGCACCGCCGCGACGGCAGGGACGAACGCGAGCACTGCGGCGTTCGGGATGGTGAGCCCGATGGTGTGCACCGCGCAGTAGACGGCAGAGACCACCGTGATCTGGTAGAAGACGGAGAGCACCAAGGCCCAGGTGGTGTCGCGGGGATCCCTGCGGAACCGGTCGACACCGACGTGGACGATCCCGATGTATCGCGTCCAGCTCTCGCTGTGGACGAACCTTCCTGCGAGGCGGGGATGCGCGGAGAGCCAGAGGATGATGCAGAGCGCCGCGAGGGTCCCTCCGGCGATCGCCAGCGCAACCCACGCACGCGGGACTTCCAACAGGTCGGGTCGGATCGCGAAACCGAGTGCCGTGATGAGGGGGAGCGCGACGAAGCCGGTGAGCCGCTCGAGCACGACGGAGGCGAAGGCGATCTCGGTGGATCCGATGTCCTTGGAGGAGCGACTGATCCGGAGCACGTCGCCGCCGACGGTCGATGGGAGTGCGTTGCCGACGAACTGGCCGGCCAGGTAGTGCTTCAGCAGCGTGGGGAGCCGAACGTGGACGTCATACACCGCGAGCACCCGTTGCCAGCGCCAGGAGGCGACCACGAAGCTGAACGCCATGAGCGCGGCACCGGAGATCGCGAACGCAAGGGTGCCGGGGAGGCTCCGATCCGGCGGGATCAGATCGTCGGGGTCGATCTTCGTCATGAGCACCGCCAACAGCGCGACGCTCACGACGATCCGACCCCACTTGACCCAGGCGCGGTGTCGGCGCGGCGGGGCCACCGAGGGAAGCGCCATCCCCGTAGAGTACGCATCTCCGGCGGGAGCATCCTGTCGAGACCTTCGCCGAGGGAGGCCACGTGCGGGTCGTGACCACCGACGGGGTGTCCCTCGTCGTCGAACAGCAGGGTGTGGGACCGCCGTTCCTCATGGTGCACGGGTTCACGGGGGCCAAGGAGGACTTCGCCGACCACGCACCGTGCTTCGCTCGGCACAGCACGGTGATCACCTACGACCTGCGCGGGCACGGCGAGAGCGACCACCCCGGTGAGCTCGCGGCCTACTCGTTCGATCTCCTCACCGCGGATGCCCTGGCCGTCGCCGATGCGTGCGCGGCCGATCGGTTCGTGCTGCTCGGACACTCGATGGGCGGCATGGTGGCGCTCCGGGTCGTGCTCGAACACCCCGAGCGCGTCGCGGGCCTGGTGCTGATGGACACCGCCCCCGGGAAGCCGCAGGGCGTCGACACCGACATGGCCGAGGTGGCGGCGCAGCTCGCGCTCGAGGACGGCATGGCCGAGCTCCGGCGCCTCCTCGACGCCGCCAACCCGCTGGGCTCGGAGGCCGACCAACGCGTGCGCGCGGAGCGTCCGGGGTACGCGGAGTTCGGGGAGCGCAAGTGGGCGGCGGTGGAGCCAGCGGCGTACGCGGCGCTCCTGCGCGAGATCGTGCACCAGCAGGACCAGCTCGACGCGATGCGCGAGATCACGTGCCCGACGCTCGTCATCGTCGGTGAGCAGGACGAGCCGTTCCTCGAGGACTCCTACGCGATGGTCGAGGTGATCGACGACGCCGAGCTCTTCGTGGTACCCCGAGCAGGGCACTCGCCGCAGTTCGAGAACCCCGACGTGTGGTATCCCGCCGTCGACGGGTTCGTGAGGGAGGTCACGACATGAGCGACCCATCGACCCCGCCCCCCGATGGTGGCTACCTCGCGGCAGCCACCCTGCGGGCCCACGGCGTCGACACGATGTTCACCCTCTCCGGGGGACATCTCTTCCCCCTCTACGACGGGTGCGTGAAGACCGATCTCAGGCTCGTCGACACCCGTCACGAGCAGACCGCGGCGTTCGCGGCCGAAGGGTGGGCCAAGGTGACGCGTCGAGTGGGCGTCGCCGCGCTCACGGCCGGACCCGGGGTCACCAACGGCATCAGCGCGCTGACCAGTGCGCACTTGAACGGGTCTCCGATGTGCGTGATCGGCGGGAGAGCACCTTCGGCGCGTTGGGGGGTCGGGTCCCTCCAGGAGCTCGATCACATCCCGATCGTGGCGCCCGTGACGAAGACGGCCGGGACGCTCGACCATGCCGACGCGATCCCGGGTGGACTCGCCGACGCGCTACGCAGCGCGTGCACACCGCACCGGGGTCCCGTGTTCGTCGACGTCCCGCTCGACGCCTGGGGACCGTCGGACGCCGCCGTACCCCCCGCGCCGGACGCGGGCACGCTCGCGG
>JAWOIO010000086.1:0-4116 GCA_046484625.1 Acidimicrobiia bacterium
CACATCACCGCCAGGTCGAAGCCGCCCCCGTACGCGAGGCCGTTGACGGCCGCCACGGTCGGGAGCGGGAACTCCAGAATCGTCCGGTGCCACCGGTCGCTCGAGGCCCACAAGGCGTCGGCCAGGTCGGGCCGGGCGAACTCGTCGAGGTCGAACCCTGCCGAGAAGGCGTCCCCGACCCCGGTGACCACGACAGTGCGCACCCGCTCGTCGGCCGCGAGACCGTCGAGCGCATCGCTCATCTCGTCCCGCAACGCGATCGACAGCGCGTTCTTCTTCTCGGGACGCCGGAGGGTCAACGTCGCGACTCCGTCGTCGCCATCGGTCTCGACGCCGACCAGCGCGCCCGTCATCCCTGCTCGCTCGCGAAGCGGACCGCTTCGTCGAGTGAGGATCCCTCGACGATCAGGCGCCGGAGCTGCATCAGCAAGCGCGGTCGGCTGAACGCGACGGCGCCGACGAGGCGACCTTCGCGCCCCACCGCGGCGACGAAGCGACGGTCGTCGAGCGCGCCGTCGACGATCTCGAGGTCGTCGTCGGCGCGCACATCGCCCACCACCTGGATCTTCACGTCGTACTGGTCGGACCACACGAACGGGACCGGATCGAACGCCACGACCTCGGCGTCGGCCGCGAGCAGCCGAGCAGCAGTGGCCTGTCCCTGCTCGGCCGCGTTCGTCCAGTGCTCGAGCCGACGCGACGACTCGGCGTCGAAGCGCACGTTCGGCCACCGGCACAGGTCACCGGCCGCCACGATCCCCGGCGCGGCGAGCAGTGTCGCGTCACAGACGACGCCGTTGTCGACCGTGAGCCCCGAGGACTCGAGCCACTCGGTCGCCGGGACCACACCGATGCCCACCACGACTACGTCGGCCTCGACCGCCGAGCCGTCGGCCAGGTGGACGCGCTCGACGCGTGCGCCGCGGTCGACGCGCTCGACGCCGACTCCGGTGCGCAGGTCGACCCCGTGGTCCCGGTGGAGCTCCGCGAGCACGCCACCGATCTTCGGGCCGAGCCCGCGGACCATGGGGACGGGCAGCGCCTCGAGCACCGTGACGTCGAGTCCGCGCGCCCGACAGGTCGCCGCCACCTCGGCCCCGATGAACCCGGCGCCCACCACGACGACCCGCGACGGGCCGGCGTCGAGATCGCGTCGGAGCGCGAGGCAGTCGTCGATCGTCCGGAGCTCGTGCACCCCGGCCCCCGGCTCCAGCCCCGGCACCCTCCGGGGAGTCGCCCCGGTGGCGAGCAGGACGCCGCGGGTGCCCGTGAGGCGCTCGCCGTCGTCGAGGGTCACGGTGCGCTCGGCCACGTCGAGTCCCACCGCCCGGCGGCCCAGGCGCAGGTCCAGGGCGAGATCGTCGTAGGGGTCCCGACGAAGCCCGACGTCGTCGGGCCCGGCCTCCCCTGCGAGCACGGCCTTCGACAACGGTGGGCGGTCGTAGGGCAGGTGGGGCTCGGCCCCGATCAGCACGAGGTTCCCGTCGTAGCCGAGCCGACGCAGCTCCTCGACGGCCCGAAGCCCGGCCAGCGAGGCGCCGACGACGACGATCGAGTCGCTCACGGCTGGCCGTGGCGTTGCGACGGCAGGCTCGGCACGCGGGCGACGTTACCGGGCGCGCACGGAGTCGCCGGGAGCCTGACGCCCGTGTCATCCTTGCCCGCTCGATCCGAGTCCTGGTCTCCCAGCCCGCCCACACCCGGAGCGGTCATGTCCGCCCAACTCCCTGTCGACGGCACCGGTCGTCCCCTTGCGCTGCGCGAGGTCGACCTCGATCGCTTCCTCCACCCGCGCTCGGTGGCGGTCATCGGGGCGTCGGAGACCCCGCGGAAGCCGAACACCGCGATGACGGCCCGGCTCGCACGGTGGGCAGCCGAGAACAGGGCCGCGTTCCTCCCCGTGCATCCCGTCTACGACGAGGTGCAGGGCGCGCGCTGCTACCGGACGATCGCGGACGCCCCGGGTCCCGTCGATCTCGCCGTCATCCTCACCGGCCAGGCGGTCGACACGTTCGCCGAGGTCGCGGCGGCGGGCGCTCGGTTCGCGGTCATCTTCGCGGCCGGGTTCTCCGAGACCGGCGAGGAGGGCGAGGAGCTCGAGGCGCGTCTCGCCGATCTGGTGGCGTCGGGATCGACCCGGCTGTTGGGTCCCAACACCAACCTCAACGCCTTCGAGGACTTCCGCGACGACCTCACCGGCCCTGCGATCGCGCTGGTGACCCAGAGCGGGCACCAGGGCCGCCCGGTCTTCCAGGGCCAGGAGATCGGCATCCGGCTCTCCCACTGGGCGCCCACCGGGAACGAGGTCGACCTCGAGTTCGCCGATTTCGCCCGGCACTTCGCCGACCAGGACGAGGTCGGCGTGATCGCCGCGTACATCGAGGGCTTCAAGGACGGGCGCACCCTCATGCTCGCCGCCGACCACGCAGCGCGGACCAGGACGCCGATGGTCGTCGTCAAGGTCGGTCGGACCGACGAGGGCAGCTCGATGGCGAAGGCGCACACCGGCCACCTCACCGGCTCGGACGCGGTCGTGTCAGCGGTGTTCCGGCAGTTCGGCATCACCCGCGTCGACGGCCTCGACGAGCTCCTCGACACGTCCGCGGCATTCGCGCGGACGATGCCGGCGTCTCCCCCGAGCTGGGGGGACGCGGGGCCCGGGGTGTGCATCTACGCGGTCTCCGGTGGCACCGGCGCGCACATGGCCGATCTCGTCTCGGCGGCCGGGCTGCGCCTGCCCCCGCTGTCGGACGAAACGCAAGCCGCCCTCCACGACGAGTTGATCCCGGAGTACCTCCGGGTCTCGAACCCCGTCGACTGCGGTGGCCCGCCGGTTGCCGACCGTCGCGGGCGCGAGATCCTCGATCGGATCCTCGCCGACGACGCCGTCGACGTGCTCGTCGTGCCGATCACGGGCGCGGTCGAGCTCTTCAGCAACCCGCTCACGCGGGACCTCGTCGAAGTGGCGCGCACCACGACCAAGCCGATCTTCGTCGTCTGGGGCGCCCCGCCTGGAACCGACGACACCTACTACCTGCGCCTCCTCGACGGAGGGCTCCCCGCGTTCCGCACGTTCTCGAACTGCGTCGGCGCGCTGCGGGCCTACGCCGACTACTGGGCCTTCGCGGGTCGGTTCCGCTCGCCGTTCGCCGATGCGCCCACCGAGCCGACCGAGGCGGCGACCCGGGCCCGACGCATCCTCTCCCGGGCTGAGCCCGGTGCCGCGCTGAGCGAGCACTCCTCCAAGCGGCTCCTGCGCACGTACGGGATACGGGTCACCCGGGACCGCCTCTGCACCACCGCGACCGAGGCGGTCGATGCGGCCGCGGCCCACGGCTACCCGGTCGTCATGAAGGCGTCCTCCCCCGATCTCCTCCACAAGAGCGATCTGGGGCTCGTCGCGCTCGGCGTCGGGTCCGCGACCGACGTGCGACGGACGTACCACGAGCTGCAGCGGCGCGCGGCTCGGGCGGTGGGTCGCAGCGGGACCGTGGAAGGGATCCTGGTGTGCCCCCAGGTGTCCGGCGGGGTCGAGATGGTGATCGGGGTCGCACGCGACGACCTGTTCGGGCCGGTCGTGACCGTCGGGTTGGGTGGCGTGCTCGTCGAGGTCCTCGGCGACGTGACCTTCCGGGTCCCGCTGTTCGACCGCGACGAGGCCCATCGGATGCTCGCGGAGCTCGCGGGCGTCCAGCTCCTGCACGGCGCACGCGGCGCCAAGCAGTCCGACGTCGAGGCGCTCGTCGATGTGATCATGCGGGTGCAGACACTCGCGACGGACCTCGCCGACCCCGAGTCCCCCGTGCAGCTCGAAGAGCTCGACATCAACCCATTGGTCGTGCGACCGCGTGGAGCGGTCGCCCTGGACGCACTGGCGGTTCGCAGATGAGTGAGAGTCCCGACGTCGACACCGAGCTGCTCGCGGAGACCCGCGACCAGGTGCTGTGGCTGACGCTGAACCGGCCCGACGCGGGCAACGCGATCACCCCGGCGGTGCGCAACCGGATGATCGAGCACCTCGAAGCGGCGAACAGCTCCTTCGACGTGCGCGCGATCGTGCTCACCGCGGCCGGCGAGCGGCACTTCTGCACCGGTGCCGACCTGCGGACCGGTCGG
>JAWOIO010000140.1:0-2812 GCA_046484625.1 Acidimicrobiia bacterium
TCGCTCGCCGCCGGCGAGAGCGTGACCTGCACCTATTCGGCCGCGCTGGCCTCGAAGACGGATGGCACGAACACCGCGACCGTCACGAGCACCAACCCCTTCGTCCAGAGCGCGACCGCGACCGCGGTCTACGCATTCGGCGAGCCCACGACCGTCGTGGGTCACCCGACCGTCAGCGTGGCCGACTACTACGATGACGCGACCGTGGGTCGGCCGCTCGGTGAGGCTGACGACGACCGCACGTTCACGTACGACTGGGGCGGGGGCTGCCCGGACGAAGAGGCCTTCTACACGGACGGCATCCTCCACCGCACCTTCCCGAACGTCGCCGTGATCGACCAGACCGGTCAGCAGGACGACGCCAGCGTCGAGATGACCTGCTACATCCCGACCGTGAGCAAGGACGCGACGGCCACGTACGTCGAGCGGCACGATTGGAGCATCGCCAAGTCCGTCACCCCCGAAGCCCAGTCCGGCTTCCTCGGCGACATCCTCCGCTGGAGCTGGACGATCGACGTGGACGAGAGGGTCGTCGACCAGGAGTTCCTCGTCACGGGCACGATCTACGTCACGAACCCGTCGCCGATGTCCGTCGACGCCAAGGTCGAAGACTTCCTCGGCGACATCGGCACGCCGGGCGTCGTCGACTGCGACGAGGAAGCGGACGGCGCGCAGGACACCCTGACGATTCTCCCGGCGTCGACCGGCATGTGCACTTACGTCGTCGAGGCGGCGGACGCCACCGACACGTACAACGTGGCCTCCGTCGTGCTCCCGTACCCTAGCGGCTACGAGTACGTGGCCCAGGTGGACGTCCGCTTCGAGAAGATCGTCGAGAACGACACGGCGACGCTGACCGACACGGAGCTGGGGCTGTCCGTCGCCCTGACCGAGCCGTACCTCAAATCCTTCTCGGGCCAACACGTCTGCTCCAGCGACCTCGCCGACTACGAGGCCAGCGGTTCCTACTCGGGCAGCGTGAGCAACACCGCGACGCTCGTCGACAAGGAACTGAGCGCGTTCTCCGACACGACGACCACCTCGTACGCCTGCTACGTGCCCTCCATCGAGAAGACCGCAGCCGGCACGTACGACGAGCGGCACGAGTGGAGCGTCGAGAAGACCGTCGACCCGACCTCGCAGGCCGCCTTCATCGGCGACACCGTGTACTTCGACTGGACGATCACGGTCTTCGAGGACGTGTTCGAGGAGAACTTCGACGTCTCCGGCACCATCACCGTGTCGAACCCGAACCCTGAGGATGCCCTGGTCGTGCCTCTGACGGACTTCGTCGACGGCGTCGCGGCGACGATCGACGCGAGGCCCCCAGGAAGACGAGGTACTTGCCGAGGGCTGCAGGTTGCGCCGCGCCTGCCGTTTCTCGAGCAGATAGCTGAGCTGGCCACCGAGAAACTTCACGCTGCACCCCGCCCTTCTCGCACGTGGCCCTCAGCCGCCGAGGCAAGGGACACCCGCGCTTGTGGTTGCCGCCGGCGAGGGGCCGCTGCCGTGGCATGTCGCGGGACTCGTCCCGCGCCGCACACAAGCGGGACACGCGAACGCGGGCTCCCTGAACTCCCTGAGCTTCGCCCCGGCCAGCACCAGACACGGATGGTGATCTCCTGTTGCCCTCCCAGTCGATCCTACCATCGTCACCCGCCCCGCGCATGGTCTCGCGAAGCAGGCAGAGCACGGTCATCGACCGCAACAGGTCGGCGCGATGCGATTTCCTTGGTCCGGCGGGAATTTGAGCCGGGATCGCTCAGGTTTTCTGTTGTGACGCCGCGGAGCTGATTCCGCGCCGTCAACTCTTTGCCCGGCACGGCCCACCAGCTGTCGGCGGGCGCAGGAGATCAGTCATGTTCCAAACCCGAACCATGCCCGTCCTACCGCTCCGTGAAGCGGTTCTCTTTCCGGGAGTCACCTCTCCCATAGCCGCCGGCCGGCGCGGAACCCTGCGGGCCATCGAAGCCGCCCTCAAGACCGATGAGAAACAGATATTCGTGCTGTCCCAGCGGGAAAATCTCGAGGACGTGAGCCCCGAGATGCTGCACGCCATGGGCACCGTCGCCTCCATCGGGCCGGTGCAACGCGGGCCTTCGGGCATGCGCCTCCTGCTCAACGGCATGGAACGGGCGGTGGTGGTCAGGATCGACGAGCACGAGGACGGCTTCCTGACCGCGACGATTCGCACGGCCGAGGAGGTCGCACCCCTCGACCCGGAATCGCCGACCCTGGTCGCGCTGTACCGTGAGGCGCGAGACAAGGCCGCCGAACTCGGCCGCCGCGCCGGCATGCCGAAGGAGGCGGTGCAGCAGTTCCTCGCCGACACCAAGGAGCCCGGACGCTTCGCCGACCTGGTCGCCGGCCACCTTGACCTCAGCGCGGCCCAAGCACAGAAGCTTCTCGAGGCCCTCGCGGTGGAGGACCGGCTGCGCGAGGTGCTGCTGCACATCCAACGCCAGATCGCCGTGCTCGACGCCCAGGAGGAGATCAAGTCCCAGGTCCAGGAGGAACTCGGCGATCGCCACCGCGAGATGTTCCTCCGCCAGCAGCTCAAGGCCATTCAGCGTGAGCTGGGCGACGACGGGGGCCGCGACGACCTCGAGGAACTCAAGGCCACCATCGAGGAGCTTCCCCTACCGAAGGTGGTGCGCAAGGAGGTCACCCGCGAGTTCTCGCGCCTCGAGCGCATGGGCCCCGAGGGAATGGAGTCGCAGGTCGTGCGCACCTACCTCGAGACCATCACCGAGCTGCCGTGGGCGAAGCGCAGCGAGGAACGTCTGAACGTGGAACGCGCCGCCGAGATCCT
>JAWOIO010000214.1:0-7913 GCA_046484625.1 Acidimicrobiia bacterium
TTGAAGTGCGAGGCTTGGACGAGCGTGATGCCCGGACAGGCGTGTCGCCGTCGGGGAAGCCCCCGCCGAGGCGGTCGGCCTCGGACGCGATCTCGTGATCGCCGATGCCGCCGTCGCCGGCAACGCGCTCGAGTGGGAGGACGCCGTCGTGCACCTCGCGGCGTTCGCATCACCCACGGCGCCCGAGCAGCCCCGGCCGGGACGACGGATCGACCGCAGCCGCTGGGTCGACTGACCCGACCACGGCGTGCGTGTCCCACCCTCGGCGGGGGCTTCCCCGACGGCGACAAGCCTGTCCGGGCATCAAGCTCGTCCAAGCCTCGCACTTCAACGAAGAGCTCCTCGTCGTGCACAACCTCGACATTCGCGGTGGGCGTCAATTCGAGCTCGACGACTTCAACTACGAGTTCGACTTCCGGCAGGTCTATCGCCCCATTGAAGCCGGAGCGCCAGCCCAGGAATCGATCGACTGACATCGCGTATCGGACCCTGACGAGACATCACCACGGCCGCAGCCCTGATCCAGCTCGTGACGGAAGTCGATCGCATCGAAGTCGAAGCGGTCCCCGGTTCTGCTCACCTCGTCGTCCTCGTGCCGCAAAGAGCCGCGCTATGTTGCGCGGAAGTGTCCCGGGGACGAACGGTGTCCCGCGGAGAGTGTCGTTGACGACCGAGGGGTTGATACGCGATGGCGATTTCGCTCGACGAGATCCTCGACCTTGGTGCCCGCTACCACCACCTCATGGGAATCGAGAAGGGCGACGCCGCCGCACAAGCCGCCTTCTTCCTGCACCCGAACCCGGTCATCTTCGTCGCGCACGCCGGCGACCTCACCTTGCAGGCGAACCACGAGATCCACAAGGGCATGACCGACGAGGAGTTCTTCCACCTCGAACCCTGGGACGTCACGCAGCTCTGTGACGAGCCCGAACGGGCTCGTGCCGTCGGTGCCGTCCTCTGGCACGGCCGATCAGTCGACGACGAACCGGACGCCATCGCCAGGACGGTCGTGGGCGAGGACTGGATCGTCCAGCGTGCCCCCGATGGCGAGCTGAAGTTCGCGCTCTACCTCAACACCCACCATCAGTCACTTCCCGGTCGGGCGACGTTCTCCCTGCCCTGACCGAAACCGACCCAGGAGAGGCCGCCACCGTCAGCCCGGTCGACGCGTCTCCAGGACTCGCCGAACCACGCCGCTACCTCGCTCGCCGTTGCCAGCACGCACACCACGCTCGGTCTCGGCATCACCGGAGATCGCGCTGGACAGTAGGTTGAGGGACATGCTCGAACGGACAGCGATCGTCGCCGCGCACCGTGAGCTGGTCGAGGCCAGCGATGCCGTTCGTCATCTGCTGGTGGTGGAGGGTCTCACCCAGGAGCAGATCGACGCCGCTCGCGCTCGCCTCGCTCGCGCCTACGCGCACGCCGAGGCCGTCGACAGCGAGACGCTGCACGTCTGACGCCGCTGCGGGCCCGAGAGCGCATCCTCTATATGGGGAGTTCTACGGGTATGTGGGGAGTTCTACGGGGACCCGGGCCGTCAGGCCTCGTCGGTCAGCGCGCCGTCGAGGATGTGGACCGTGCGATCCGCGTGGTGGGCGATGCGCTCGTCGTGGGTCACGATGATCGCCGCGATCCCCCGCTTGTTCATCTCGGTGCGGATCAGCTGGGTGACCTGGTCGCCGAGCTTGGTGTCGAGCGCCGAGGTCGGCTCGTCGAACAGCACGAGCGTCGGGTCGTTCATCAACGCCCGGCCGATGGCGACCCGCTGGCGTTGGCCACCCGACAGCGCACCCGGGAGATGCCCGGCCCGGTCGGTCAGCCCGAGCTCGTCGAGGAGCTCGTCGGCACGGGTCCGGGCCGGGGCCCCCGTGCGGGCGCCGATCTCGTCGACGACCAGGAGGTTCTCGCGCGCGGTGAGGAACGGGATCAGGTTCACCGACTGGAAGACGAAGCCGATCTCCTCGCGGCGGAACTCGGTGAGCTGCTTGGAGCCGTACCCGGAGATGTCGCGTCCGCCGACGACGACGGTGCCCGACGTGGGCGCGAGGATCCCCCCGGCGATCGAGCACAGGGTCGTCTTGCCCGAGCCGGACGGGCCGACGAGCGCGACGATCTCGTCGGGTGCGAGCTCGAGGGTCACGTGGTCGAGCGCGACGACGGCGTTCTCGCCACTCCCGTAGACCTTGCGCACCGCGTCCATCCGGAGCGCGCTCGGTGTGCCCGGCGGCGGGCTGGTCGTGCTCTCGGACGGTGCCGTGCTCATGTGCTGCTCCCGATGGCGGACGCCGGGTCGATGCGCAGCACCCGACGCAGCGAGAAGGCGCTGCCGGCGACTGCGGCGAGGAGGAGGGAGACCGCGCTGGTCGCGACGCGGCCGGGGACGAGCTGGTACGGGATCGCGCCAGACGGGGTCACCGCATCGAACACGAGTGCGAGCACCCCGCCGATCGTGGCCGCGATCGCGGCCACGATCACCGCCTGGACCACGACCCCACCGAAGAGCGTCTGCGAGCGGGCCCCGATCGCCTTGAGGATCCCGTAGAGCGCGGTCCGCTCGACGGTGAGGAGCGCGAAGAACAGCGCGATCACGACGATCGCGATCACGACCGTGACGCCGATGATCTGGTTGAACACGCTGCGCTGCTCTCGGACGCCCCCGACCGAGTCGGCGGCCTCGGCGATCGTGACCGTCTCGGTGGCGCCGCCCGTCGCCTCCTCGACGACGCGCGCGAGGGCCACGGCGTCGCGGGTGCCGTCGACGACGAGCGCCTGGAAGACCCCGGCGGCGACCGCTGCATTGGGCTTGTTCTGCGCCTGGGCCTGCCGCCACGTCGCGGCCGACGCCCAGAGCGTGCCCGCGCCCGAGTAGCTCACATCGTCGACGAAGCCCACGACCTCCACCGGGGTCCGCGCCGGCCCCACGAGCAGCTGCTGGCCGACCCGGACGCCCGAGTCCTCGAGCAGCCGATCGGCGTAGGCCTGTCCGAACCGCGGCGGCTTCGGGACGCCCTGCGGCGGGATCTGGTAGCCGAAGAGCGCGACGTCGACGAGGTCGCGCGGCCCGTTGCCGGGGACGCGGGCGCCGACCTGCAGCACCCCGAGGCCGCCGACCCGGGCGACGCCGGGCACGTTCGCGACGGTCTCCCGGGTCGCCGGGTCGATGCGGCTGCGCAGGAACGACCGCTCCGCGGTCGAGGAGAACGTGACGAGGTCGCCGCGCTGGGCCTCGATCGCACCGATGGAACGCGCGATGAGCCCGTCGAGCAGCCCGCCCAGGAGCATCAGCAGCGCGGCGACGAGGGTGAGGAGGACGACCGCGATCACGAACCGGCCGGGACGTCGGCGCATCTCCCGGACGGCGAGCCTCACAGCTGCACTCCCGCGCCGGTGGTCGCCTCGATCGGGTCGATCGCGAGCACCCGTCGGGCGGCGACGAGCGCGCTCAGCAACCCGAGCGCGAAGAGCACCACCGCCCACAGGAGGACGGCTCCCGTCTCGAACCGCAGGGGGATCGAGCCGATGCGCTGGAACGAGATCGGCGCGTACAGCGCGGTCCCGATCGCGAGACCGAGTCCGACCACGACCACGACCTGGAAGAGCAGGGACTGCACCAGTCGCGCGCCCGATGACCCGATGGCTCGCAGCAGCGTCAACGAGCTCGCCTTCTGGAACGTGATGATGAGGAAGAACAGGCCGGTCACGAGGGGCACGACGAGCCCGTAGAGCAAGAAGATGAGCAGGAACGAGGTCCGCACCTGCGCTACCCCCGGCGCCTTCGTCGCCGCGTCGCTCCGGGTGAGCGCCTCGACATCGGGGCTCAGCGCGTCGATCCGTCGGACGAGCCCGGCGTCCGACACGCCCGGTGCGGGAGCGAGCCCGATGGCGTTCGGGCGCAGCGTCGTGGCGTCGGGGTTTGCCGAACGCGTGGCGTCCTCCCAGGTGCCGTACCGGGTGAAGATCGTCGGGGTGGCCTGGAGGTTCACGTCCCGCGCCTGCCCGACGATGCGGATCTCGTAGCCGCCCGGCTGCACCCGCACGACATCGCCGATGCCGAAGCCCGCGCCCGCGTCGGACTCGCTGGCGATCCCCTCCCCCGCGCGGGTCGGTCGGCGGCCGGCGACGATCGTCTCGGGCGCGCCGAGGCGCGCGTCCTCGTAGCCGATCACGGCCGCGCCGGCGATCTCGCCGTCGGCGAGCACGCTCAGCGTCCCCTGCCCGATCCTTCCCGCGCGCCCCAGGCCGGGCACGGCGAGGATCTGCTGCTCGAGCTCCGGGGTGATCGAGCTGCTCTGGAGGTTGCGGCGACCGTCGGTGGAGTACACGAGCACGGGCGCCGACTGGTGCTCGATGGCACCGGCGAAGGAGGTGATCAGCCCGGTCTGGAGCGTCTGCTGGAACAGGATGAGGAACACGAGCAGCGCGATCGCGCCGATCAGCATCCCGAACCGCGTCTTGGCGCGGCGCATCTCTGTCCAGGCGAGGAACATCGCTACTCCGTCGGGGGGTCTCGAGGAGCCAGGGTATTGGTGCCGGCACACCCCCGACGATCCGTGGGGCCGCGTGCAGGTTCGGCCGCGTTCAGCCGGGTGCGTCCGGCTCGGTCGTGGCGCGCCGGCTCCACACCGCCCAGAGAGGGTCGCCTCGGTGCCCGTCGGGTGTCTGCCGTTGCACCGTGGGCTCCTCCCATCCGCCGGCGAGCCGGAAGTACTCGGCGACGATGCGCGCGCGCTCGGCGTCGCTCGACGCGAGCCAGCCCCGGATCGCCTTCGTGGGGAAGCAACGGTTCGAGAACGTGCACACGAACAGCCCACCCGGGCGCACCACCCGGCGCACCTCGGCGAACACCTCGATCGGGCGCACCAGGTAGTCGACGGAGACGCAGCACACCGCGGCGTCGAACGCGTCGTCGGCGAACGGCAGCGCAGGGTCGGCGTTGAGGTCGTGCAGGACGGTCTCGGCGGCCCGGGGGTTGCGGGCGAGCTCGTCGGCGTTCATGCCGAGCGCGGTCAGGCGGGCGGGAGCCGTACGGAAGTGCGAGACCCACGACGCCATCAAGTCGAGCACCGAGCCGGCGATCCCGAGCTCGTCGTAGAGCGCACCGACCGCCGCGATGGCGGCAGCGTCGATGTGGGTGACGAAGCGCGGCCACGAGTAGAAGTCGTCGTCGGGCGAGGGGTCGTTCCGGTCGAAGAACCCGGGGGGAAAGATGTCGATCCGACATCTTGGCAGGAGGTGGCTGTCGTGACCTTCGGCCCTTGCGATCCGATCCGATCGGGGGACGCTGGACCGGATCGGCATCGTCAGGACCTTGGCCTCTGTCCGTCGGCGCCTCGATTCGTAGGCTGGGCGTGGAAGAAGGGAAAGGCAGGTGCGCCATGGCCGCCTCTGTTCGCAACGACCGCCGGACGGCGAGCAGAACTGCGCGTGACTACTCGATCCTCGTTCCCGAATACGGGAGGGGGATCGTCTGGGAGCGGCCCAGCGATCACGTCGTGAAGGCGCCGGGAACCTCTACCGCAGCCGTGGAACCTCCCCAGGCTGTCTCGGCGGAGCAGGCCGTCCCGGCAGAGTCGGAGTCGTGGTTCCCGGCTCGGTTCGGGCCCGCGATGGCCGTGCTCGTGTTCGCGCTGGCCGTCGGCATTCTCTGGCCGGTGCAGTTCGTGCTCGTGGCCTTGCTGCTCGGGGGCGGCCTCCTGATCGATGACGCGCTCCGAGATGCCGTGCCGGGCCACGCCCGGAACCTGCGTCGAGCGCAGCGGCCGGTGCCGTGGGTGCTCGCGGGTGGGAGCATCGCGGCGAGTCTCGTCTGGCCCGAGTTCGCGGCCCAGATCGTCCTGGGCCTCCTCATGCTCGCCGCGGCCGCCTACCTGGGTGCGGAAGCGCTGGCGACGACTCGGAGGCTCCGCCAGGTCGCTCGGGATCGAACCACTTGCCGTCCGCACCGTGTCACCCACCTCGGGGCTACGCGCGCAGCCTCGCGAGAAGGTTGCGGGCGTGCGCGCGTCGCAGGTCGCGGTACTCCGGGGGCGAGAGGACGTCGGCGTCCACCGGCAGACACACGAGCAGATGCTCGAGCCGGCGGTCGCCGCTGACGGTGAGGTCCACCGCGACGCGACCATCGCCCAGCTCCTCGGCCGGGCCCACCCGCATCGGTTCTGGGAGCACGTCGATCGCCTCGCGGGTGCAGCGCACCCGCACCGTGTGCTCGTGCGCGGAGAGGTCGAACCACTCGGGGATCTCGACGTCTTCGGGTGGATCGAACTCGAGGTCGCCGAGCTCGGCGCTCAGCATGCGGTCGATGCGGAACGCACGCGCCAGGGTCTCCGTCGGGATGCGCCCGAGCAGGTACCAGTGGCCCCACCGGCAGAACACCCGATGGGGCAGCGCCTCCTGGTCGTGTGCTGCCGACGCTGATTCGGCGCGGTAGCGGAAGCGCAACGATCGTCCCTCGTACCAGGCGCGCTGGACGGTCGTCAGACATGCCGGTCGCTCGACGGGAACCTGGAGTTCGACCGCGACCACTCCACGCAGCTTCTTCAGTGCGTCGTCGAGGTGAGGCGTCGGCTCGGTCGCGAGCGTCTGCACCGTGAGCCCGGCGATGAGGAGACGGAGGGCCGCGTCGGGAGGGGGTGGTTCGGCAGCGAGATCGCGTAGCCAGTTGCCGCTGGCGACCGCCAGATAGCCGTCCTCGGTGAGCAGGAACGCCCGCTCCTCGTGCACGAGCACGCCGTCGGGCGTGCGGAACTCGAGAAAGAGGACCGGCTCGAGCAGCTGGTGCAGCTCGTCAGCCGTGACGCCCGTCGCTGCGGCGGCCTCGGCGAGCGACACCGAGCCGCGTTCCTCGGCGAGCGCGAGTGCGGTCCGCAGCACCTGGAAGTGTCGTTCCTTGGTGAGTGCCGGCATCAGGGTGCCTCCGCGATGGCGGCGAGGTGGTCGTGCACCAGGGCGACGAGCTCCGGTGGGTCGAGCGGGATCGCATGACCGCGGAAGCCGAGGATGCGATCTCGGGTCCACTGGTAGTGGCGCACGGTGAGCGCGACCAGGGCGTGGTCGGCGTGGCGCTCGGTCACCTCCGCGCCGAGCTCGTGGACGAACGTGTCGACGTGGTCGTTCGCCACGCGCACCCGCGCGGTCAGTGTGCGGTCGCGGCCCCACGAGTTGGGGTCCATGTCGAACGCGAGGTCCGTACGGAACCAGTCGGGAACCTCGTAGCTGCCGGCCACGCCGATCAGCGCGATCGGCGCACCCTCGACGGGGACCTCGATCCGGTCGAGGCGGTATCGGCGCATCGCCGATGCGGCGGGGCACCATCCGGCGACGTACCAGTGGTGCTTCCACTGCCCGAGCGCATACGGCTCGAGCTCCCGGTCGTGCCCGCCGTGGCGGAATCCCACCCTGGTCCTGGTCGCGCAGGCCTCCCGCAGCGGCGCAACCAGCTCAGGTACGCGCACGACGATCTCTGCATACGCGTCGTCGACGCCGGTGCCGAGGTCGCCGGCCCGCTCCGTGCCAGGTCCGTCCACGATCACGGCCGCAGATGCGGCGACGAGCGCCGCGCGCTCGTGCGTGCTGAAGAACGGTGGCAGCAGTGCGTACGAGTGCTCCGACTCGTCGTATTCGACGACCACGTCCCAGTGGGCTGCAAGATCCTTCAGGTCGCGCCGGACCTTCCGACGCAAGGTCTCCCATTCCCGGGTGTCGGAGGTCAGTTCGCCGTGCGCGTCGCGGGGTGCGGCTCCGTCGTCGTAGCCGGGAACGTCGCGGGTGATGTCGCTCAGCGTCACCTTCGTGCCGTGCCGCTCCTTGAGATACGCGGCGAGGGTCAGGATGCGTTCCGTTGGCGACCCTGCCCCCTGCCCAGCCATTGCCCATCCCCCGGTCGGCGACCATCGTCGCGCAACCGGTGATCG
>JAWOIO010000015.1:0-2749 GCA_046484625.1 Acidimicrobiia bacterium
GAACCTCGACCGCCTCGACGTCCATGTGCCGCCGCGCGAGGTCGTCGCGGATCATGCGCGCCACCGGGCTGTCCTTCACGAGCGCCGTCAGCACCTTGACCGGGAGGCCGAGGAACGACGCGATGCTGGCCACGTTCGTCTCGGCGCTGGTGACCTGCATGGTGAAGCGGTCGGCGCAGTGGAAGGGTTGACCGTTCTCCGGGGTGAGGCGCACGCCCATGCTGCTGGGCACAAGAAGCGCGTACGCGGCGTCGGGCTTGAGCGGCATCGTCATGGGCCTGTCTCCTTGGTCTCGCGGACCGTGTCGAGGTCGACGGGGCGGCGCCTCGTCGGTGGGCGGTCCGCCTGGGGCCGCGCCGGCCGCTCGGCCATCGTCCTACCGAACGATACCCGCGGCGCCCGCCGCGGGGGACGGCCTGGCGTCCTAGCATGGGGTGCACGATCGAGTCGAGGCCGCCGACGTGCGATCCGCTCGCGCGGCGCCTCGCGAGAGGATGGGCCATGTCGAGACTCGCCTGGATTCCCATCGCGCTCGTCGTCGTCATGGGCAGCGTCTTCGCCCAGTCCGACAACCGCATCGACCTACAGCGGCCCGATGCCCCCGAGCTCGCCGCCTTCGGTGGGCACGCCGTGGGCGTACGGACGCTGGACGTCGTCGATTTCGGCCGCATCGACATCCTGTACGTGACCAGCGGCGTGGAGGCGCCCCGTTACGACCGGCCGCTGACGCTCGAGCTCTGGTATCCGGCGGCGCTGCCCGAGGGGGTTGCCGAGGGTGGCACCTACGAGGTCGTCACCCGCGACGGCACGCCCGCCCTGCTGGCGGGGCGCGCCGTCCGCGACGCCGAGCCCGCGGCCGACGGCGGCCCCTACCCGCTCGTCGTCCTGTCCCACGGGTACCCCGGCAACCGCTTCCTACTCGCCCACTTCGGCGAGAACCTGGCGAGCAAGGGCTACGTGGTCGTCTCCATCGACCACACCGACAGCACCTACACCGACCAGGCGGCCTTCGCGAGCACGCTCTACCACCGCCCCCTCGACCAGCTCTTCGTGATCGACGAAATGGACCGGCGCTCGGCGGCGGGCGACGGCTTCCCGAGCGGCCTGATCGACGCGTCGCGCAGCGGGATCATCGGCTACTCGGTGGGCGGCTACGGGCTGGTCAACGTCATCGGCGCCGGCTTCACCGAGGCCAGCACGCAGTTGCACTTCGCGCCCCGGAACGGTCTGTTGGTCGAACGGCAGGCGGGCACCGAGGCGTACGAGGCCACCTTCGATCCGAGGATCCTGGCCGCCGTCGCGATCGCCCCGTGGGGCATGCCGGCCGGCTTCTGGGACGCCGAGGGGTTGGCGGGCATCGAGACCCCCGTCCTGTTCATGGCCGGCAGCGAGGACGACGTCTCCGGCTACGAGGACGGCACGCGCGCCATCTTCGAGGGCGCCGTCAACGCGGAGCGTTACCTGCTCACCTTCGAGAACGCCCGCCACAACGCGGCCGCGCCCATCCCTGCGCCGCGCGAGGCCTGGGCTGCCGGCACCTTCGCCCACTACGCCGACGCCGTGTGGGACACGACCCGCATGAACAACGTCGCGCAGCACTTCGTGACCGCCTTTTTCGGCCTGCACCTGCAGGGCGACGGGGCGATGGCCCCGTACCTCGACCTCGTGGAGGACGCCGTCGCGGGAACGTGGGGCGAGGACACCTACTGGCGCGGCTTCCAGCAGCGAACCGCCCTCGGACTGCGGTTCGAGCGGGGGGCGCCGGCGGCAGAGTGAGGTCAGCGGTCCGGGGTCCGGATCCCGCGCTGACGTTGCGGCAAGCGGCAGGCTTCAGAAAGGCTTCAGCGTGATGCGTGATGGTGGATTCCAATGTGCGCGACGGCGTGTTCCGTTTCGGGGCCGACCGATGTCGCACAGTTGAAGGAGGCACCATGCGACCCCAACCGTTGCTCCTCGCCCTCGTCCTTCCCTTCCTGCTCGCCGCGTGTGGCATCGACGACGACTGGGGGGGCTCCCGGGTGACCGTCGCGTTCGCCGTCGACTCGGCGTCGGCGGCCGAGTCGCTCGCCACGGCTCAGGCGGGCGACACGCTCGTGCTCTCCGGGTCCAATGGCGTGCTGGAACTCACGACCGTCGCCTTCATCGTGTCCGAGCTCGAACTCGACTGCGACGACGACGGGCGCACCGGCCCGTGCGCGGACTTCGAGGCGCCGCCCGCGTTCGTCGTGCTGCCGCTCGGGAGCGGTACGGTCGACGTGACCAGCCGCGCCATCCCGGCCGGCATCTACGACGAGCTCGAGTTCGAGGTCGAGGACCTGGACGTCGACGACGACGATGGTCCCGCCAAGCGCACGCAGATCGAGGCTCTGCTCGCCGAGATCCGCGAAACCTACCCCGGCTTCCCGGCCGAGGCGAGCATGGTCGTCGAGGGCGCCTTCACGCCCACCGACGGTGACGCGCGCCGGTTCCGCGTCTTCTTCGACGCCGAGGTCGAGGTGGAGATGGACCTGGAGCCGGTCTTGATCGTCGGCTCGGACGGGACGGGCAGTCGCTCCCTGGTGGTCGACGTGCAGCCGGCCCGCTGGTTCGAGCGCGCCAACGGCACCGTGCGCGACCTCTCGCAGTTCGAGGGCGAGCTCATCGAGCTCGAGGTGGAGATCGAGGAAGGCTTCGTCGACGTCGAGTTCGATTGATCGACGCGGCGCACCGCGATGGGGGGACCCGGCCGCCATGCAGGGTCCCCCCATCG
>JAWOIO010000038.1:0-7783 GCA_046484625.1 Acidimicrobiia bacterium
GGCGCCCAGTGCGTGCTGAGGAACACGATCAGCCCGCCGGGGCGGCAGAGGTCGGCCGCCTGCGCGAGGGCCTGCTCCGTGCCGGCGCACTCGAAGACGACGTCGTACTCGCCCTGCAGCGAGCGACCGCCGAGGCGCTCGGCCGCCTCGCGCTGCGCGGGATGACGCGCGGCCACACCGACGTCGTCGACGGCCGCGCGCGCCGCGGCGATCGCAGCCAGCCCGATCGCGCCGGCACCGACGACCGCGGCCCGCTGGCCGCTCGCGAGGTTCGCGAGGCGCACGCCGTGGGTGGCGACGCCGAGCGGCTCCACGAGGCAGGCGTCGCCGGGCGGAACGGCCGGGGGGAGCGCGACGATCGAGTCGCGGGGCACGGCGACCGACTCCGCCATCCCGCCGTCGGCGGCGATGCCGAGGATCCGCTGCGTGCCGGTGCGGCACCGATGGCCCGAGCCGGCGACACACTGGTCGCACGTCCCGCACGGGACGTTGGGGTTCACGGCGACCGCGGTGCCGTCGGGGAGGGTCCCCGCGAACTCGTGTCCGAGGGTCACGGGCATCGGCCCGAACTCCAGCAGGTGGAGGTCCGAGCCGCAGATGCTCGCCGAGGCGACCTCGAGCAGCACCGACGCGGCATCGGGCTCCGGGTCGGCGACCTCGACGATCTGCACGCCCTGCTCGGTGCTCCGGACCGCCCGCACGTCAGGCCCCGGCCGTCCGTCGACGAAGTGCCATGATCCCCACCGGCCGTGAGTGTACGAGCGGGAGGCGACAGTGACCGGGGTGATGACGCCGGCTGAGCGCGAGGCCTGGGACCGGGACGGCTTCCTCGTCCTCCCGGGCTTCGTCGACGCCGAGACGTGTCGCGCGATGGAGGCGCGGGCGGTGGAGCTGTGCCGTCGGGCCGCCGCCGGTGAGTCGATCCGGCACTCGCTCGTCGATCCGGAGCGCAACCCGTGGTCGGACGCAGTCCAACCGGAGGACCGGGTCTCGAAGATCTTCATCCTGCACGACTGGGATCCGCAGTTCGGACCGTTCGCGCGCGACGAGCGGCTGACCGCGACGATCGGCGACCTCTTGGGTCCCGACGTCGATTGCTTCCTCTCGCAGTTCATCTTCAAGAACCCCGAGGCGATCGGCCAGCCGTGGCACCAGGACGCGCTCTACTTCCCCTTCGAGCCACCGGAGCAGGTGGGGGTGTGGGTGGCGGTCACCGACGCGACGCCGACGAACGGCCCGCTGTCGGTGCTCCCCGGGTCGCATCGGGAACCCGTGCACGAGCACGTCGCCGACCGTCGACCGGACGCGAACCTGGGGTACACCGAGATCGTCGACGTGGACTTCTCGGGTGCGGTGCAGGTGCTGATGCGTGCCGGTGACGTGCTCCTGTTCCACAGCCACCTGATGCACCGTTCCACCGACAACGTGTCCGACGGTCGACGGGCGGCGATGGTCTACCACTACGCGCCCGCGGGGACGATCGATCACACCTATGCGCGGATGCGGGAGCAGTCCGACGTGATGGGGGAGATGCCCGACGACGTGCAGGCGGCCGCCGAGTCGGGCGAGGACGCGTCGCCGTACGTGTGGATGCCCGTGCTGCGCGCGGGCCGGCCGGTCGGGGCTTCGGCCCCCACGAACCAACTGGGAGAGGCCTGATGGCGGGGACGGTGCGGGCCGGCGTGTTCACCGGCGACGGGCACTGGGACGTGCGGGACCTCCCGGAGCCGACGCCGCCCGAGGACGGCGCCGTGCTGAGGGTCGAGGCCGTCGGGCTGTGCGGCAGCGACCTGGGCCAGCTCCACGGTGGAGTGGGGGTGCCGGGCGAGACGTTCCCGGTCGTGCCCGGGCACGAGATCGTGGGTCGGATCGAGGCGATCACGCCCGAGGCGAAGACGGCGTGGGGACTCGACGAGGGCGATCGGGTCTGCGTCGACGAGATCCTGCGTTGTGGGCGGTGCGCGTCGTGCCGGGCGGGCGACGGCGACTGCACGTCGATGCACGTGTACGGGTACACACTCGGCCTCGACCGCGACAGCGGCTGCTGGGGCGGGTACGCCGAGAAGATGGCGCTCCTTCCGCGCACCAACCTCCACCGCGTCCCCGACGACGTGCCGGCGGCGGAGCTCACGATGTTCGAGCCGATGGCGAACGCAGTGCACTGGGTCGCGCGCGCTGGCGTCGCCCTGGGCGACACGGTGGTCGTGGAGGGCCCCGGGCACCAGGGTCTCGCCTGCGTCGTGGCGGCGCGGGCGGCAGGCGCCACCAACGTGATCGTGACCGGCACCGGAGCCGATGGCGCCCGGTTCGCCGCCGCCCGAGCACTCGGTGCCGACGCGACGATCGACGTGGAGTCGGAGGATCCCGTCGCACGCGTCGGCGAGCTGACCGGAGGCCGCATGGCCGACGTCGTCATGGACGTCGCCGCCGTCGCGACCTCGACGATCCCGCTCGCGATCGCGATGGTCAAGACTCGGGGGACGGTCCTCCTCGCGGGGCTCAAGCACTTCAAGCCCGTCGAGGGTCTCATCACCGACCTCGTGGTGTTCCGCCAGCTCACCCTGGTCGGGGGTGCGGGCTTCACGCCCGCGTCGATGGCGGTCGCCGTCGACCTGCTCGCGGCCGGCCGCTTCGACCGAACCGCGCTGGTGGGCGACGTCGTGACGCTCGACACCCTGGACGAAGGGATCGGCCTGCTCGCCCGCGCGATCCCCGGCCGCGACTCGGTGCACGTCAGCCTCGTGCACGGAGCCTGACTGGATCGTCTTGGCGTCAGCCGCCGGACAGTTCCGACGGGGTGATCCCGAGGTAGTGCTCGAGGTTGCGGTGGAGGCGCTCGATGCGCATCTCCTCCCGCGAGAGCGCCAGATGCGTGAAGCCGGGTTGGTGCAGGCCGCGTTGGGCCCGCATGAGGTTCGCGATGTCCTGGTTGAACACCGCACCCACGTCGGCGGTCGCCGGATCGAGGGTCACGTCGACCGGCCGCGCGCGCTCGGCATCGTGGCGATCCCTGTCCGACGGGGCGCGCGAGCAGAAGATCAGGTCGAGAAGGCAGTCGTCGGGTGTCGCCCCGGGCCGGGTGCGCACGCAGGCCAGGCTCTCCACGAGGAAGACCGGTGAGATGTTCGGGAAGCAGTTGAACTGGTGCAGGTCGGTGACCTGCGCGTCCGTGAACGGCGCGAGGTCGACGCCGTTCGTCGCGGCCCGCTCGCGGATGAGCCGGGCGAGGAGATCGCGCACCGACTCCTCGTCGCGACGCTGAGGGACCGGGCCGGGGTCCTCGCTCCCGGGGCGGCCGACCCGCTCGCCCTGGGTCGCCACGAACGACTCCCAGATCTCCTGGTCGGTCGCGCCGTCGCGCAGACGTGGGCTCGGGATCCCGTAGGGCTGGTTGAGGTGGCCGTGGCGATCCCAGACCTCCTGAGGGCCGTTCACGTCGTCGGTCGACGGGATCATCTGACGGTGGATCCCCTGCACGTGGTACGTCTCGCTGAACGCGTCGATGCCGGTCTTCCAGTTGCACGGCAGCGGGATCGTGACGATCGCCTGCCCGACGTACTCGTCGGTCCGGAGCCACGCCGTCTCGGCGGGCACCGGGGCCAGGAACTCGGCGAGCGGCTCGGCGTCGAGATCGAGGTTCACGAACACGAGCGGGCCCCAGGTGTCGACCTGCGCGGGGACCAGCCCGTACTCCTCGTTCCGGATCACACCGAAGCCCCGACGCGACGGCACCTCGCGCAGCGTGCCGTCGAGGTTCCAGCACCACCGGTGGTACTGGCACCGGATCTCGGTCCGGCCCGCGCCGCAGCCGTTGGCCAGCTCGTTGCCGCGGTGGAGGCAGACGTTCTGGAAGGCGCGCAGGGCTCCGTCGTCGCCCCGAACGACGAGCACCGACAGCGGGCCGCACGTGTACTCGAACCAGTCGCCCGGCTCGCGCACGTGGTCGACGGTGCAGGCGACCTGCCAGACCCGTGGCCACAGGAGCTCGGCCTCGCGCGCCGCCCACTCGGGCGACGTGTAGCGCTCGGCCGGCACCCGTACCGGGGTGCGGCGGGCTTCCACGGCACCGATGGTGGACCCGACCGGCGCGTCGTCGGTGCGTTCTCCGGCGAACGCCGGGCCGCCTGGCGCGGTGTCGCGGATGGTCGTCACGGCTCGCATGGTAGGAGGTGGAGCCGAACCGGGACGAGGCTCCTAGGCTGCGCGTCATGACTGGAGCACTCGAGGGACGGCGGGTCCTCGTCACCGGCGCGGGACGGGGGATGGGGCGGGAGCACGCACGGCTGTTCGCCGCCGAAGGCGCACGCGTCGTCGTGAACGACACCGGCGCCGAGCGCGACGGCACCGGCCACGACCCGGCGGTCGTCGGCGCGATCGCCAAGGAGCTCACGGACGTCGGCGCCGAGGTGCTCGCGAGCGACGACGACGTCGCGACCATGGCGGGGGCCGAGGCCGCGGTCGCGGCGGCGATCGACGCCTGGGGTGGGCTCGACGTCGTCGTGAACAACGCCGGGATCCTGCGAGACCGGATGTTCGTGAACATGACGGAGGACGAGTGGGACGCGGTCATCCGCGGGCACCTCAAGTCGACGTTCTGCACGACGCGGGTGGCGGCCGGGCACTGGCGCGACCGGACGAAGTCGGGCGACGAGGTCCGCGCCGCAGTCGTCAACGTGTCGTCGACGTCGGGGCTCATGGGCGCGGTGGGGCAGAGCAACTACGGCGCGGCGAAGGCCGGGATCGCAGCGATGACCGTGATCCTGGCCAAGGAGCTCGGCCGGTACGGGGTGCGCTGCAACGCGATCGTGCCGGTCGCCCGCACCCGGATGACCGAGGAGGTGGCCGGGATCGCCGACGTCGTGCGCGCGCCCGACGACCCCGCCGAGTTCGACGTCTTCCACCCCGCGCACGTGGCTCCGGTGGTGGCGTGGCTCGCGACGGAGGGGTGCCCTGCGACCGGCCGCGTCCTCTACGTGCGCGGCGGCGAGGTGCGCCTCGTCGAGGGCTGGCACTACGTGCAGTCCTGGGAGCACGGCGGTCCGACCTCGATCGCCGAGGTCGACGCGGCGCTCGGTGCGATGCTCGGGCCGGCCGCGGACTCCGGTTCGTGACGCGGCGCTGACCGTAGGGCGGCGCCCCTCGGCCGCCTTGAAACGCGTTCCACTTCCGGGCAGACTCGCGCGATCCCGGCCCATCGGTCGGGTGCAACACTCCAAGACGGCCGCCAGGCCACCAATCGCACAGGGGGGAACTCGGTGAGGAGAACTCGCTGGGTGGCGCTCGTCGCCACGATCGTCCTCGCGACCGCCGGAACGTCGGCCGTCGCGTCCGCGCAGGCCGACGAGAAGCCGGCCGCATCCGACGTCGGGGTGACGGCGAAGGAGATCCGGGTCGCGGTGGTCGCCGACGTCGACAACCAGCTTGCACCGGGCCTCTTCACGGGATCGGTCGCCGGGATGGAGGGCTGGGCCAAGTTCGTCAACAAGAACGGCGGGATCGCGGGCCGCAAGGTGGTCGTCAGCTTCCTCGACTCGAAGCTGAGCGCCGATGAGGCGCGCAACGCCGTGATCAAGGCCTGTGCCGAGGACTTCGCCCTGGTCGGGACCTCGGCGCTGTTCCTGAACAACGTCGACGACGTCGAGCAGTGCGTCGACGGTGAAGGGGCGGCCACCGGAATCCCCGACATCGCGGTCGTGACCACTGAGCTCGTCCAGCAGTGCTCCCCGACCACCTACGGCATCAACCCGCCGCAGATCCTCTGCGACACGAAGGACCAGAGCCCGCAGACCTACCAGGGCAACGCAGGGCGGGCCTTCTACTTCCAGAAGGAGTTCGGGAAGGACCTGCACGGCGGCTTCTTCTTCTCGAAGGACCTGAAGGCGGCCGAGAACGCGAACCGGGCCTCGATGACCCAGATGCAATTCGCGGGTTCGGGGATCAAGGAGGACTTCGAGGGGTTGATCGGCGGTCGGTCCCCGCAGACGGAGTACACGCCGCTCGTCCAGCAGCTCAAGGACAACGAGTCCAACTACGCCCAGAGCGGATCGTCGTTCAACACCACGGTGCTGCTGCGCAAGGAGGCCAAGCTCCAGGGCCTGGTCGACCCGGACTTCATCTGGGATTGCACGCTCCAGTGCTACGACCAGCGCCTGATCGAGCAGGGCGGCGCGGACGTCGAGGGCCAGTACATCTCGACGCTGTTCCTCCCGTTCGAGGAGAAGAGCTCGAACGAGATGCTGGCGGACTTCCTGAAGTTCACCGAGAAGGACAAGCAGGACGGGTTCGCGATCCAGGCGTTCGCGTCCGGTCTGCTGTTCCAGCAGGCAGTGGAGCAGGCGGTCGAAGCCGGTGGCGTCAACAACATCACCCGGACCGCAGTGTTCGAGCAGCTCGCGACCATCAACGACTTCGACGCCGGCGGCATGATCGGGGTCACGGACGTCGGTGCGCGCGAGACCACCCCGTGCTACGCGCTCCTCCAGGTGCAGGACGGCAAGTTCAAGCGGGTCTGGCCGAAGAAGGCCGGGACGTTCGACTGCAAGGCACGCAACCGCATCGAGGTCGAGCTGGACCTCATCGGGTAGCGCGCCGCGAAGTCACTGAACGGGACGCCGTGGCACCAGCCACGGCGTCCCGCCGCGTTCGCGACCGAACGCCGTATTGCAACCCATTCCAGTCGGGGGCAGAATCCCCCAACGCCGCGGGGGGTGCGCCGACCGGACACGTGCCACGGCCACGAGGGGGGAAACGATGAGGTGGAGCCGAGCGATCGCAGCGCTCGCCGTGGTCGTCGGGGCAACCGGCATCGCACCGGTCGCCGCCGGTGCCCAGGGCGGGGACAAGGACGCTCTGGAGGCCACGGACATCGGCATCACCCCGACCGAGATCCGCATCGGCGTGCTCGCAGACGTCGACAACCCGTTCCAGCCCGGGCTCTTCGAGGGCTCGCCGAACGCCATCAAGGCGTGGGCGGAGTGGATGAACAAGAACGGTGGCCTCGCGGGGCGCAAGATCGTGGTGGACTTCATCGACACCAAGCTCAATGCCGACGAGACCCGCAACGCGATCATCACCGCGTGCAGCAACAATTTCGTGATCCTCGGGACGTCGTCGCTCTTCGTCAACAACACCGACGACCTCGTGGGATGCGTTGACGCCACCGGTGCGGCAACCGGCCTCCCCGACTTCCCGGTGGTGACCACCGAGCCGCTCCACCAGTGCTCACCGGTCTCGCACCCGATCAACCCACCGACGCTCGACTGCGCGACCCGGGACGACCAACCGCAGACGTACCGCACCGGTACGGCGGCGACCAACTACTTCCTGAAGCGCTTCGGTGACCTGCACGGGACGTTCATCTACCCGGCCGACCTCCTGGCGGCGAAGAACTCCCAGGTCCCGCTGTTCACCGCCCAACAGGAAGCGGGGATCAAGGCCGACGTCGAGGCCGACGTCTCGGCTCGTGCTCCGCAGAGCATCTACACGCCGATCATCCAGCAGATGAAGGACGCCGGGTCGACGTACGGACGGAGCGGCCTCGGCTCGGACAGCACCCTCGCGCTGCGCAAGGAGGCGAAGATCCAGGGGCTCACCACCGTGAAGGTCTGGGAGTGCTCGGTGCAGTGCTATAACGCCGACTTCGTCGAGCAGGGCGGTGCCGACATCGAGGACCAGTTCGTGTACCTCGGGTTCGTCCCGTTCGAGGAAGCCAAGAGCAACAAGATGATGGCCAACTTCCTGAAGTTCACGGGTCGTGAGCAGGCCGACGGGTTCGGTGCCCAGG
>JAWOIO010000041.1:0-6808 GCA_046484625.1 Acidimicrobiia bacterium
CACGCGACCTTGCCGATGAGGTCGATCACTCGCCCTCGAGCTGGTCGAACAGGTCGTCGAGCGCACCTGTCTCCACCTCGCGGGTCTGGCCCCCGAGCTCGAGGAACCGCTGCATGCGGGCCCGTGCGACCGGGTCGACGAGCGACGCGCGGAAGCCCGTCGCCTCGGCGACGAACCCCTCGGTCACGTCGCCGTGCGCGAGGCCGACCGCATGTTTGGCCGCGCTGAGCGCGATCGGCGGCATCGCCGCGATGCGGGTCGCCAACGTACGGACCTCGGCCTCGATGTCGTCGTCGGCGATCACCCGGTTCACATACCCGATCGCGGCGGCCTCGGTACCGTCCACATCACCGCACCCGAGCACGATCTCGAGCGCTCGAGCGCGGCCCACCAGCCGGGTCAACCGTTGCGTGCCACCCGCACCCGGGATGATCCCGAGTCCCACCTCGGGCTGCGCGAACCGGGCACCGGGGGTCGCGAACCGCAGGTCGCACGAGAGTGCGATCTCCGAGCCTCCACCCCGGGCGATGCCACGGACGAGCGCGATCGACACCTTCCCCGGCGGCGAGAGGAGGTCGAGCAGCGAGTTGACCATCGCGGGCTCCCCATCCGCGCCCTGGCTCCCGGGCTCCATGTCGAGGATCATCCCGACGTCGGCGTGCGCGATGAAGAAGTCGGGATCGGCGCTCGCGACCACGAGCACGCGAGACGCATCGTCGGCGCCGAAGCCGGTGATCAGCGCGACGAGGTCCTTCGTGAACGCGTCGTCCCACAGGTTGATCGGCGGATGGTCGATCACCGCCCACGCCACGCCATCGGTCACGTCGACCGAGATGTGCTGGAGCTTCTCGTAGGCCATATCGACCGCCCTCTCGTCTCGGTCCGGCGCTCGCGTCCGCTGGTCAGTCCGGCATCGGGGGGTCCCACTGGACCCCGTTGATGTGGCTGCCGCCGTCGGCGAACATCGTCATCCCGGTGATGTAGTCGCTGTCCTCCGACGCGAGGAACAGCGCGACCCCGCCGATGTCGTGCTCGGGGTCGCCCATCCGGCCGATCGGGTTCTCCCTGAGCATCTCCTTGGCGTTCTCGGGCGCGGCCTCGGCGAACGCCACGTACGCCGGCGACGCCGCCGCGGGCGCGATGCAGTTCACCAGGATGTTGTGCTTCGCCCACTCCCGGGCGGCGGTACGGGTGATCGCCTGGATGCCGAGCTTCGCGGCGTTGTAGTCGACCGAGTACTGGTGGGCGTTGATCCCGTTGAGCGACACGAAGTTGATGACGCGCCCCCAGCCCTTCGCCTTCATGTGGGGGAACACCGCCTGCATGGCGCGAAAGGTGTGGAGCGGCCCGCCCTCGAACGCGAGCAGCAGGTCCTCGGGGGGCTTGCGCTCGAACCGGTTGAACCCGGCGGCGACGTACGCGTTGTTCACGAGGATGTCCGCGCCGCCGAGGTCGCGCACCGCCGTCTCGACCATCGCCGTGATCTGGTCGGCGTCGAGCACGTCGGTCGGCACGAACGTCGCCGTCCCGCCCAGCTCGTCGACGATCTCCCGCTCGACGGCCGCACCGGTCTCCTGGTTCACCTCGGCCACCAGCACTGCCGCGCCTTCACGGGCGAACCGACGGGCGATGCCCCGGCCGATCCCCTGCCCGGCCCCGGTGACGATCGCCACCCGCCCGTCGAGTCGTCCCACTCCGCGCTCCCCGTCCTGGCCCGCGCCGGAGCGTCCTGTGCCGCAGCGCCGGATGGCCGAGCGCAGGGTACCTGAGTGCCCGTCGATGCTTCAGCGGCGGGCCCCGTCGACCGCCGATCACGGTCCGGACGAGCCGCGGGATCGGACGCGACGATCTCGAGATGCTCCGCACCCTCGCCCTCCGCAACGGCGTCGCGTGGATGGTCGACGACGACTTCCTCGCCCACTCCCGCGAGCGGGGGATCTGGGGTCGCGGCGCGACCGACCGTGGCGCCTGACGGTCGCGCACCCCCTCCCGGTACGCTCCGGGCCCATGAGCACAGCCACTCCCCGTTCTCCCGACCCGCCCGATGACGACGCCGTCGACGGCGACCTGCTGCACCGGGTCGAGCACGGCGTCTCCTGGATCACGCTCAACCGGCCCGACTCGGGGAACGCGCTGACGCCCGACCAGCGCAACGCCATCATCGACCACCTCGACGACGCGAGCGGCGACCTGGCGGTGCGGGCCGTCGTGCTGACAGCGAGCGGCGGGAAGGCCTTCTGCACCGGCGCCGACCTGCGCATCGACCGGCCCGAGCGGTACCCGTTGCCCGAAGGTGCGCCGGAGCGTCCGGCAGGAGCCGTCGCCCGCACCTGCGTCGGCGCGCAGCGGCTCATCGCCACGATCCAGGACTGCGAGAAGCCCGTCATCGCGGCAGTGAACGGCACCGCGGCCGGCATCGGCGCGCACATCGCCTTCGCATCTGATCTCGTGCTCGCCGCCGACACCGCGCGCTTCATCGAGGTGTTCGTGCGCCGCGGGATCATCCCCGACGGCGGCGGCGCCTACCTCCTCACCCGGCTCGTCGGCCCCCAGAAGGCGAAGGAGCTCATCTTCTTCGGCGACGACCTCCCCGCCGCCGACGCCGCAGCGATGGGACTGGTGAACCGGGTCGTCCCCGCCGCCAAGCTCGCCGACACCGCCCGCGCCTGGGCCGAGCGGCTCGCGTCCGGCCCGACACCGGCGATCGGCCTCTCGAAGTGGCTGGTGAACCGGGCGCTGGAGTCCGACCGCGTGACCGCATTCGGCGACGAGCGCATGGCCCAGGAGATCGCCATGGCGAGCGCCGACGCCGCCGAAGGACTCGCGAGCTTCGCCGAGCGCCGCGCCGCGGAGTTCACCGGATGGTGAGGACCGGATGGTGAGTGCCACCGACCCCGCCCGGACCGAGGCCGTGCTCGCGGCAGTCGACGAGCATGTCGACGCCGAGATCGCCGCGTTGTGCGAGCTCGTGCGCATCCCGTCGATCAGCGCCGACCCCGACCATGCCACCGACGTGCAGGCCAGCGCCGACGCGGTCGCCACCTACCTCGAACGCTGCGGGCTCGAGCACCTGCGTCAGTCCACCGCGGGCGGTGCGCCCCCGTGCGTCATCGGCGACTGGCTCCACGCCGGCGACGACGCCCCCACGCTCCTCCTCTACGCGCACCACGACGTGCAGCCGCCGGGGTACGTCGAGCGGTGGACGTCGGACCCGTTCGAGCCGGTGGAGCGCGACGGACGCCTCTACGGACGCGGCAGCGCCGACGACAAGGCCGGCGCGGTCGCACACGGGGCCATGGTGCGGGCCTGGCTCGCCACCGAGGGCGCGCTCCCCTGCAACGTGAAGGTGATGGTCGAAGGCGAGGAAGAGATCGGCTCGCCGCGTCTCGGCGCGTTCCTCGCGGCCGAGGCCGATGCGCTGCGCGCCGACGCGATCGTGCTCGCCGATGCCGGGAACTGGTCGGTGGGCACGCCGGGCATCACGACGTCGTTGCGGGGCCTCGCGAGCGGCACGGTCACGGTGCGCGCACTCGACGGCCCGGTGCACTCCGGCATGGCGGGCGGCGCGGTCCCCGACCCCGCGACCGCGCTCACCCGGATGCTCGCCTCCCTCGTCGACGACCGCGGCGACATCGCGATCGACGGGTTCTGGGACGACATCGAGCCGCCCACCCCCGCGCAGCAGGCCCGGCTCGACGCGATCCCGGATCGCTCCGACGCACTCCGACGTTCGTTGGGGATGCGCGACGGCGTCGAGCTCGTCGGGGACGTCGGCCGTTCCGTCTATGAACGGCTCTGGTACCGGCCGTCACTCACGATCATCGGCATCGACACGCATCCCATCGAGGGGTCGTCGAACCAGATCGTCGCGATGGCGAGCGCGCGCATCAGCATCCGCGTCGCGCCCGGCCAGGACCCCCACCGCCTGGTCGAGTGCCTGCACGCCCACCTCGAGGCGCGTACGCCGTGGGGGCTCGAGTTCACGTTCGAGCCGGGGGAAGCGGCGCCCGCATGGTCGTGCGAGCCCGAGGGACCGGCGTTCGACGCCGCCACCCGCGCGCTCACGGAGGGCTTCGGGAAGGCGCCGGTCGTGATGGGCGTCGGCGGGAGCATCCCGTTCGTCGGCCCGTTCGCCGAGGCCTTCGGCGGCGTCCCCGCCCTGCTGCTCGGCCCCGGCGACCCCGGCAGTCGCATCCACGGCGAGGACGAGTCCCTCCACCTCGGCGACTTCAAGAGCCTGATCCGCAGCCAGGCGCTACTCCTCCCGTTTTTGCGTCACTAGCTGTTGAGATGCAGCAGCTTCTGACGCCAGAACCGTGGAGGACGACCCTCTACTCGGGGATGGCCTCCCACCACTGGCACCACCACTCGTCGCCCACGAGGATGCGGAGCTCGGGGTGCCAGCAGTACGAGATCTCGGCGGTGTTCTCGAGGTAGTAGAGGCAGTTCACGCACTTCTCGTCGCCCGACGGGCGGCCCTTCAGCACCGCGCGCTCGGAGAAGTGGCGCAGCTCCATCGCCAGCTTCTCGTCGATCTCCTTGGGCTCCGGGGGCGGGATCACGTAGTCGTCGTCAGCCATGCCGAGACGCTACCCAGTCCGCCCCGCCACGACGCCAATCGGCCCCGTCCACCACCCCTTTCCACCGTTCTTGCGTCACTTCGTGCTGAATCGCAGCAGTTGCCGACGCAAGAACGACGGGGGTGGGCCTACCGGAAGTGCGGGATGACCTTCTCGCCCCAGAGGCGGATGGTCTCCATGCAGTCGGCCTGGGGGACGGTGCCCATCTGGATGAGGGCCATGATCTCGTCGGCGCCCGCGTCGCGCAGGCGCTCGACGTAGGCGATCGCGTCCCGCCAGTCGCCGTACGCGTGCTCCACGACGTTGAACGTCGCCGTGGAGTTGGGCCGCACCGGGATCTCCATCTCGTGGAGCTTGGCGACCATCCGCTCCTTCGACGCGTCGATCGCGGCCATCTGGTCGGCGTCGTCGTCGCCGGCCGACGGCTCGGGCCCGCTCCCGTACCAGTGCGAGATCGCCTCGGCGAAGAACCGCTGCCCCCGCACTCCCACCTGGAGCGCCCGCTCGGCGTCGTCGAGGACGATCGTCGGGCACAGCGCGGCGAAGTGGTCGTTCACTTCCGACGACACGAACCGCTTCCCGCTGCGCGCCGCGATCGTCTCCTGGTAGATCCGGTGCAGGTCGGCGACGTCGTCGGGCCCCGCGAAGCCGAGCACCAGCGCGCCGATGCCGTACTCCGCCGCGAGCGCCACGGTGTCGCGCTTGGTGCACGCGAGAAAGAGGGGTGGATGGGGCATCTGGACCGGCCGGGGCAGGATCGGGTGGTCGGCCACCTGGAGCAGGTCGCCATGCCAGTGGAACCCCTCGCCGTCCTCGCCGCGCCACATGACGCCGAGCATGCGCAGCGCCTCCTCGACCTCGGCGTAGGTGCGGTCGGGGTCGACGCCCATCGCCGACATCTCCTGGAGCGTCGCTCCCCGCCCCGCCCCGAGGTCGAGGCGCCCGCCGGAGAGCACGTCGAGCATCGCGGCCCGCTCGGCGACCCGGATCGGGTGGTTGTAGTTGAACGGCATGCACACCACGCCGTGGCCGAGGCGGATGCGCGACGTCTTGGCCGCGACCCAGGTGAGGAACACCTCGGGTGCGCTCATGTGCGCGTACCACTTGAGCGAGTGGTGCTCGACCGCCCAGATGCGGTCGAAGCCCATCTCCTCGGCGTAGACGGCCTGCTCGACGCAGTCGGCGATCACCTGCCGCTCGTTGGCCGGACTGGGGTCGGCCATCTGGGCCTCGAAGATCATCGAGAACTGCACCGCTCGACAGTATCGACCAGTCGGGCTCGAGCCGGACGCCCGGGCCCCGCACCGGGACCGTCACGTTCCTGTTCACCGACCTCGAGGGTTCCACTCGCTTGTGGGAGGAGCACCCCGACCCGATGCGGGCGGCACTGGCTCGCCACGACGAGATCCTGCGTCAGGCGGTCGAGAAGCGAGGCGTGGGCGCGTGGCGCCGAGCTCGACATCGACGAGGCCGCCCGGCTCACCGACGAAGCGCTCGCCGCGGTCGAGGCCTGACGAGCGGCCTCAGTCGTCGTGCGCGCGATGCCCCAGTCGGTCGCCCGAGGACGGGTCGGCCGAGAGCACCGAGTCGATCTCGTCGGGCTCGATCAGCAGCGCATGCACCGGCGTCAGCGCCTTCAGCGTCGCCGTGCGGTGCCCGTTCCCGAGCATCGACAGCTCCCCCACCACGTCACCCGCCGTCACGGTGCCCGCCTGCTCGCCGTCGACGATGACGGCCGCCTCACCCTCGACGACCACGAAGCCGTAGTTCTCCGCGTCGCCCTGGTGGCAGAGCTCGTCGCCGGCCGCGAAGTGCCGGTCGGCCAGGAGCTTGGCGATGTCGTCGATCTCGCGTTGGGTGCAGCCGGAGAAGAAGTCGACCTGGCTGATCAGGGCGCTCTTGGCGGCGGCATCGAGCTCGTTCATCGTCTCCCTCTCTCCCGGGCGTGACTCCGGAACGGTAGCCCTGCCGGGCCGGTCGAGGCGCACACCCTCGACGGTCCCGGCTCCTGACCTACGGTTGGCGCCATGCCGTCTGACCTGACCTCGTCGCGCTGGCCACGGCGGAGTGCCCGTGCGCTCTGCGCCGCGTTGGTCGCCACGGTTGTGCTCACCGGCGGGGCCGTGCTGGTCGCCGGTCCCGCCACCGCCCAGGGCGAGCGCCCCGTCGGCGTCTACACGGAGACGTTCGTCGACCGGTCCCGACCGACACCAGCGAGCGGCGGCGAT
>JAWOIO010000121.1:0-16558 GCA_046484625.1 Acidimicrobiia bacterium
GCCGGGGGATTCCCCGAGGTAGAGGAAGCCGTAACCCTCGTCGCGGAACGTGAGGCCGGCGTCGCGCAGGGCCACGCCCCAGTCGCCGCGGACGGACGGGTCCGTCTCCTCCATGCCGTGGTCGGCGACGAGGCAGAACGCAGTGTCGTCGAACACGCCTGCCCGCTCGACCGCAGCGAGGACGTCGCCCATGCGGGCGTCGCTGTCGCGGATCGCGGCCGCGGCGATCTCGGAGTACGGGCCGCCCTCGTGCATGGCGGCATCCGTGAGGGTGAAGTTGCAGAACATGAAGCGCGGGTGGGGATAGGACTCGTCGCGGTACGTCCCGTCCCAGATGCCGATCGCCTGCTCGGTGCCCATGTGGTCGACGACCGAGGACCACGAGTAGTCCTTCGACGGGCGCACGAACCGGTCGGTCGTGTGGGGGAGACCCTCCGGCGACTTCGGGATCGGTGGCACGTCGCCGGCCCGGAAGAAGCCGAACGTCGAGTAGTCGGCGTCGATGTCACACGGTTCGTTCACCGACGCGCTGAAGGCCTCGGGCTCGTGTCGGTGGAGGACGGTGTGGATCGACTCGACGCCGTCGAACGCGTGCGCCATCGCCCACGGCCAGGTGGCGTTCGAGTTCGTGATGATCTGCTCGCCACTGCGCCGATCGAACCACGCGTTGTGCAGGATCCCGTGGTGGCCCGGGAGCCGTCCGGTGAGGATCGACGTGTGGTTCGCGAGCGTCACCGTCGGGAGCCCGGCCATCGCGCCGTGGCGGTACGCGGTGCCCATCGCGAGGAGTCGCGCCGTGTTCGGCGCCTCGCCCCGGGCGGCCATGTCGTAGAGCACGTTGGGGTTGGTGCCGTCGAAGAGGAAGGCGACGACGTGCTTCGGCCGACCTCCCGCGAGGTCGAGGGCATCCTCGCGGACGACGCCGTCCTGGCCCCGGAGGATGGATCCGTCGGCGTTCGTCGGGGCGCCCAGGAGCGTGAGCAGGGTGGGCGCGACGTCGACCAGGCGGGCGGATCGATCCACGAGCCCGTCGGCGCGCACGCCCTTGCCGGCCAGCACGAAGGGCGCGCGAGCCTGGACGACGCCCAGCGAGCCGTGCTCGCCCCGATGGCCGCCCTGGTCCTCCCAGTTGTGGTCGGCGGAGTGGATCACGCAGAGATCCGGCGCGGCCGGATGGTCGAAGAGCTGCGCCACCTGGTCGAAGGCCTGGGGGTAGGCGTTCTCCCGCCGGTGCGGGTGCTGCTGGGCGACCTCGGCGGCGAGCGGGCTGAACTTCGACGGGGACTGGTCGGCGAGGGGGTCGAAGCCCTCGGTGTCGAGCACCTCGTAGCCGTCGTCGCGACGGGCGAACCGAACCGACCCGTCGTGGGTCCGCGCCTCGTAGGCGCCCTCGCGGGCCAGCAGCACCATGTCGACGATCGGCTCGAGGCTCGAGTCGGTGAGCACCTCGAGGGCCGATTCGGCCGCCGCACCCCGTTCCGGGGCCAGCCAGGTGGGTTGCGAGCGCGCAGGATTCACCGCTCCCGAGGATACCGGCCGGCCGTCGACCCCTTCCGGTGACGCTTCCAGCCCGTCGACCCCTTCTGGTGACGCTTCCAGCCCTCCTGGGGGCCCGATCGGTCACGAGAACGGGTCAGGGGGCGTGATCGGTCACGAGAACGCGTCAGGGGGCCCGATCGGTCACGAGAACGGGGACGGAAGGCGCCCGATTGCCGGTCCCGGCACCGGCTCGGTAGGATGGACCTTCGTTCCCGGCCCGATCGGGCCCCGGTCGACCCCACGTCAGAGCACCCGGTCACAGCACGTTGGGGACGGCCCAGCACATCGAGATCGAACAGGACCAGGACCCGCGTGCGCACCTTCTCCCCCAAGCCGAGCGACATCACGCACGAGTGGCGCGTCGTCGACGCGGACGGTGCCGTCCTCGGCCGCCTCGCGTCGGAGGTCGCCCACCTGCTGCGCGGCAAGCACAAGCCGATCTGGGCGCCGAACGTCGACACCGGCGATCACGTCATCGTGATCAACGCCTCCAGGCTCGACATCAGCCAGCGCAAGCTCACCGACAAGCAGTACTACCGGCACTCCGGGTATCCCGGTGGTCTGCGGGCCGAGTCGCTCGAGCACCTGCTCGCCCGTGACCCGCACCGGGTCGTGAAGCTGGCGGTCAAGGGGATGCTCCCGAAGGGACCGCTCGGTCGGGCCATGCTCCGCAAGCTCAAGGTCTACCCGGACGCCAACCACCCGCACGCCGCCCAGCAGCCGACGCCGCACCCGCTCGCCTCGTCGCGCCGCACCGCCTGATCGACCACCCCCAGGAGTCAGCACCCGTGACGAAGCCCCTCGTCCAGAGCACCGGTCGCCGGAAGACCGCGATCGCACGCGTGCGCCTGCGTCCGGGTACCGGCAAGATCATGATCAACGGTCGACCGGTCGCCGAGTACTTCCCCGTTCCCACGCACGCGCAGCACGCGACCGAGCCGCTGCGGCTCTCCGAGACCGCCGACGTGTACGACGTCGACGCGACGTTGGTAGGTGGTGGAGTGAGCGGGCAGGCCGGTGCCGTCCGGCTCGGCATCGCCCGGGCGCTCGTCAGCCTCGACGACGAGCTGCGTCCGCTCCTGAAGCGGGCCGGTCACCTGGCCCGCGACGCCCGCGAGAAGGAGCGCCGCAAGTACGGCCTCAAGAAGGCGCGCAAGGCGCCTCAGTACTCGAAGCGGTAGCCGCGCTCCGGCGCGCCCCGAACTCGACGTGACACTCCGCTTCGGTACTGACGGGATCCGTGGGGTCGCGAACCACGAGCTGACCCCCGAGCTCGTCACCGCCCTCGGCCGCGCCGCGGCGCGCGTGCTCGGCACGGGCACCCCGTTCGTCGTCGGTCGCGACACCCGTCGCTCCGGGCCTCTCCTCCAGGCCGCGCTCGTCGCCGGGATCTGCGCCGAGGGGGCCGACGTCGAGCTGGCCGGCGTGCTCCCGACGCCGGGCGTCGCGCACCTCGCCAAGGTGCGAGAGGCGCCCGCGGCCGTGATCTCGGCGAGTCACAACTCGTTCGAGGACAACGGCATCAAGCTCTTCGCCGCCGGGGGCCGGAAGGTCACCGAGGAGATCGAGCGCCACGTCGAGCACGAGCTCCGTCGACTCGCCACGACCGTCCCGGACCCGGGCCCGATCGGGGCGGGGATCGGGGTCGACCGCCCGATGAAGGACCCTCTCGGCGAGTACGTCGCCCACGCCGTGGCTGCGCTCGAAGGGCGCACGCTCGACGGGGTGACGGTGGTCCTCGACTGCGCCAACGGCGCCGCCTTCCGCACCGCACCGCGGATCTTCCGAGAGCTCGGGGCCGACGTCGAGGTGCTCCACGCCCAGCCCGACGGAACCAACATCAATCGGGACTGCGGATCGACCGCGCCCGACTCGCTCCGCGAGGCGGTGCTCGCCACCGGCGCCCGTGCGGGGCTCGCACTCGACGGTGACGGTGACCGCATGATCGCGGTCGACGAGCGAGGCGGGATCGTCGACGGCGACCAGCTCATGGCGGTGTGCGCGCTCGACCTCAAGGAGCGTGACCGCCTCCGGGGCAACGCGGTCGTCGCGACAGTCATGTCGAACCTCGGCCTTCGCCGGTGCCTCGCCGCGCACGACATCGAGTTCGTGGAGGTCCCCGTCGGTGACCGGAACGTCCTCGACGAGCTCGAGCGCCGCGACCTCGCGCTCGGTGGCGAGCAGTCGGGCCACGTGATCTTCGCCGACACGTCGACGACGGGCGACGGCGCCCTGACCGGAGCGTTCCTGCTCGACGTCGTGCACGGAACCGGGCACGCGCTCTCGTTGCTCACGGGCGTGATGCAGCGGTTCCCGCAGGTCTTGCGCAACGTCGCCGTGCGCGACCGAGCGGGACTCGACGCCGACGCGACGTTCTGGGCCGAAGTGCGCGAGGTGGAAGAGGAGCTGGCACCCGACGGACGCGTCCTGGTCCGGCCGTCGGGGACCGAGCCGCTGGTGCGGGTCATGGTCGAGGCGCCGAGCGTCGAACGCGCCGAGCTCGTCGCGGACCGTCTCGTCGAGTCCGTGGAACGTGCGTGCAGCAGCGGCGCCGTTGACTCTGCCAAGACCGAGGATCGCCCCTACGGCGATCACTAGGCTGGTCGTCGCATGTGCGGGATCATCGGCGTCGTCCGCCGCCGGAGCACGCGCGTCCCCCCGTCGCTCGGTCCGCTGACCGCTGAGCTCGTCGCGTCCCTCGAGCAGGTCACGAGCTGGACCCAGGGTGTGGGCCCCCTCGCCGACGCCGCGGCGGCGGTCGAAGCAGTCGATCTCGCGTTGCGCGGGGTACCCGGGGTCCGAGCCCTGCTCGGAGACCGCGCGGGTGCCCTCGCGATCGAGCACCACACGACCCAGCTCTCGGAGGCGATCGCCGCGCACGAAGCCGAGCTCGACGCCGGAGCGCTGGAGGTCGACGTCACCGAGCTCGAGGCCGTCAATGCGGCGCTCCTCCGGGCCAAGGACGCGGCGTGGGCGGTGCACCACGACCGGCTGCGCACGGCACGAGCCGTCGGCGACCTCGCCGGCGCGGATGCCGGTGTGGCCGCGATCGAGGCCTTCACCTCGATCCAGGTCGCGCTGTCGGCCCTCGATCGGCTCGAGGTCCGGGGTCGCGACTCCGCCGGCCTCCACCTGCTCGTGCGTCACCACGCGCTCGACCTCTCGGACGCGGCGATCGCAGGTCTCGTCGGGCGCCGTTCGGCCGACGAGCTGTTCGAGCACTGTGCGGTGCGGGCACCCGACGGGATGCTGTCGCTCGTGTACAAGGCCGCGGCAGAGATCGGGGAGCTGGGCGACAACACCCGGCATCTCCGCGACGCGATCCGGGACGACGAGCTCCTCCACCTCGCACTCGAAGCCGAGACCGCCGAGGTCGTCGTGCTCGGCCACACCCGCTGGGCGAGCGTCGGGATCATCTCCCAGCCGAACGCCCACCCGTTGAACTCCGACGAGCTCGAGCGGGCCGACGGCCCGTACGTCGTCGCGGCGCTGAACGGCGACGTCGACAACTACGCGGACCTCACCGCGCTCGAGAGCCTGCGGCTCCCGGCCGAGATCACCACCGACGCGAAGGTGATCCCGACCCTGGTGTCGCACCACGTCGAATCGGGGAGTGCGTCCACCGAGGCCTTCCGCGCCACCGTCGCCGCGCTCGAAGGCTCGGTCGCGATCGGGGCAAACATCGCGGCATCGCCGGAACAGCTCCACCTCGCCTTGCGCGGCAGTGGGCAGGCGCTCTACGTCGGGATCGCCGAGGACGAGTTCGTGATCGCGAGCGAGCCCTACGGCCTCGTGGAGGAGACCCCGGACTACGTTCGCCTCGACGGCGAGACCCCCTCCGATCCGAACCGACCCGGCGCGACCCGAGGCCAGATCCTGGTCGTCGACGCGACCCTGGCCGGGTCGCTTGCCGGTCTCGAGCGGATCGCGTACGACGGCACGAGCCTCCCCTTCACCGACGACGACGTGCAGCGCGCGCAGATCACGACCCGCGACATCGACCGTGGAGCGTTCCCGCACTTCCTCCTCAAGGAGGTGTCCGAAGCGCCGGGATCGTTCCGCAAGACCCTGCGCGGGAAGGTCGTCGAGGACGACGCGGGCCTGCTCACGGTGTCGTTGCCGGCGGGGGCCTTGCCCGATGGGGTCCGCTCCCGGCTGTCGAGCGGAGAGATCCGCCATGTGGTCGTGGTCGGCCAGGGGACGGCCGCGGTCGCCGGCACGAGCATGGCCGCGACGCTGGCCGAAGCAGTGGCCGGTCGAGTCGTGGTGACCCCCATGCTCGCGACCGAGCTGTCGGGGTTCGGTGTCCGCGACGACATGCGCGACACGCTCGTGGTGGCCATCAGCCAGAGCGGCACCACGACCGACACGAACCGGACGGTCGACGTCGTGCGCGACCGTGGTGCCGCGGTCATCTCGATCGTCAACCGTCGCAACAGCGACCTGGTCGACAAGTCCGACGGAGTGCTCTTCACGTCGGACGGTCGCGACGTCGAGATGAGCGTCGCCTCGACGAAGGCCTTCTACGCCCAGATCGCTGCCGGGAACCTGCTCGCGCTCGCGATCGCCGACAGCGTCGGCGTGCTCGACCCGGAATGGGGGCACGGACTCCTCGTCGCGATGCGCGCGCTCCCCGCCGCGATGTCGGAGGTGGTCGAGGGCCGTGACGAGATCGCCGCGGTCGCGCAGCGCCACGTCCTCCCTCGTCGCTACTGGGCGGTGGTGGGCAACGGCGCCAACACGATCGCGGCGCACGAGCTGCGGATCAAGCTCTCGGAGCTCTGCTACAAGGCGATCGCGTGCGACGTGACCGAGGACAAGAAGCACATCGACCTCTCGTCGGAGCCACTCATCCTGGTGTGCGCGGCCGGACTCGTCGGGTCGAACGTCGACGACGTCGGCAAGGAGGTCGCGATCTACCGTGCGCACCGATCGGCGCCGATCGTGATCTCGAGCGGTGGGCGGACGTACCCCGACGCGCTCGAGACCATCTCGGTGCCGGCGGTGCACCCCGGCCTGGACTTCGTCCTCGCCGCCGTCGCGGGGCATCTCTTCGGGTATGAGGCCGCGCTCGCGATCGACGCGTCGGCGCGTCCGCTGCGCGAGGCCCGAGCCGCGGTCGAAGCCGCCGCGCCGGGTGCTCCCGATGCCCTCCTCGATCGCCTCGGGCCCGAGATCCAGGCTCCGGCGCGCCGGTTCTTCGACGGCCTCCGCGCCGGTGGGTACGACGGCTCGCTGGAGGCCAGCACCGCGGCGCGTCTCGCGTCGCTCCTGCGCTATGCCACCGGGGCCATCTCGCTCGACTCCTACGAGATCGAGCACGGGAAGGTCGGTGTGCCCAGCACGGTCGTCCAGGACCTCACGACTGCGCTCACCGAGGGCATCGAGGAGCTGACGCGCCCGGTCGACGCCATCAAGCACCAGGCCAAGACGGTGACCGTCGGGATCTCGCGATCCGACGAGACGTTGCTCCAGGCGCCGCTCGTCCGCGAGGTCCTGGCTGCCGGTGCGCCGCGGGACGGGCTCACGTATCGGGCGCTGCGCACCCTCGTGGACCTCGACCCCGCGGTCGCCGAGGTGACCGGGTACACGCGCTACCGCATCGAAGGCGACGTAGCCGCGGATACCGCGACGGTTCATGTGGTCGACAAGGGTGGCGTCGCGGCGGGGCTGGCGTCGAGCACGGAGACGGACCCGACGCTCCGTGGAACCAAGCACAGGGTCGCGGCCCAGCGCGAGGTGACCGCCGTGCTCGGACGCAGGGACGGTCGCACGCTCGTCATCGTCCCCGAGGTGAAGCAGAGCCAGACCGTCGGCTTGACGCTCCTGCACGTGCGGTTCGCCGAGCACCTCGCCGCCGACTCCATGCGGGCGGTCCTCCAGGGCTACCAGGGTCGGTACGGCGCGCTGAAGGACGCGGTCACCGAGACCGAGCCGACCTTCGACGACGCCGTACTCGCAACCGTGCCCGTCGTAGAGCTCCTCACGGCGCCGGTGTACGTCCTCGCCGAGCGTTGGCGGGGCTCGCAGTCCGCCTGAGATGGACGTTGCCTGACATGGACGTCGCCTGACATGGACGTCATGGGTCTCGGGACCGATCTCGTGGAGGTCGAGCGATTCCGGCTCGCGATGCAGCGGCGAGCGGCGCTGCCCGAGCGCCTGTTCAGCGATGCCGAGCGGGAGTACGCGTTCCGCCAGTACGACCCCGCCAAGAGCCTGGCGGCGCGCTTCGGCGCGAAGGAAGCCGTCATGAAGGCGATGGGCGTCGGGCTCTGGAAGTTCAAGTTTCGCGACGTCGAGGTGGTTCGGGCCCGCAGCGGTGCCCCTTCGGTCTCGCTCGGGGGCCGCGCGGCGGAGATGGCCGAGGAGCGGGGGATCACCGGGTGGCACCTGTCGCTCACCCACACCGAGACGACGGCGATGGCCGTCGTCCTCGCGCTCGGCCCGGGCTGATGGGTCGCACCTGATGGAGCCGCTGCTCACGCCGGCGGAGATGGCCGATGCCGATCGCCGCGCGGTCGCGAGCGGGACTCCCGTCGAGGTGCTGATGGAGCGGGCCGGTCGCGCGGTCGCCTGGGAGGTTCGACGGGTCCTCGGCGGGGTGTACGGACACCGGGCCGTCGTGGTGTGCGGGAAGGGGAACAACGGCGGCGACGGGCTCGTCGCGGCGCGGGTGCTGCGGGGCTGGGGCGTTCGCTGCGATGTGTTCGAGCTCGCGTCCGACCCCGACCGGGACGCGGTCCTCTCGTCGCTCGATCGGGCCGATGTCCTCGTCGACGCGATGTACGGGACCGGGTTCGCCGGTGCGCTCGACGGCGTCGCCGCCGCGGTCGCCGAGCGGAGCGGCGCGCTCCCGACGGTGGCCGTCGACATCCCGTCCGGGGTCGACGGGTCGACCGGTGCGGTCTCCGGACCCGCGGTGCAGGCGACGACCACGGTGACGTTCGCCGCCCGCAAGCCGGGGGTCTGCTTCGAGCCCGGGCGCAGCCGGGCGGGCGACGTGCGCGTCGTCGACATCGGCATCGACGTCGGCTCGACGGGGCGCGGTGTCGTCGGCGAGCGCGACGTCGCGGAGTGGCTCACGCCCCGCTCGCCCGACGCGCACAAGTGGTCGGCCGGGCTGCTCGTGATCGGCGGCTCGGCCGGCATGACCGGCGCGCCGGTGCTCGTCGGCGAGGCCGCGATGCGCGCCGGCGCCGGGATCGTGTGGTGTGCGATCCCTGACGGCGTGGACCCGGAAGCCGGTGCGACCGAGCTCGTCGTGAAGTCGCTGCCCGCGACGAAGGAGGGCGCGCTCGCCGCGATGCCCCCGGACCTCATGGCTGCGCTGGACCGGTTCCGGGCGGTGGTCGTCGGGCCCGGGCTCGGCACGAGCGGGGCCACTCGCGACGCGGTGCACGCACTCGTGGCGGAGATCCCGGTTCCGCTGGTGCTCGACGCCGACGGGTGCAACGCCTTCGCCGGCGACGCCGAGGCCCTGCGGTCGCGGCCCGCTCCCACCATCCTCACCCCGCATGCCGGGGAGTACGAGCGGCTGCTCGGCACGCCCGTGGGGGCCGATCGGCTGGAGGCGACCCGCCGCCTCGCCGAGGCGACGGGTGCCGTGGTGCTCCTGAAGGGCCCGGGCACCGTCGTGACCGAGCCGGGCGAGGCGGGGCGCACGGCCGTGGCGGTGAACGGTCCGGCCGCGCTGGCGACCGCCGGCAGCGGCGACGTCCTCTCGGGGATCGTGGGCGGCCTGCTCGCCCGGGGACTCGGGCCGTTCGAAGCCGCGGCCGCCGGCGCCTGGCTCCACGGGAGGGCCGCCGACCTCGCCGGTCATACTGGACTGGTGGCCGGCGACCTCGTCCGGGCGCTGCCCGCCAGCCTGCACCTCGACCCCAGCCGGCCCCGGTCCGGCTGAGACCTGGAGAACCCGATGGCCAGCACGACCCCGGTCCGCGAGGTGATGACCACCGAGGTCATCACCATCACCCCCGACGCCACATTCGAGGCGGCCGCCGACCTTCTCGCCGAGCACCGCATCGGCGCCGTGCCCGTCGTCGACGCCGACGGCACCGTCGTCGGCGTGCTCCGCGACGAGGATCTCATCCTCTCCGAGGCGAACATCCACGCCCCGACGTGGTTCTCGTTCCTCGGCGCCGAGTTCCCGATGCCCGGGCAGGCCAAGCGGTTCGAGGAGGAGCTCAATCGGATGACGGCAGCGACGGTCGTCGACCTGATGGAGACCGACTTCCCCACCTGCGGACCCGACGACACGCTGGGGACGGTTGCGGCCGCGATGCACGAACGGGACGTCACCCACATGCCGGTGATCGACGGTGGCACGCTCGTCGGCATCATCGCCCGTGGCGACCTCGTGCGACGGGTGGCGGCCGACACGTGACCGAGCTGCCCGATCTCCGCCCGGTCTGGGGGGAGATCGACGTCGGTGCAGTACGGGCGAACGCTGCCACGCTCGCCGCGCTCGCGAGCCCGGCGCAGCTCCTGGCAGTGGTCAAGGCCGACGGCTACGGGCACGGTGCCGTGCCCGTCGCGGTTGCGGCGCTCGAGGCCGGCGCGACATGGCTCGGGGTCGCGCTCGTCGAGGAAGGGGCGGCTCTGCGGCGCGCCGGGATCGCGGCCCCGGTCCTCGTCCTCTCGGAGCCCTCGCCGGCGGCCGCCGATGCGGTGGTGGCGAACGCGCTCACCCCCGTCGTGTACACCGCAGTCGGGATCGACGCCCTGCGCAAAGCAGTCGTCACCGCCGGGAACGACGAGCCGCTCGCCGTGCACCTGAAGATCGACACCGGGATGCATCGCGTCGGATGCGCGGTCGACGACGTTCCCGCGCTCGTGGATGCGATCGTCGCGTGCCCCGAGCTCGAGCTCGGTGGCGTCTGCACCCACCTCGCCGTCGCCGACGAGCCGAGCTCGTCGTACACCGACGAGCAGCTCGACCGGTTCGATGCCGTGCTCGCCGACCTCGACTCGGCGGGCACGCGGCCACCGCTGATCCATGCGGCGAACTCGGCCGGACTGCTCGCGCACCCCAGGTCGCACTACGACCTCGTTCGGGTGGGGATCGCGCTGTACGGCGTGCCACCGACCGCGGAGCTGGCCGACCGGGCGTCGCTGGTCCCCGTGCTCGCACTGCGCGCCCAGGTCTCCCACGTGAAAGAGCTGCCCGCGGGCTCCGGTGTGTCGTACGGGCTCCGCTACGAGCTCCCCCGAGCCTCGCGCGTGGCCACCATCCCGGTCGGGTATGCCGACGGTGTCCCCCGCAACCTCGGTCTCGGCGGAGGTGAGGTGCTGATCGGTGGTCGCCGGTGCCCGATCGCCGGCTCGGTCACGATGGACCAGCTCATGGCCGACGTAGGCGATCTCGACGTGTCGGTCGGCGACGACGTCGTCCTCCTGGGTGCTCAGGGCGACGACGCGATCACCGCGACGGAGTGGGCCGACCACGTCGGGACGATCGCCTACGAGATCGTGACCGGGATCGGACCCCGCGTCCCGCGTCGATACGTATGAAGGTTCGGTCGCGTCCGTGAGCGCCTCGTCGACCGCGCTCAAGGGCCTCGGTGTCGTCGCGGGTGTCGCCGCGGGAGCCGTCGGCGCCGTGTACGGAGCCCGGCGCGCCGTGTCGCGCAACCTCCGCCACCGTCCCGACCCCGACGCGGGTCGCCTGGGCTTCCTCCGCTTCGACGAGGCCCGGGTGCTCCGGGCGCACGACGGCGGCGAGCTCTCCACCTTCAGCCGGGGCTCCGGTCCGACATTCCTCTTCTCCCACGGCGTCAGCATCAGCTCGCGCACCTGGGTGAAGCAGTTCGCCGAGCTCCCCGAGCACGGCGTGCGGGTGGTCGCGTACGACCATCGTGGTCACGGAGCGTCGGTCGCGGGCGCGGCCGGTCACTCGATCGAGAACCTTGCGTCCGACATCCAGACCGTGATCGACGACCTCGACCTCCACGACGTCGTGCTCGTCGGACACTCGATGGGTGGCATCGCGGCCCAGGCCTACGCGCTGCACCACCCGGCGCACGCCCGGGAGCGGGTGCGCGGGCTCGTGCTGCTGTCGACCTTCGGGCGTACGCCGCTCGCCGCCCTCGGCACGCTCGACGGCCCCGCGGGGCGGGTCTCGGGGTGGCTCGACCTCGCGGCGCTCGCGGCACGACCGGAGCTCGGCACCCTCATCGCGCGACTCGGGTTCGGGCGCGATCCCCGGGCCAGCCACGTGGAGCTCGCTCGGCAGATGCTCGCGTCGTGCGATCCCGAGACGATGCGCGAGGCCATCGTGCCGCTGCTCGGCCTCGATCTCATCGGCGAGCTCGAGCGCCTGGAGATCCCGACACTCGTGGTCGGAGGATCCGCCGATCTCCTCACGCCACCGTTCGAGGCCAAGCGACTCGCCCGGCACATCCCGGGCGCACGTCTCCACCTGCTCGACCGGGCCGGGCACATGCTCATGCTCGAGCGGACCGACGAGCTCCACACTCTCCTGTTCGACTTCGCCCGCGACCTCGGGCTCCCGGTCGGTGCGCTCGACGCCCCGGGCTCGCTCGGCACCGTCGGGTGACCGACCCGTCGGCGCCGGCCTTCCGCGTCGGACACTGGACCGGCGCCGCCACCGGCGTGACCGTCGTGCTGTGCCCGCCGGGCACGGTCGGCGCGGGGGAGGTCCGTGGTGGCGCACCCGCGACGCGCGACTGCGCGTTGCTCGAGCCCACCCGCACGGTCGAGCAGATCGACGCCGTCGTGCTCTCCGGGGGGTCGGCGTTCGGTCTGGCCGCCGCCGACGGCGTGATGAGGTGGCTCGCGGGACACGACCGTGGCGTCGAGACCCGCGGCGGTCGGGTCCCGATCGTCCCGACCGCCGCGATCTACGACCTCGTGGCAGCCGGAGACGAGCGCCCCGGCCCCGATGAGGGACGGGCCGCGGTGGCCGACGCCCACGCGGCCGCCGACTTCCTCGCAGAGGGGGGACCCGCTGCGGTCATGGGCGGAACGGGTCGGGTCGGGGCCGGCCGGGGCGCGACGGTCGGGACCTGGCGCGGGCCCGACCTCGGAGCTCCGGGTGGACTGGGCGCGGCGACCGCCCGCTCCGGCGACGCGACGATCGGGGCGGTGGCCGTCGTGAACGCGGTCGGAGACGTGATCGACGAGGCCGGTCGGCCGATCGCGGCATCCACGGCGGCCCCCGACGTCGAGCCCTTCCCCGACGCCGACCCGTTGATGCTGGGGGAGGCGACCACGTTGGTCGTCCTGGCCACCGACGCCCGGTGCACCAAGGTCGAGTGCGCGCTGCTCGCCCAGAGCGGGCACCTCGGTCTGGCCCACGCGATCCGGCCCTCGCACACGCGGTTCGACGGGGACCTCACGATCGCGCTGGCGAGCGGTGCCGTCGACGCCCAGATCGATCGTCTCCGGCTGGCTGCATCCGACGTGGTGGCCGCTGCGATCCGCTTGGCGGTGGGCCCCGGCGCGGCCCCGGCGCGATGAGCCTCCTCGATCCGTCCCCGACCTGGTCGTCGTGGGAGGAGCTCGAGCGCGACGCATGCGCGTGCACGAAGTGCGCACTCGCCGTCGGCCGGACCCAGGTGGTGTTCGGTGCAGGGAACCGCTCGGCGAGGCTGGTGTTCGTCGGCGAGGCTCCCGGCGCCGAGGAGGACCGCACGGGGGTCCCGTTCGTGGGGCGATCGGGCCAGCTCCTCACGCGCCTGATCGAGGGGATCGGGATGACGCGCGACGACGTGTACATCGCGAACGTCGTGAAGTGCCGCCCGCCCGGCAACCGTGATCCGCTCCCGGCCGAGATCGGCGCGTGCCGCCCGTATCTCGAGGCCCAGCTCGACCTCCTCCGGCCGTCCGTGGTCGTGACCCTGGGGAACTTCGCGACGAAGCTGCTCCTCGACACCAAGGAGGGGATCACGAAGCTGCGCGGGCGCTCGTTCCCGTTCCGGCGGGGCGACAGCGTGGTGCTCCCGACCCTGCACCCGTCGGCGGTCCTGCGGGGCGGTGGACCGGCCCTCGCGCAAGCCCGGGCCGACTTCGTGATCATCAAGCGGGCAGTCGCACGTGGCGAGGCGGCGGCCTCGTGAGCGCGATCACCGTGGTGACCCGATCCCCCGCGGCGACCCGGGCACTCGGGCGCGCGCTCGCACCGATCCTGCGGGCCGGGGACCTCGTGCTGCTGGCCGGCGAGCTGGGTACCGGGAAGACCGAGCTCGCGAAGGGCATCGGCGACGGCCTCGGGGTCGACGAGACGATCGTCAGCCCGACGTTCACCATTGCCCGCGAGTACGAGGCATCCATCCCGCTCGTGCACGTCGACGTGTACCGCCTCGACCGGGTCCAGGAGGTCATCGACCTCGCGCTCGAGGAGCGCGACGACGCGGTGACGGTGGTCGAGTGGGGCGATGCCGCGTCGAGCGTGTTCCCGATCGACCGGCTCGAGATCGGGCTCCGGCGGGTCGACGGCGAAGCCGCGGACGACCTGCGCACGGTGACGCTCGAGCCGGATGGGGACGCGTGGCGCGCGCGTGCCGGTGCCATCCATGCCGCGATCGCGACCGTCGCCGATCGCGACGACGTCGGGGCACCCTGATGTTCGTGCTCGCGATCGACACGTCGACCGCGCAGGTCGCGGCCGCGATCGGCGAGGACCACTCCGTGAGGGGGGAGGTCCGACTCGTGGGGGGTCGCCGTCACGCCGAGCAGCTCGTGCCGGCGATCGCGTCCCTCGTGGACACGACCGGCATCCGTCTGGACCAGCTCGCCGCGATCGCCGTGGGGATCGGGCCCGGGATGTTCACCGGGCTGCGCGTCGGCGTGACGACCGCGAAGACGATGGCGCAGGCGCTGCGGATCCCGGTGGTGCCGGTGGTGAGCCTCGATCTCGTCGCCTATCCGGTGCGCCACACGAGCCGGGTGGTCGTCGCCACGATCGATGCTCGCCGCCGGGAGGTCTTCCACGCTTCGTACCGGCCCGTTCCGGGGGGGATCCAGCGGATCACCGACTACGCGGTCTCCTCGCCCGCCGACCTCGTCGCGGAGCTCGAGGCTCGGGGTGAAGCGGTGTTGCTCGCCGGGGACGGCGTGGAGACGGCGCCCGAGCGGTTCGGGGCCGTCGAGCACGCCGAGCTCGCCGGACCGGAGTTCTCGTCTCCGAGCGTCGCGGCTCTCCTGGCGCTGGCCGGCGCCCGGATCGAGCGCGAGGAGTTCTCCCAGCCCTGGGACGTCGTGCCCCTCTACCTCCGGGAGAGCGATGCCGAGCTGAGCTGGAACACGCCCCGATGAGACCAGCCCGATGAGACCAGCCCGATGAGACCAGCCTGATGAGACCAGCCCGATGAGACCAGCCCGATGAGACCAGCCCGATGACGATCAGCCCGCCGCTCACCGTCGAGATCACGCCGATGCTCCGGCGCCACGTCCGGTCCGTGTTGCGCATCGAGGACCAGGTGTACCCGCGGCCGTGGAGTCAGAACCTCTTCCTGTCCGAGCTCGCAATGTCGTCGTCGCGCCGCTACCTCGTGGCACGCGTCGGACGCAAGATCGTCGGGTACGGCGGGATGATGCTGGTCGCCGAGGACGGACACGTGACGACGCTCGCCGTCGATCCCGACTGGCACCGCTTCCAGATCGGGACCCGTCTCATGCTGGTGCTCACCCGCGCCGCGCTCGCCCGCGACGCCCGCAACCTCACGCTGGAGGTCCGCGTGGCGAACGACGGGGCGCAGGGGCTGTACCGGAAGTTCGGCTTCGCGCCGGTGGGCGTCCGCAAGGGCTACTACCAGGAGACCGGCGAGGACGCGCTGGTGATGTGGGTGCATGACATCGACACCGAGGGGTTCGCGCGGCAGCTGGATCGGATCGAAGCCGGGATCACCGGTGCGACGGTCCTCTCACCGGCGCTCGGTGGCTCCGAGGTGGACCAGCCGTGACCACGATCCTGGGCATCGAGACCTCGTGCGACGAGACCGCGGCCGCGGTCGTCGACGACGGTCGGATCGTGCGGTCGTCGGTCGTCTCGAGCCAGGTCGACCTCCACGCCCGGTTCGGCGGGGTGGTGCCCGAGATCGCGAGCCGCGCGCACGTGGAGCTCGTCGGTCCGGTGTTCGCCGACGCGCTCGGGGAGGCGGGCGTGGACCTCGCCGACGTCGACGCGATCGCAGCCTGTCGCGGCCCCGGGCTCGCCGGCGCGCTGCTCGTCGGCGTGAGTGCCGCGAAGGCCCTGGCGTTGGTCGCGGGGAAGCCGTACGTCGGGGTGAACCACCTCGAGGCCCACCTCTACGCGGCGTGGCTGGAGGATCCCGACCTCACACCGCCGCTCGCAGTGCTGATCGTGTCGGGTGGGCACACGATGACCGTGATCGTCGAGAGTCATGGCCGGTACCGGATGGTCGGCCAGACGGTCGACGACGCCGCGGGCGAGGCGTTCGACAAGGTCGCCCGGTTCCTCGGGCTCGGCTATCCCGGCGGGCCCGCGATCGACCGGATCGCGCGCGAGGGCGACCCCGCGGCGATCGCGTTCCCGCGGGCGATGGCCGGTGACGCCGACTTCTCGTTCTCGGGCCTCAAGACCGCGGTCGTGCTCCACGTCCGGGCGAACCCGGACGCCGAGGTGGCCGACGTCGCGGCATCATTCCAGGCCGCGGCCGTCGACCAGCTCGTCGACAAGCTCGAGCGGGCCGCCGACGAGGCGGGCGCCTCCTCGCTCGTGATCGGGGGCGGGGTCGCGGCGAACTCCCTGCTGCGCGCGCGGGTCGGGGAGCGGGCCGCGGCGACCGGGCGGCGGGCCTTCCTGCCGCCGCCCGACCTGTGCACGGACAACGCGGCGATGATCGCCGCGGCGGCCTGGTGGCGCCTGGCCTCCGACGGCCCCACCCCCCTCGACACCGGCGTCGACCCGGGGCTGGCCCTTCCCACCATCGATTCTTGATGCATTCCTGCGCCGGCTCTGCACCGGTGAGGGACGCAGCTGGGGTTGGGGCTCCTCTTTCCGGGCCCCGCTTGCCGGGGCCGGGGAGCGGCCTGT
>JAWOIO010000174.1:0-24072 GCA_046484625.1 Acidimicrobiia bacterium
CGCGTCCCGCTCCCTGGCGCCGTGGCGCTCCCCTGCGCCGGGGTCTCGTAGTGCGAGCCGGCGAGGATGAAGACCTCGTGACGGGCGGCGAGCGCCGCGAGGGCGCCGTTGCTGGGGCCGTCGAGCGGTTCGGCGTGCTCGCGGATGCCGGCGCCGGGGCCCTTGTAGGCCCAGGTCTCGGGCAGGGCGACCAGGCGCGCGCCGGCGGCGACGGCCCTCTCGACGAGGGCCGTCGCCGCCGCCACGTTCGCGGCCACGTCGGCGCGCGTGTTCATCTGCACGCAGGCGACGCGCAGGCGGCGGCTCATCGCGCGCAGTCGAACATCTCGAGCGCGACGACGGGGATCAACGGCACGACGGGCTGCCCGACGAACGCGGTGAACCCGTTGATCCCGATCGTGGTCCGCAGTCCCGGTTCCCGCCGGACGTACGCGAGACCGTCCCGGAAGTCGCGCAGGTACCCGCCGCGCGATGGCGACGGCGCCGCGGCCGCCGGACCCGAGCCGCGCATGGCCAGGAGCGCTACCAGTACGAATGCGAAGCTCAGCGCGTTGACCAGGAAGCACCAGCTCGCACCCGCGGTGTCGACGAGGAGGATCCCCGCCGCCACCGGCCCGAGCGCCTTGGAGATGTTGAACTGGGTCGAGTTCAGCATCACCGCGTTGGGGAGATCGCGTCGGGCGACGAGCGACGGTATGAACGCAGACCACACCGGGGCGTTGAGCGCGGCGGTCACGCCACCGACGACCGAGAGCCCGAAGAGGAGCCAGTACGAGCGCGCGCCGGCAGCCCACGTCGCCCAGAGCGTCACCGCCTGGACCATCTGGATGGTCTGGGTGACCAGCAGCACCTTGCGACGCGGGAACCGGTCCGCCAGGGACCCGCCGATCGGGCTCAGGACCACGAGCGGCACCACGAAGGCGAATGCGATGAGCCCGACCCGGGTCGCGCTGTCGGTCAGGAGCGCGACCACCCAGCCGAGCGCCGCCAGCTGCATCTGGGACCCGCTGCTCGACACCACGGCCCCGAGCCACAGCAGCCGGAAGTCCCGCGACGCGAACGCGCGCAGGGAGTGGGGCCAGGCACGGTCGGGAGGCGGGGTCAGCAACGCGTCGGCCATGCCCGGCGGAGCGTACCGACGCCGCACGGGTGCCCGCGCGTCCTGACTGTGCGCGCCATCGCCGTCTCGGTCGTGTCGTTCCAGCGCTGCATGCGGGACCAACCGCTTCCCCGCCGGGGGGTACACGCGCAGGGATAGCCTGCGTTCCATGGACGGAACGACGGTCGTGATCACCGGCGCCAACGCCGGTGTCGGCAAGGCGACGGCCGTGGGGCTCGCCCGGGCGGGCGCGACCGTGGTCATGACGGCGCGCGACCGGGCGAGGGGCGTCGCTGCGCTCACCGATGTTCGGGAGCAGTCCGGGAGCGACGCCGTCGAGCTCATGTCGCTCGACCTCGCGAGCTTCGCCTCGATCCGCGCCTTTGCCGACGAGCTGCAGTCCCGCCACGACCGGCTCGGCGTCCTCGTGAACAATGCCGGGCTCGTCAGTCGGACCCGCACCGAGACCGAGGACGGGTTCGAGACGACGTTCGGCGTGAACCACCTCGGGCACTTCCTCCTCACCTCCCTGCTCCTCGGCCCCCTGCGCGCCGGCGCGCCCTCGAGGATCGTCGTCGTCGCATCCCATGCTCACAAGCAGGCGCGGCGCGGTCTCGACTTCACCGACCTCCAGTCGGAGCGGAAGTACTCGCCGATGGCCGCCTACGCGCGGAGCAAGCTCGCGAACATCTACTTCGCGCGTGAGCTGGCCCGGCGTCTCGACGGGTCGGGCGTGACCGCGAACTCCCTCCACCCGGGGTTCGTCGCCAGCCGCTTCGGGCGTGACGGCGACGGCGGACGCTTCGGCGACGTCGTCATGGCCCTCGCCCGCCCGCTCGCGATCAGCGCCGAGAAGGGCGCGCGTACGTCGATCTGGCTGGCGTCGGCGCCCAGCCTGGCCGGCGTCACCGGCGAGTACTTCTACAAGTGCAAGCCGTCGACCCCCACCGCCATCGCGCGGGTCGACGAGGCCGCGCGCCGGCTCTGGGCCGTCTCGGAGGAGCTGGTCGCTACTTCTTCGTGATCGCCAGCACCGGGATCACGCCGGAGAACAGGGGGAAGGGCTTGCCGCCCCCGTCGGGAAGCGCTGCGCCCTTCACGCCACCGATGTCCTTCTGGTACCCGACGGCCCAGAACGTGTACCAGCTCCAGAGGTTGTAGAGCTTCTCGAAGAACTGCTCGTTGAGGCGCCGGTAGATCTCGTTCCGCTTCTCCGGGTCGGTCTCGACGCGGCCTTCCTCGAGGGCCTGGTCGATGACGGGGTCGTTGATCCTCCCGAAGTTCACCGGCGACCCGCTGTGCCACCACACGTACTGCGTGTCCGGGTCGCCCCCGGGGTGGTTGCGGAAGCCGGCGCCCTGGAAGCTCCCGGCGAGCACGTCGTTGATGAGCGTCGCCTGGTCGACGGTGCGGATCGACACCTCGATGCCCGCCTTGGCCTGCTGCTCTTTCACGAGCTGGGCGATCGCGAGCGTGTCGGGGTCGGGCTGGGTGGCGTACTCGAATGACAGGGTCTGGCCGGGGTTGGCGGCTTCCCACTCCTTGACGAACTGCTTCGCCTTCTTGAGGTTGTGGCCGCGCACGAAGTTCGGGTCGTAGATCGGCGAGTCGGGTGGGAACGGGCCGTTGGCGATGGTGTTGAGCCCCCGGTTGCGGATCTCGTTGACCTCCTTGGCGTCGCCGGCCCACGCGACCGCCTGACGAGCATTCTCGTCGTCGAACGGCGGCTTGCTCGTGTTGAGCATGAGGTACGCGACCTCGGCACCAGCGTCGGTCGCGAGGAGCTTGATCTCGCCGTTCTTCTTCCGTTCCTGCATGTCGACGATCGAGAGCGAGTTCGACGTCTGGATGAGGTCGAGCTCGCCGCTCTGGAGGCCGTTGAGGCGCGCCTGGCTGTCCGACACCGGTCGGAACGTCAGCCCGTCGACCTTCGGGAACCCCTCCTGCCAGTAGTCCGGGTTCGCCTCGAGCGTGACGGACTCGTTCGGGCGCCAGCACCCTTCCGGGCACACGAACGGACCGGATCCGATCATGTTCCGCGGACACGAGTCGGGTTCGTTGAGCTGGGCCGGGGCCGAGACCCCGGACCGGGCGCTGGAGAAGTACGCGGGGAACGCCGGCCACGGCGTCTTGGTCGTCACGACGACCGTGAGCGGGTCGGTGACCGTGACGGTGTCGATGTTGGCGTACGTGAAGATCCCGAGCCGGACCGGCAGCTTCGGGTTCACCCCCCGGTACGAGTCGATGTTGAGCTTGACCGCCTCGGCGTCGACCGGCGTGCCGTCGTGGAACGTCACACCCTCCCGCAGGCCGATCGTCCACTCGTCGAAGGTGGCGTTGGGGGTCACGGACTTCGCGAGGTACGGGACGTAGTCGCCCTCGGAGTCGATGATCGTCAGGGTGTCGTAGATGGCGGCCGAGACCTGCATCCCGCCGGCTGCGAGCTGGGCCTGCGGGAGGCACCAGCCACCGCTCGTCTCGGCCTCGAGCGCGAAGGTGACCTCGCCATCGCCGCCCTTCTGCGAGCGGGTCGATGCGCCGGCTGCGCCGGCCAGCGAGACCGTCGCCGCCAGCAGCCCGGTCACGGTGACGACCGCGACCAGTCGGTGCATCGGTCGTCGGTCCCGGTGGATCTTCGCCATCGACTTCCCCCTCGAAGCGCCCCGTTCGGGACGTAGGCACTTTAGGCCGAGCGCGCCGGAAGAGGTGCGCGAGGCGGGCAGCCCGTGCGGGCAGACTCGTCGGCGATGACCACCGCGTCGAACACCTGGCCCCGAATCCGGCGCCCTCGCTTCGCTCTCCGGGCGACCGACCTCGCCCGGCGCCAGGACACGTTCCTCGTGGTCGCGATCTGCGCGGTGCTGGGGAACCGGACGTTCCTCATCATCACGGGCTATCCCCAGCTGGGGAACGGGACCCTCCACATCTCCCATGCCATCTGGGGCGCCCTGATGATGGCCATCGCCGTGATCCTCGCGATCTCGTACCTCGATCCCAACGTCCGCACGGTGGTCGCGATCCTGGGCGGAGCGGGGTTCGGCTGGTTCATCGACGAGCTCGGGAAGTTCATCACGCGGGACGTCAACTACTTCTTCGAGCCCGCGATCGCACTCATCTACCTGACCTTCATCGTGATGTACCTGGCGTTCCGTTCGATCCAGCGGAGGAACTACACGGCCGACGAGGCGGTCGCGAACGCGTTCGAAGCGGTGAAGGCTGCGGCCGTCGGTCGTCTCGCCGAGCCCGTCCGACTCGACGCGATCGCACTCCTCGATCGGACCGGGGCCGATGGGCCCTTTGCCTCCCAGCTCCACGAGATGCTCGAGCACGCGCCCGCCGTGCCGCAGGCACCTCCCGGACCCGCCATGCGCGTGGCCGCGGCGATCGAGCGCCGATACGTGCAGTGGACCGAGCAGGCGTCGTTCTCGGTCGTCGTCGACAGCGCCTTCGTGGTGCTGGGGATCGCCGAGATCGTGAGCGTCGTCTCGCTCGCGCTCGACGGGCCCGGCATCCACACCTTCCCCGAGCGCCTCACCCTCGGCACCTCCATCGTGTCCGCCATTTGCTACGTGATCGGCGCGTGGATCGTGCGCCACGACCGTGCCGACGCCTACCGCTGGTTCGAGCGCGGCGTGCTGATCTCGATCTTCGTCACCCAGGTCTTCGTGTTCGCCGAGGAACAGCTGGCAGGAGTGCTCGGTCTGACCTTCCACATCGGCGTGTGGATCGTGCTGCGCTCCGCGATGAAGATCGAGCGGGACCGGGTCACGTTGGCGGGTGCAGCCCCGTCAGCCACGTCCGCCTGAGGGGCCGCGGCACGGCGGCTTGGGGGTGGCGGGGTCCCGGTGTGGAACACTCGTGTGCCCGCTCGACGAGACCAGGAGTTTCCCGTTGCCCGAAGCAGTGATCGTCGCCACCGCCCGCACCCCGATCGGCCGGGCCAACAAGGGCTCCCTCGTCGAGTACCGACCCGACGACCTCTCGGCCCACATCATCGGCGCCGTCCTCGACAAGGTCCCGAGCCTCGACCGCGCCCTCGTCGAGGATGTCGTCTGGGGCTGCGGCCAGCCGGCGGGCGAGGCCGGGTACAACGTCGCCCGCGTCGCCGCGATCCTCGCCGGAGTGCCCCAGGCGCCGGGTGTCACGGTGAACCGCTACTGCTCGTCGTCGCTCCAGACCATCCGCATGGCTGCGCACGCGATCAAGGCCGGCGAGGGCGACGTCTTCGTCGCCGGCGGCGTCGAGACGGTGAGCCGGTTCATGTACGGGGCGTCCGACTCCGGTGGCCACAACGAGCAGTTCGCCGACGCGGAGGCTCGCACGACCGCGCGGCACGAGGGCGGCCAAGGCGCCTGGACCCCGCCCGCCGGGCTCCCCGACGTCTACATCGCGATGGGTGAGACGGCAGAGAACGTCGCCGAGTACGCCAAGGTCGGGCGCGAGGAGATGGACGAGTTCGCCGCGCTCTCGCAGAACCGCGCCGTCGAGGCTCAGGCGAACGGGTTCTTCGAGCGGGAGATCACGCCGGTCACCACGCCCTCCGGCGAGATCGTGTCCAAGGACGACGGTCCGCGACCGGACACCACCGCCGAGAAGCTCGCGCAGCTCAAGCCGGTGTTCCGCCCCGACGGTGTCGTCACGGCCGGCAACGCCTGCCCGCTGAACGACGGTGCCGCCGCGGTCGTCGTGATGAGCGACACCAAGGCCGACGAGCTCGGGATCACGCCGCTGGCTCGCGTCGTCGCGTCCGGCGTCTCGGCGCTCGACCCCGAGATCATGGGCCTCGGCCCCATCGGCGCCAGCAAGCAGGCGCTCGAGCGGTCCGGGCTGAGCATCGACGACATCGACCTCGTCGAAATCAACGAGGCGTTCGCGGCCCAGGTGCTCCCGTCAGCCAAGGAGCTCGGGATCCCGGTGGAGAAGCTCAACGTCCACGGTGGGGCGATCGCGCTCGGGCACCCCTTCGGGATGACGGGTGCGCGCATCATGACCACGCTGCTCAACGGACTCGAGGACCGCGACGCCCGGTACGGGCTCGAGACCATGTGCGTCGGGGGCGGCCAGGGCATGGCGATGATCGTCGAGCGCCTGAAGTAGCAACGGAGCACCGGCCGTCATGGCTGCCCGGGTTCCGCCGGCCTGGGTGATCCGACCGCTCCTGGCGGTCCGGAACGGGATCGCTCGCGTGCACCGGGGCATGGTGCCGCCCGAGGTGGCGATCTTCGAGCGTGCGATCGGCATCGTCGACACGAAGGCGATCGCCGTCGCGACGGAGCTCGGGATCCCCGACGCGCTGGGCGACGGCCCTCGCACGGGCGGGGACCTCGCAGCGGAGGTCGGCGCCGACACCGACGCGCTCGAACGGCTCCTGCGCTACCTCGTCGGACGCGGGGTGTTCCGCCGCCGTCGGGACGGTCGGTTCGCGAACAACGCGACGTCGACGCGGCTTCGTCGCGACCACCCGGACTCGCTTCGCCCCTGGGTGCGCTTCTACGGGGCGCCCTGGCACGTCGCCATCTGGAACGAGCTCGAGCACTCGGTGCGCACCGGGCGTGGCGCGCCCCGCGAAGCACTCGGCCACGACTTCTGGGACTACCTCACGACCGAGAACCCCACCGCCGGGCTGGTCTTCGACGAGGCGATGGAAGCGGCGAGCCGCGTGCAGCTCGACGCGGTCGCCCGTCGCTACGACTGGCCGGCCGAGGCGCGGGTCTGCGACATCGGCGGAGGGACGGGCGCGCTCCTCGCCGCGGTCGTCCGGGCGCACCCTCGCATGCGCGGCGTGCTGTTCGACCTCCCCGAGGTCGTCGCGAAGGCCGCCCCGGTGCTCGCCGCCGCCGGGGTCGCGGACCGGGTCGAGATCGCCGGCGGCGACTTCTTCACCGCGGTGCCCGAAGGCTGCGATCGCTACATCCTCCAGGCGATCGTGCACGACTGGGACGACGACTCCTGCGTCCGGTTCCTCACCCGGTGTCGCGAGGCGATGGCCGAGGGTGCTCGGGTGCTCGTGCTCGAGTTCGTGATGCCCGAGCACGACGGTGACGCGCTGGTGAAGGCCCTCGACCTCGAGATGCTCGTCGACACGGGCGCGGGGCGGGAGCGCACCCGGGCCGAGTTCGACGCGCTGTTCGCACAGGCGGGGCTGCGTGTGCGACGGGTCGTGCGGATCGCGCTCACGCACGTGTTCGAGCTCGAGCCGCTGGCGACCTAGCCGCTCGCGCCGTAGACGGGCGTCGGGGCGGGTGCCTCGGCGAGCAGCTCGCGCACGACCGGGCCGAGCTCGCCCGGTTCCCAGCGGTCGCCCTTGTCGCGGCGGGGCCCGTGGTGCCAGCCGTCGGCGACGCTCACGATCCCACCCTCGACCTCGAACACCCGACCGGTCACGTCGGCCGACTCGGCGCTCCCGAGCCACACGACGAGCGGCGACACGTTCGCCGGGTCCATCGCGTCGAAACCGCCGTCGGGCACGGCCATCATCTCGGTGAACACGCCCTCGGTCATGCGCGTTCGCGCCGACGGCGCGATGGCGTTCGCCGTGACGCCGTAGCGCCCCAGCTCGGCCGCCTGCACGAGTGTGAGCGCGGCGATCCCGGCCTTCGCGGCCGAGTACGCGGCCTGCCCCACGCTCCCGAGCAGCCCGGCGCCGCTGCTCGTGTTGATGATCCGCGCGTCGACGGCCTCACCCGCCTTCGCCCGGTCGCGCCAGTGCGCCGCCGCGTGACGGCTCGTCGCGAAGTGGCCCTTGAGGTGCACCCGCACGACGGCGTCCCACTCGTCCTCGGTCGCGTTCGCGAACATCCGGTCGCGAACGAACCCGGCGTTGTTCACGACGACGTCCAGCGCGCCGAACTCGTCGAGCGCGGTCTGCACCAGACGTCCGGCGCCCGCGAAGTCGGCGATGTCGTCGGCGTTGGCGACCGCCTCGCCGCCCGAGGCACGGATCTCGACGACGACCTCCTCGGCCGCGTCGCTCCACGGCTCGGTCCCGTCGAGGGCCACGCCGAGGTCGTTCACGACGACCCGCGCCCCCTCGGCGGCGAACGCGAGCGCGTGGGCGCGCCCGAGTCCGCGCGCCGCGCCCGTCACGATGACGACTCGACCGTCGCAGATGCCCATGGGCCGGGTACCGTACCCGCGTGGAGTTCGGGATCACGATGTTCGCGACCGACGTGTCGATGCCCGTCCGGGATCTCGCCGTCGAGGCGGAAGCCCGTGGCCTGTGCTCGCTCTACATCCCGGAGCACACCCACATCCCGACGAGCCGGCGCACCCCCGCACCGACCGGCGACCTCGAGCTCGCCGAGGAGTACCGCCGTACGGTCGACCCGTTCGTGGCGCTCGCCGCGGCGGCGGTCGTCACCTCGAAGATCCGGCTCGGGACCGGGATCTGCGTCGTGGCCCAGCACGAGCCGATCGTCACCGCGAAGGCGATCGCAACGCTCGACCAGCTCTCGGAGGGGCGCTTCGACTTCGGTATCGGCTTCGGCTGGAACCACGAGGAGATGGAGAACCACGGCATCGACGTGCCGACCCGGCGGGATCGGGTGCGCGAGCACGTGCTCGCGATGCAGGCGCTCTGGAGCAAGGACGCGGCGTCGTTCGACGGGACGTTCGTGCAGTTCGAGGAGCTCTGGTCGTGGCCCAAGCCCGTCCGCCCGGGTGGTCCCCCCGTGTTGCTGGGCGGGTCGCCCGGTCCGAAGCTGTTCGCGCACCTCGCTGAGTACTGCGACGCGTGGCTCCCGATCGGGGGCGCCGGGGTGAAGGACGCGCTGCCGGACCTGCACCGCGCGTGCGAGGCCGTCGATCGCGACCCGGCCGAGATCCGGCTCGTGCCCTTCGGCACGATCCCCTCCCGGGAGAAGATCGAGTACTACGCCACGATCGGGATCGAGGAGATCGTGCTCCGGGTCCCCACCGGGTCGGCCGACGTCGTCCTACCGGTCCTCGACGAGCACGCGCAGCTCCTCGCCGAGTTCAGCCCAGGCGCTCGATGATGGTCACGTTGGCCTGACCGCCACCCTCACACATCGTCTGGAGCCCGTACCGCCCGCCGGTGCGCTCCAGCTCGTTGAGGAGGGTCGTCATCAAGCGGACGCCGGTCGCGCCGAGCGGATGACCGAGCGCGATCGCCCCACCGTTGACGTTGACCTTCGCGAGGTCGGCACCGGTCTCGGCCTGCCACGCGAGCACCACGGACGCGAACGCCTCGTTGATCTCGACGAGGTCGATGTCGTCGAGCGACATGCCCGTCTTCTCGAGCGCGTACGCCGTCGCGGGGATCGGCGCGGTGAGCATGAAGATCGGGTCGGCCCCCCGCACCGACAGGTGATGGATGCGCGCCCGGGGAGTGACCCCGTGGTCCTGCACCGCCTGCTCCGACATCACGAGCATCGCCGTGCCCGCGTCGGAGATCTGGGAGGACACCGCCGCCGTGAGCCGGCCCCCCTCCACCAGCGCAGGCAGTGTGGCCATCTTCTCGAGCGACGTGCCCCGCCGCGGACCCTCGTCGGCCCCGACCCCGCGCATCGGCACGATCTCACGGTCGAACCGGCCCTCCTCCTGGGCACGGATCGCGCGCTCGTGGCTCTCGAGCGCGAACACCTCCATCGCCTCGCGGGTGATGTCCCACTTCTCGGCGATCATCTCGGCGCCCACGAACTGTGACACCTCCTGGTCGCCGTAGCGCGCCGTCCAACCCTCGGAGCCCGAGAACGGGTCGGTGAACCCGAACGGCTCCGCCGCCGTGAGCGCGGCCGCGATCGGGATCTGGCTCATGTTCTGGACGCCGCCCGCGATGATCACGTCGTTCGTGCCGCTCATCACCGCCTGCGCGGCGAAGTGCACCGCCTGCTGCGACGACCCGCACTGCCGGTCGATCGTGGTGCCGGGCACCTCTTCGGGGTACCCGGCGGCGAGCCAGCAGGTGCGGGCGATGTCGCCGGCCTGGGGCCCGAGCTGGTCGACGCAACCGAAGTAGACGTCCTCGACCGCTGCGGGGTCGATGCCGGTGCGCTCCACGATCGCGGTGATGGCGTGCGCACCGAGGTCGGCGGGGTGCACCTGCGACAGTCCGCCGCCGCGCTTGCCCACCGGAGTGCGGGCGGCGTCGACGATGTAGGCCTCGGGCATGGCGTGCTCCTCGGTCAGGTTCTGAGATCGGGTGGGGGGGTTCGGACATCCAGGATCGCGCGCGCGACCCGTTCCCGGTGCCAGGGCGCGTCGCCCCAGGCGGCGGCCAGGGCCCACGTCCGCTTCATGAACAGGTGGAGGTCGTGCTCGTCGGAGTAGCCGATCGCGCCGTGGCACTGCAGCGCCTTGCGGGCTGCCAGGGCGGCCGCGTCGGAAGCGTGCGCCTTCGCCATCGACACGTGGATGCTCGCCTCGGCGTCGTCCGTCGCCAGGGACCAGGCCGCCCGGTGGACGAGGGGTCGGGCGAACTCGAGCGCGATCCGGGCGTCGGCGAGGTGGTGCTTCACCGCCTGGAAGCTCCCTACCGGGACGCCGAACTGCCGCCGCTCGGCGACGTACTCCACCGTCATCAGGATCATCCGACGCGCCAGCCCCACGAGCTGCGCGGCGGTGCCGAGCGCGCCACGGTCGAACGCGCGCTCCGCAGCCGCGCCCTCGGCGACCACGGTGGCCGGCGCCGCGGTCCATGACACGTCGGCAAGGCGTCGGATGTGGTCGACCGACGGCAGAGGCTGCAGCTCGACGCTCGCGCGAGCGACGAGATGCCACGCGCCACCGGCGAACAGGAGAAGGTCCGTCGCGACGTCGGCGTACGGCACGACGTCGTCGTGGGAGAACGGCGCAGACAGGACGGCGGCGGGCCGGAGGGGGCCGCCGACGATCGGCGCGCCGACCATCGCGTGCTCGACGATCGGACCCGGCAGCGCGGCCGCGCCGCTCTCCTCGAGCAGCAGCACGAGGTCGACCTCGGTGAGCCCGAGCCCTCCCTCGTCCTCGGGTGCGAGGGCACCGAGCACGCCCATCTCCTCGAGCGCCGACCACCCCGGGATCGAGGCGCCACCGGGGGCCCGATCGGTGGCATTCCACGCGGCGCGCACCGCCGCGGGTGGGCACTCCTTCGCGAGGAGGTCCCGCACGGTGTCGCGGAACGCCAGCTGGTCGTCGGTGAAGGCGAAGCGCATCCGAGGCGTCTACTTCCGGGGCAGGCCGAGCACGCGCTCGGCGATCACGTTGCGCTGGATCTCGTTGGTACCCGCGTAGATCGGACCCGAGAGCGCGAACTGGAAGCCCTTCGCCCAGCCCTCCACGTCGGTCTCGGCCTCGGTGCCGAGCAGCTCGAGCGCGAGCTCGTGGAGCCGCACGTCGAGATCGGACCAGAACACCTTGGTCATGCTCGACTCCGCTCCGAGCTGCTCGCCGTCGGTCATGCGGGTGACGGTCTCGAACGTCTGCCAGCGGTACGCCTCGGCATCGATCCACGCGCGCACCACTGCGTCGCGCGCCGCGACCGCCGCACCGTCGGAGCGTTCCCGGTAGAGGTCGACGAGCCGCGCCGCCGTCGCCATGAAGCGGCCCGGGCTCCGCAGGGTGAGGCCGCGCTCGGCGCTCGTGGTCGCCATCGCGACGCTCCATCCCTTCTCGACCTCGCCGAGGACCGCGTCGTCGCCGACGAGCACGTCGTCGAAGAACACCTCCGCGAACCCCTCGTCGCCGTCGAGGCGACCGAAGCCCCGCACCGTGATCCCGGGTGCGTCGAGGGGCACGAGGAAGTAGGTGAGGCCGTGGTGGCGCTCGGCCTCGGGGTCGGAGCGGAACAGTCCGAAGAGGTGGGTGCAGAACGCTCCCCGCGTCGTCCACGTCTTCTGACCGGAGAGCCGCCATCCCCCCTCGGCCTCGTCCCGCACGGCCTTGCTCTGGATCCCGGCGAGATCGCTCCCCGCGTTCGGCTCCGACCAACCCTGGCACCACAGGTCCACCGCCCCCGCCATGCGCGGGAGGATGTGGTCGCGCTGCTCCTGGGTCCCGAAGGCGAAGACCGTCGGGGCGAGGAGGAAGATCCCGTTCTGGGTGACGCGCTGCGGTCCGCCGGCCCGGTAGTACTCCTCCTCGAAGATCAGCCACTCCATCGGGGTCGCGTTGCGTCCGCCGTAGGCCTCGGGCCACGAGACGACCGCCCAGCGGGCGTCGAAGAGCGCCCGCTCCCAGTCGAGGTGGAGGGCGAAGCCCTCGGCGGTGTCGCCCGACGGGAGCCCGCGGGGCACGTTGGCCTCGAGCCACTCGCGGCACTCGGCGCGGAACGCGTCCTCGGCCGCGCTGAAGGTCAGGTCCACGGCGAGCGACGCTACCCGCGGGCCGCCTTCGATCCGTTCTCGTGACGCATCCCGCCCCCAGACCCGTTCTCGTGACGCATCGCGCCCCCAGACGGGCACGTTCCGTCACGAGAATCGGTCTCGGGGGCACGGGTCGTCACCGGAATGTGGACGGCGGTTCGGGGACGCCATGGCGCGTTCCCTCGACAACCGAATCGCAGCGCACGCTGCGCGCAGCCACGGGCTCATCTCGCGTCCGACGCTCGTCGAGCTCGGCGCCAGCGCGAAGGCGATCCGCCATCGCGTCGAGCGGGGCCGGCTCGTCGTCCTCGGCGGCGGGGCGTTCCGCGTCGCCGGTGCACCGCGGACCTGGCATGGCAACGTGCTCGCGACGGTCCTGGCGGCAGGCGACGGTGCCTGCGCGACCCATCGGACGGCTGCGGCCCTCCACGCACTCCCCGGCTTCGGGCGCCGCCATCTCGAGGTCGCGGTACCGAGAGGGCGACGTCCGAGAGCCACCGGCGCGACGGTTCACCACGTCGGGGAACTCCCTGACCACCACCGGCGGGTCGTCGAGGAGATCCCGGTCACCTCGGTCGCACGCACGATCTTCGACCTCTGCGGCTGCGTGCATCCGGCGCGCGCCGAGCGAGCACTCGATCACTGCCTCACGCGCGGGATGGTGACCATTCCCTCCTGCTGGCGCGTGCTCTACGACCTCGCCGAACGGGGGCGACCCGGAACCGCGTGGATGCGCGTCCTACTGCAGGCACGGGGCGACGGCTACGTCGCTCCGGCGAGCGAGCTCGAACGCACGATGCTCGAGCTCGTCAAGGACGCCGGCCTCCCCCGGCCGGAGCGTGAGATCGACCTCGGTGACGCGGACGGCTGGGTGGGACGCGTCGAGCTCGTGTTCCGCGAGGCGAAGATCCTCGTCGAGGTCGACAGCCGTCTGCACCACACCGCGCTCGCGGACTACGAGCGCGACCGGGCACGCGACAACCGGTTCGTCGCCGAGGGATTCCGCGTCCTGCGCTTCACCGCCGAGCAGATCTCGCACCATCCCGCCGCCGTGGTCGCGACTCTGCGTCGCGCACTGCGGTCCCCCACGCGACGAGTCTCGTGACGCAACCTGCCCCTACCGACGAATCGGTGACGCACCGCGCCCCCATGCGGGCAGATTCCGTCACGAGAACAGGAGGGGGGCAGATTCCGTCACGAGAACAGGAGGACGGTTGCTACCCGCGGGCCGCCTTCGCCAACGCTCCGGGGTCCTCGTAGTACTCGCGCCACCAGGCGATGACGTCGTCGCGCAGCTCGCAGACGCTCATCCCCCGCCACTCGATGCGGGTCGCATCGGACCGGCGCTCGACCTCGATCGTCCAGTCGGCGAACACGACGTCGCCGTCGGCTGCCAGGTGGTGGAAGTCGAACGACAGAGGGCGCGCCCAGGCGAACGAGCCCCGCGCCATCGGTTCGTACTCCGCGCGGCCCCGGACGGTGCGACCCGGGACGTCGAGCACCACGTCGTCGGCGAAACACGCGAGGTATGCGTCGAGGTCCTCCGCGAGCCACGCGGCTCGCCGTCGCTCGAACACGGCGCGGGCACGTTCGACGTCCGTCATACGGCCGCCTCGTAGCAGGCCGCGATCAGCGACTCGGACCGCTGGTCGGCCTCCGACATCGACAGCTGCATCTGGTTCATCACGTACGCGAACGACAGGCCGCGCTCGGGATCGGCGAACGCCACGGAGCCTCCCGCGCCGGAGTGTCCGAACGCCTTCGGGCCGGCCGACGGACCGAACGTCGGTGAGAGGCCGAACCCGAGGCCGAACGTGAGGGGCTGGCCGATCACGCAGTCCTTCCCGCTCGACTGCACCTCGGTCGCACGGGCGACCGCGTCGTCCGAGAGCAGCCGGACACCGTCGACCTCGTCGAGGCACGCGGCGTACATGCGCGAGAGCGAGCGGGCATCGCCGTGACCGTTCGACGACGGCATCTGTGCGGCGCGCATCCGGCGGGTGTTCCACATGTCGTCGTACCCGAACAGGCCGGCTGGGCCGCCCATGACGCGGCCCAGCATGGACGACGGATCACGCAGCACTTGGTCGACGAGCGCCTCCACGGCGGGGTCGTCGAAGCGCGCCGGGTAGAGCGTCGCGACGCGCGGGTCCTCGGACTCCGGGACGCCCACGACGAAGTCGAGCCCGAGCGGGTCGACGATCTCGCGCGCGACGTACTCCCCCGGCATCAGCCCCGTGATCCGCCGGATGATCTCGCCGGTGATCCACCCGTAGGAGCGGGCGTGGTACCCGTGCCGGGTCCCCGGCTCCCAGTTCGGCTCCTGGGCAGCGATCGCCTCGACGACCGGGTCCCAGGCGGCGACGTCGTCGAGGGTGAGGTCGGGCGCATCCACCGCCGCGAGCCCGGCCCGGTGCGAGAGCACCCAGCGGACGGGGATCTCCGCCTTGCCGTTCGCCGCGAACTCGGGCCAGTAGCGCGCGACCGGCGCATCGGGGTCGAGGTCGCCGCGTTCGATGAGCTGGTTCACGGCGACCGCGGCGACACCCTTCGTGCACGAGAAGACGATGACGATCGTGTCGCGTACCCACGGTCGACCGGTTGCCTGGTCCGCGAGGCCGCCCCACACGTCGACGAGCGGCTCGCCGTCGACATGGAGACAGCACGCCGCGCCCACATCGCCGCGCCCGCCCTCCTCGGCGTTCCCGAAGTTCGCGAGGAAGGCGTCGGCGACCTGCTCGTACCCGGGCGCGACGGTCCCCTGGAGCTCGATGCCGCTCATCGGGCTCGGGTCACGGTGCCAGCCGCTTGAGCGCGTCCTCGGCCTCGTCGACGATGCGGTCGAGCAGCTCGGCGACGCTCGGGAGGTCGTCGATGACCCCGACGGCCTGGCCGCTCGCCATCACCCCGAGGTCGGGGCGGCCGTCGACCATCGCCGCCTTCAGCAGCATCGGCGTGTTCGCGGCCATCACTACCTGGCTCCACGAGAGGTCCTGGGACTTCCGCATCGCGCGGCCCTCGCGCAGCATGTCGCGCCACGAGATCCCGGAGAGCCGTTGGAAGCGGAACGCGTTGCGGAGCGCACGCGGCAGGCTCGTGAGCCCGCCCGTTCGGTCGAGCCGCTCGGTGAACTCGGTGCGCAGGACGCGGTGCGGGACCCCGTCGACCTGGGTCGTCACGAGCGTGTCGGTGACGGCCTTCTCGAGGTACAGCTGCTTGACGGCGTCGCCGACCGTGCTGTCCTTCGTGAGCAGGAACCGGGTGCCCATCGCGATCCCGCTCGCGCCATAGGCGAGGGCGGCGACGAGGCCGCGGCCGTCGAAGAACCCGCCCGCGGCGATCACCGGCAGGTCGACCGCGTCGACGACCTGCGGGAGCAGCAGCGTGGTCGGCACCGAGCCCGTGTGCCCGCCACCTTCGCCACCCTGGACGAGCACGGCGTCGACGCCCCACGCGGCCACCTTCTCCGCGTGGCGGCGAGCGCCGACGGACGGGATCACGACGACCCCGGCGTCCTTGAGCCGCTTGATGAGCGCCTCCTTCGGCGCGAGCGCGAACGACGCGACCTTCACCTTCTGGGAGATCAGCAGCTCGCAGCGCTCGGCTGCGTCGGGCGCGTCCGACCGGAGGTTCACCCCGAACGACTTCTCGGTGCGGTCCTTCGTCTCGCCGATCGCCTGTACGAGCTCGTCGTAGTCCATCGTCGCGGCGGCGAGGATCCCGAGCCCGCCGGCATTGGAGGTCGCGGCGGTCAGGCGAGGGCCGGCGACCCAGCCCATCCCGGTCTGCACGATCGGGCGCTCGATGTCGCACAGGTCGCAGAGCGCGGTGTGCAGGGCGGCGTGCATCAGGGCGCGGGAACCTCGGCGACGCGCAGTCCGCCGGGGTCGAGGACGTCGCGCAGCAGGCGGAGATCCTCGTCGGTGGGTGCACGGGTCTCGGGGACATCGTCGGGGACGACGAGCGCGAACCCGGTCGCCTCGACGACGGCCTCGACACTCACGCCGGGATGGACGGAGCGGAGGCGCATCGCGTGATCCGGGGTGTCGAAGTCGAACACCCCGAGGTTCGAGATCACATGTCGGATCTCGTGGAACTCGGACGCGGTCGGCCCCGCGGCCGCGGCGCGGTCATACCCGACTCCCGACACGCAGTCGACGGACTCCACGAACACGCGCGGTCCATGCTGCGGGACGAAGTAGCTCGTCGGGTTGTTGACCGTGTTCCCGGGTGCGCCGCGCACGCCGAGCAGCTGGGCCTTGGGCTTCTCCCATGGCCCGATGCACGCGATGTTCTGGTTGCCGAACCGGTCGACCTGCGTTGCGCCCATCATCACGTGCCGTCGGCCCGACCACACGATGTCGAACATCTTCCCGAACGGCAGCCACGCCTCGGCCACCCGCGCGACATCCGGTCCGGCGCCCGCCGGAAGCGGCGCACCGAGCTGCACAGCGTCCCCGTCGGAGTACACGAGGTCGGGCTCGAACGTGAGCGCCGCGAGCCGGGCCCCGAGCGTGGGGATCACACCGATCGGGCTCGCGAGGATCTCCCCGTCGCCGCGCCACGCCTCGGCGCAGGCGACGACGCACACGTCGGCCAGCGTCACCTCGCTCATCGCGCGGCTCCCTCGAGTGATGCTGTCGCGAGCGCGCGGTAGTCGGTCTCGGGGACGTCGATGTACTTCGCGCGGAACGCCGCCCAGGCGTCCGGATCCTTCGCCGTCGCGGCGTACTCCTTCTGCAGGGCCTCGTCGCGTTCGTAGTCGGGGACGCAGTGGGTGAAATGCGCACCGAGCGGCGCCTCGATCACACCATCGGTGTAGATCCGGCTGACCCGGATCGACTCGAGCGGGCCTTCGTCGACCAGCGACCCCACCGGTCGGACCCGCTCGCAGGACACGAACGTCCGCTCCGCGGCCATCGCGAACAGGTCGTCGAAGTACCAGTCCGGTCCGAGGTACTGGGCGTTGCCGCGCTCGTCGGCCCGGTTCGCGTGGAGCAGCGCCACATCGAGCGGGAGCGCGGGCATCGCCACGAGCTCCTGGCCGTCGTAGGGAGAGGTGACGGTGCGCATGTCGGCGTTCACCTCGAGAATCGCCGAGCCCAGCCCGGCGCGGCACGGCAGGAACGAGACCCGCCACGCGGCGGCCCGCAGGCCGAGCTGGAGCATCCCCTCGTCGAGCTCCATCGCCTCGATGGTCCCGTTCTGGCGAGCGGCCCGGAAGTGCGGCTCGAGCGGGATGGAGTCGAGCGACACGAAGCCGTACACGGCCTTCTTCACCTTGCCGGCCGCGCACAGCATCCCGATGTCGGGTCCGCCGTAGCTGACGACGGTGAGGTCGGTGAGGTCGGAGCGGAGGATCGCCCGCACGACCGACATCGGCTTCCGCCGGGACCCCCACCCGCCGATGCCGATCGTCATCCCGTCACGCAGCTCCGCGACGACGTCGTCCTCGGTCATCCTCTTGCCGGTCATGCAGTCACGATCACGCAGCTGCCGTGCCCGAACAGGCCCTGGTTGATCGAGAGACCGACGCGCGCACCTTCGACCTGGCGGTCCCCGGCCTCGCCGCGCACCTGCCAGGTGAGCTCGCACACCTGGGCGATGGCCTGGGCAGGGATCGCCTCGCCGAAGCAGGCGAGCCCACCGCTCGGGTTCACGGGCACCCGCCCCCCGAGGGTCGTGGCGCCGGAGTGCAGCAGTCCCTCGGCCTCGCCGGGCGCGCACAGGCCGATGTTCTCGTACCAGTCGAGCTCGAGCGCGGTGGAGAGGTCATAGACCTCCGCGCACGAGATGTCGTCGGGACCGAGGCCGGCCTCCTCGTACGCCGCGTGGGCGATCGCGTCGCGGAACGGGCGAGGCGCCGCCGGTGCACCTACCGCGGAGTCCGTCGCGATGTCGGGCATGTCGAGGTAGGTGTTCGGGTACGAGGGCGTGACGGTCGAGAGCGCGGCGATCCGCACATGGCGACCGCGGTCGGCCATCTTCGCCGCGTATTCTGCACTCGCGAGCACCACCGCCGCGCCGCCGTCGCTCGTCGCGCAGATGTCGACGAGTCGGAGCGGGTCGGCCACGACAGGTGACTCGGCGATGTCGTCCTCGGTGAACTCCTTGCGGTACCGCGCGTTCGGGTTCGAGAGCCCGTGGCGGCTGTTCTTCACCTTGACGGCCGCGAAGTCCTTCGTGGTGGTGCCGTAGAGCTCCATCCGGCGGCGGGCGTACAGCGCGAAGTAGGTGGGGTTCGTCGCGCCGAGCACGTGGAACCGCAGCCAGTCGGGGTCCTCGGGACGCTCACCGGGGAGCGGGCCGAAGAATCCCTTGGGTGCGGTGTCGGCACCGACCACCACCGCGACGTCGGCCATGCCGGCCCGGATGCGCGCCCGGGCCGCTTCGATGGCGACGGCCCCGCTCGCACACGCGGCGTAGCTCGACGACACGGGCACCCCGCGCCAGCCCAGCGCCTGCGCGAACGTGGAGCCGGAGACGTAGCCCGGGTAGCCGTTGCGCATCGTGTTCCCGGCCGCGAGGTAGTCGACGTCGTCCCACGAGAGGCCGGCGTCGGCGAGTGCAGCTCGAGCCGCGACCGCGCCGTACTCGACGAAGCTCTTGCCCCACTTCCCCCAGGGGTGCATCCCCACGCCCAGGATCGTGACGTCGCTCATGCTGACACCTTCATCCGGGCACCCTCATTCGGCAACCTTCCACTTCCACACGGTGCGGACCTCGTCGTCGGTCTCGAAGAAGTCCTCCACGACGAGCTCCATCTCCTGGCCGAGCGAGAGCGCCCCGACGTCGGTCCCGCGCGCGAGCTGACCGAGCACGACCATCTGCTCCTCGGCGAGCTCCACCGCAGCGACGCCGTAGGGCTCGAAGGGCTCGTCACCCTGCGGTGCCGGGTACGGCGGAGGCGGCGCGTAGCGGTTGTCGGTGAACGACCAGAGCGTCCCGCGGGTCGAGAGCTCCACATCGGTGAGCTCGGTACCACCACACGCGGGGTTGCGGCAGAACGACCACTGCTTCGGGAAGAACGAGGCGCCACACGTGGGGCAGCGTCCGCCAAGCAGACGCCCGGAGCCATCGGGTTCCTCGCGAAACAAACCGTCGATCACCGGGACGCGCGCCTTGCTCATGCTCTACCTGCCTCGTCGGCGCCGCCGACGTCGGCCTCGCGCTTGTCGACAAATGCCTGGCGCAGCTCGTCGGAGTCACCCCAGAGGTTGAGCTCGAAAGTGAAGCCCTGCTCGAAGCGGTAAGAGCGCTTCACGTCGACGGGGTCGATCGCGTTGAGCGACTCCTTCGCCCGCCGCATCACGATCGGGCTCTTCTTCGCGATGACGGCCGCGATCTCGCGCGCGGCGTCCATGAGCTCGGCGCGCGGCACGACCCGCTCGACACTGCCGAACTCGAACAGCTCCGCCGCGCTGATCATCTGCCCCGTGAGGAACATGGTGCGCATCTTCTTGTACGGCACGAGCCGGGCGAGGTGCGTGGCCACGCCGAGCGCGCCCCGGTCGACCTCCGGCACACCGAACGTGGCGTCGTCGGCAGCGACGAGGATGTCGGCGTTGCCGGCGATCCCCACCCCTCCGCCGAGGCAATGGCCGTGCACGGCCGCGATGACCGGCACCTCGCAGTCGTACACCGCCGCGAACGTCTCGTAGCAACCCCGGTTCACGCCGATGAGCGACTCGTGTGTGGGGTCTGCCGCGAGCTCCTTGATGTCGACGCCCACCTGGAACGCCCGCAGCTCGGGGTTGGCGGCGATGATCACGGCGCGCACGGCCTGGTCGCGACCATGGCGTCGGATCGTGTCCGCGAGCTCGAACCAGCCCGCGACGGGGAGTGCATTCACCGGCGGATTGTCGAGGACGATCTCGGCGACGTGGTCGCGGACCTCAGTTCGAATCATGGTGTCCTGATCACGGCGTGCTCATCATGGCGAGCTGATCATGGCGAGCCGGATCATGGCGAAGAGGTTACCCGTCGTCCATGACGACCCGTCAGGTACCGTCGCACCATGCCGCCGGCGGATCCCCTCGACTTCACGGGCCGGGTCGTCGTCGTCACCGGTGGCGCACGAGGTGTGGGTCGGGGGATCACCGAGCGATTCCTCGATGCCGGCGCCGAGGTAGTCGTCTGCGGACGCACCGAGCCAGAGTCGGTTCCCGAGGCCGGCGGGCGGTCGGCGGTGTTCGTGGCCGCCGACATCCGCGACCCGGACCAGATCGACGTCGTCGTCGCGACCACGATCGAGCGGTTCGGCCGACTCGACGTGCTCGTGAACAACGCGGGTGGCGCGCCACCCGCCGACTCGGCCACGGCCTCCCCCAAGTTCACGACCGCGATCATCAACCTCAACCTGATCGCGCCCCTCGTGTTCGCCCAACGGGCCTTCGCGGTGATGGATACCCAGGACGACGGCGGCACCATCATCAACATCGCGAGCGTGAGCGGCACGCGAGCGAACCCCGAGGGCGTGGCGTACGGCGCGGCGAAGGCCGGGCTCATCAATGCCACCCAGACGCTCGGGGTCGAGTTCGCCCCGAAGGTCAGGGTCGTGTGCGTGACCGCCGGCATGGTGCGCACCGAGCAGTCGCACCTGTACTACGGCGACGAGGACGGCATCGCGGCAGTCGGCGCGACCGTGCCGCTCGGGCACATCGCCGACCCGTCGGAGATCGCCGACGTGTGCCTGTTCGCGGCATCGCCCCTCGCCCGCTACGTGACCGGCGAGCAGATCGTCGTGCATGGTGGCGGCGAGATGCCCGCCTACCGTGACGCCGCGGAGAACACGAGCCCCTGACGGTAGGTGTCCGTCAGCGGACGCCGAGGTACTGGTACCAGCGCTGCTTCGAGCGGTCGGTGAGCTCGACGACACCGCTCCGCTGGGTCCAGCTCACCAGCAGGCCGGACTCCTCGATGAACGCGAGGACCTCGGCGTGGGGACGGGCCGAGAACGCGACCCATGGGGTCACCCGCAGCCGCTCGTCGCGCCGGGCACGTTCGAGGCGCCACTTGGTCTCGAGAAGTGGGCCGATCGCGGCGAGCGACTCGGCCCGACCACGGCCGGCGACGATGCGGCACACGTCGAGGACGACCACATCGCGCACCCGGCGGGCGATGATCCGCGGTTCCTCGCTCGGCGACGCGCCCGCCCCCTTGCCGAGTCCGAGCGCGAAGTCCTGGGACCGCAGCATCCGCGAGGTCGGACCGATCACGTCGTGCGCGGCAAGCGCCAACCCCTTCTCACCACGGGTCGCTGTCGCTCGCCACGGCGATGCCGGGAGCGTCGCGAGCATCTCGACGTCGCGGGCGTTGCGCTCCCGCAGCCATCCGTCGAGGACGGTCAGGGCGCGGGGCCGCGGATCGAGTCGCACCGATCCCTGACGCAGCTCGGGGACCCACCGCCGGATCGTCGGCGCCGGGAGCGGGTCGGCCGCGAGAACCCGGCTACGAGGCCGGTCGATCGCGACCGTGAACTCCGGCTGCGTCCCCTTCGTCGGGGCCTTCGCGCGGCCGACCGCGACGACGCCGATGTCGCCGTCGGGGATGAAGCACCAGACGAGGTCGCCGGCCCGCGCGTCGACGAGCGGCCCACGCACCTCGCACACGAAGCGGTCGAGCCCGCCGGTGAGCACTGCGGACTGGAGCGCGTCGAAGGTGCCCTCGATCGCACGGCCACCTCGGCCCACGAAGCGCACCCAGGGCGAGACGGGCACGAGCCACTCGCTCATCGCGACAGTCTGGCCGAGCGCGTGCCCGGTCCGGCGCTCTGTTGGCCGGCGTGCCGGTGCAGCGACCTCGGGACCCGCCGATCCTCAGGCGCGCTGACTGCTGACCGAGACGACCTCGCCGGTCATGTACGACGAGTAGTCGCTCGCGAGGAACACCACGACGTTGGCGATCTCCCAGGGCTCGGCCGCACGGCCGAACGCCTCCCGCTCGGTCAGCTCGTCGAGCAGCTCGTCGCTCGTCACCTTCGCGAGGAACGGGTGCATCGCGAGGCTCGGCGCCACGGCGTTCACCCGCACACCGTGGGGCGCGGCCTCGACCGCGGCGCAACGCGTCAGCGCCATCACCCCCGCCTTGGCCGCCGCGTAGTGCGCCTGGCCGCGCTGGGCCCGCCAGCCCAGGACCGACGCGTTGTTCACGACGACACCCGATCCCCGCGCGGTCATATGACGGAGGGCGGCGCGCGTGCACCGGAACGTCCCGTTCAGGGTCACGTCGAGCACCTGGTGCCACTGCTCGTCGGTCATCTCGACCAGGTCGACGGTGCCACCCAGCCCGGCGTTGTTGACCATGACGTCGACGGCGCCGTACGCGTCGATCGCGGTCGCGAGCAGCGCCTCGACCTGTGACTCCACGGTCACGTCGCAGACGGCGGACGTGGGCGCGGTGCCGGCGATCTCCGCGAGCTGCTCGACGGCCTCACCGAGCCGACGCTCGTGATGGTCGCTCACGACCACCCGGGCGCCTTCCTCCAGCGCGCGCTTGGCGGTGGCGAACCCGATCCCGGTGCCGGCCGCGGCCGTGACCACGACGGTCTTGCCCTCCAGCAACGCGTGGGGCGGTGGCTCCGCAGGTGCGCGGGTCGCGCGACGGTCGGTCATCTCGGCTCCTTCGGCAGCCCCAGGGCACGTTCCCCGATCACGTTGCGTTGGATCTCGTTCGCGCCGCCGTAGATCGTGTCGGCACGCGAGTAGAGGAACAGCCGCTGGAACGGTGTCAGGTCGTACGGCGCGCCGTCGGCGATCTCGGCGTCCGGGCCCAGCACCGCGAGCGCGAGCTCGCCCATCGACCGGTGCAGCGTCGCCCAGTACAGCTTGTGCACGCTCGTGAGCCCCGTCATCGCACCCTGCTCGAGCGCGCTCATGGATCGCAGCGCGTTGAAGCGCATGACCCTGAGCGCGATCCAGGTGTCGGCGATCCGTTGACGCATGGTCGGATCGTCGCTGCAGCCGCGCTTCTTCGCGACCTCGAGGATCGCGTGCAGCTCGTTCTCGAAGTCGAGCTGTTGCCCGAGGGTCGAGGCGCCCCGCTCGAATGCCAGCGTCCCCATCGCGACCCGCCACCCGTCGTTCACTTCGCCGACGACGTTCTCGGCAGCCGTGCGGGCGCCGTCGAAGAAGACCTCGTTGAACTCCGACGTCCCCGTGATCTGGGCGATCGGGCGGATCTCGATCCCGGGCTGGTCCATCTCGACCAGCAGGCAGGAGATCCCCTTGTGCTTCGGGGCGTCGCGGTCGGTGCGGCACAGGACGAAGCACCAGTCGGCCCAGGTCGCCAACGACGTCCACACCTTCTGGCCGTCGATCACCCAGTCGTCGCCATCGCGGGTCGCGCGGGTGGCGACGTTCGCCAGGTCAGACCCGGCGTTGGGCTCGGAGTACCCCTGGCACCAGATCTCGGTGCCGGCCAGGATCCCGGGGAGGAACCGCCGCTTCTGTGCGTCGGACCCGAACGCGATGACCGTCGGCCCGAGCAGCCCCTCCCCGACGATCCCCACGCGGCCCGGCCCGTGGGCGCGCGCGTACTCCTCGTAGAAGATCACCTGTTGGGTGAGCGACAGACCCCGGCCGCCGTACTGGGTCGGCCACCCGATCCCGATCCATCCCGCGTCGCCGAGCGCCCGCTCCCACTCGGTCCGCTCCTCGACCAGCTCGTGCTCGT
>JAWOIO010000249.1:0-4990 GCA_046484625.1 Acidimicrobiia bacterium
CGCTCACTTCCTCATGACGGGGGGAGGGGACAGAGAAGGCGGGGATCGCCGGGATGCGCGGTGCGGCCGGAGCGGGGACGCGGTCGCACTCCTCGTGCTCGCGCTCCTCGTGGCCGCCCTCGACGTGGACCCTCGGCAGGATCCGGTCGAGCCAGCGGGGCATCCACCAGTTGGCATCTCCGAGCAGCTCCATCGTGGCGGGCACGAGCAGGAGCCGCACGACGGTGGCGTCGAGGAACACCGCGACCGCGAGGCCGAGGCCGAACAGGGCCAAGCCGCGCTCGGGGCCGAGGACGAACGACCCGAAGACGCACACCATGATCGCCGCGGCAGCGGTGATCACCCGGGCCGTCGACGCGACGCCGTCGGCCACTGCGGTGGCGTTGTCGCCGGTGCGGTCGTACTCCTCCCGGATACGGGAGAGCAGGAACACCTCGTAGTCCATCGACAGGCCGAACACGACTGCGAACAGGAACACCGGCGCCCAGGCCTCGATCGGGCCCGCTTTGGCGACGCCGAACACGTCGGCGGCCCAGCCCCACTGGTACACGGCGACGACGATGCCGTACGCGGCGCCGATCGAGAGCAGGTTCATCACGACGGCCTTGAGCGGCACGAGGATGCTGCGGAACACCAGCATCAGCAGCAGGAAGCTCAGCACCAGCACTGCCCCGATGAAGAGGGGCAAGTCGGCGGCAGTGGCGGCGGTGATGTCGTCGAGCGCGGCGACGGTGCCACCGACGAGCGCGGTCACGTCGGTGCCCGCCGTGGCCGCCGGGATCACGTCGTCGCGCAGGCGGGTGACGAGGTCCGAGGTCGCCTCGTCCTGGGGAGACGTGGTGGGGAACACCTGGAGCACCGCGGCGGTGCCGTCGGCGTTGGCGATCGGGGGAGTGGCGGCGGCGACGCCCGGGGTCCGGGCGAGCTCGGTCTCGAGCGCCGCGAGCACCGGGGCGTCGGCCGCGCCCGACGGCGTCTCGACGGCCAGGACGAGCGGGCCGTTGAACCCGGGCCCGAAGCCGCGGGCCAGCGTGTCGTAGGCCTGGCGGTTGGTGTTGGTCTCGGGCAGGTTGCCGGCGTCGCCGATGCCGAGGCGCATCGACAGCGTGGGCGCGGCGAGCACGAGCAGCACGACGAACCCGGCGGCCGCGGCCCGGCCCGGTCGGCGCTGCAGGGTGCGGCTCCACCCGTACCAGAAGGTTGTGCGGCCCGGGCGGGCGGCCGTGCGGCGGTGGGGGAGCCCGAGCCGGTCGATGTTGGTGCCCACGAACCCGAGCAATGCAGGAAGGAGGGTGACCGCGGCGAGCATCGTCATCAGCACGCCGAGGGAGATCGCGATCGCGACCCCCTGCGTGGACGACAGCGTGGTGAGGAGGAGGCCGAGGACCGAGATCATCACCGTGGTGCCCGCGAACAGCACGGCGCGGCCCGCGGTGTCGATGGCCTGCACGACGGCCCGCTCGGGGTCGAGGCCGACGTGCAGGCCCTCCCGGTAGCGGGTGACGATGAACAGCGCGTAGTCGATGCCCACGCCGATGCCGACCATCGAGATCGCGGCCATGGTGAAGTCGGGCATGTCGATGAACGTGCGGGCGATCATCACGATCGCCGCGCCCACGCCGATGCCGAACAGGGCGGTGGCGATCGGGAGGCCCATCGCGAGGACCGAGCCGAACGCGAGGAGGAGGATGACCATCGCGGCGAGGACGCCGATCATCTCGCTCGAGCTGCCGTCCTCCTCGTCGAAGAACATGTCGCCGCCGAGGGAGACGCCCAGGCCGTCGGTGCGGGCACCGTCGACGACCGCGGCGATCTGCTCGCCGGCGACGAGGTAGGCCTCGTTGCTGCGCTCGGCGAAGTTGATGTCGGCGTAGAAGACGGTGCCGCCGTCGGCGATCTGGTGCTCGTTGCCGGGCGCGTACGGGCTGGACACACTCGTCCCACGGGCGGCGCCGTCGACCTCGGCGAGGAGCACCTCCACCTGGGCCCGCACCGCCGGGTCGTCGACACCGGCGGCCGTCTCGAACACGATCCGGCCGGAGTCACCGGCCCGGTCGCCGAAGCCGGAGCGTGCGAGCAGGTCGGCGGCGGCCTGGCTCTCGGAGCCGGGGAGGCGGAACTCGGTGCGGAACTCGCTGCCGAGCGCGCCGGCGACCGCGAAGGTGCCGATGAAGAGGACGACCCACGCCGCGACGACGGAACGGCGGCGGCGGTAGGTGAAGTGGGCGAGACGGGCGAGCATCGGGGCCTCCGGAGACGGGGGATCTGTCCGTTCGCACGGTACGGACGGCCTCGCCCGGCCGGAATCCGGCCCGCTGGCGTCTTCGGGGTGGGGGTAGCCCCTCCACCTCTAGGTTCCGGTGACGGATCCGGCCCCCGGGACGGCCGATCTCGTCACCAGAACTGGTCGAGCCCGGGTGTCCTACAGTCCCTGCCCATGACGAAGTCGCTCGTGATCGTGGGAGCCGGGCCCGGGCTGGGTGCGGCGATGGCACAGCGGTTCGCCGCCGAAGGGTGGGCGATCGGGCTCGTCGCCAACCGCCAGGAGGTGCTCGACAACGCCACCGCCGAGCTCGAGCCGACCGGGGTGTCCGTCTGCGCGGCGTTCGCCGACGTGACCGACGCCGAGTCCGTCGAGCAGGCGTTCGCCGAGATCCGGGATGCGATCGGCGTGCCGAGCATGGTCGTGTACAACGCGTCGATCTACCAGGCGGAGCCGGCGCTCGAGCTCTCGACCGACGCGCTCATGCTTGCGCTGAAGATCCACGTGCTCGGCGCGCTCAACACGGTGAAGCCGGCCGTGGCAACCATGGAGGACGCCGACCACGGCGTGCTCGTGTTCACCGTCAACACCCTCGCCACGCATCCCGAGGCGGCATCGACCGCGCTGAGCATCGGGAAGGGCGCGCAGCTCAACCTCGCGCTCAGCCTCGACCTCGAGCTCGCCGAGTCGCCCGTCGACGTCGCGATCGTCACGATCACCCAGCCGATCTCAGCGGGGACGGCGTTCGACCCGGCGAACATCGCCGAGGTCTACTGGCGCATCGCCCAGCAGGACCACGCGGGGTTCCAGCGCGACCACACCTTCGACGGCTCGGGCTGAGCACGACGCCGAGCCGGCCGGCACCTCTCCCCGGCCGGCACCTCTCCGCCGACGAGTACTCCGCCGACGAGTAGGTCGCGCGGGTCGACGCTGGGTCGCCTCAGGTCACAGGGTGCGACCGGAGAACGCCGCGAGCTGCTCCATGGGGCTCGCGCCCTCCGGAGCCTCGGCCGCGTCCTTGAAGGTGTCGCCGTCGCGCAGCCCACCGACGATCGTCTCGGCGGTGGCGCGGGCGTTCTCGACGACGTCGGCGGGCGGGTCGAAGGCCTGGCCCGTCGCCGTGGCGATGTCCCAGGCGTGGACGAGAAGGTCGAACTTCGCGATGTCGAGCGCAGCCTGCGCCGGGAGCGTGGCGAACGGGAGCACGATCTCCCGGTCCATGGCGCCCTCGGAGTCGGCTGCGGACCCGAAGTCGGAGAACACCTTCGCCAGCGCGCCGGCCGGGTCGTCGCCGAGCAGGTCGCCCGGGTCGCCCTCGGGCGCGGCCTCGCCGCGGAAGCTCGCCGCGAACACGGTGCCACCGCCGACGACGTGGCCGACGAGGTCCCGCACGGTCCACTTCGAGCACGAGGTGGGCTGGTCCCACTGGTCGGCCTTCACCCCAGCGACGAGCTGCTGGAGGGCTTCGCCCTGGTACTGGAGCTGCTCGGACGGTGCTGCCATCGCCAGACCTTCCTGTTCGAGGGAGTCCTCTCGACGTCTCGTCGTAGGACGTGCAGGGCGCTGATGGTCCTGCGACTGCTACTTCTTGAAGCGGATCTTGACCTCGATCATATCGGCGGGGTCGGTGGAGCTGTCGTCGTTGGCGATGATCACACACGGCGGACTCTGCGCGTCACAGATCGAGTCGCCGACCGGGCCTTCAATGATGGTGAGCTGGAGTTCACCTTCGCCGGTCGGATCGGGGTGCAGGATCGCAGCGGTCGTGAGGTCACAGCCGGCCGCGCCGGAGCTGCGGTCGGGACCGCACTGGAGGATGTTGACGACGCCACCGGGGGAGAAGCCCGACCAGGTGACCGTCACGACATCGCCATCCGAGAGGTTCGTGCGCGGCGTCACCGTCATCGTGCGGTCGTACTCGACCCTCGGGGCGACGGGGGTCTTCTCCTTCGAGCCGGGGTCGGTGGCCGCGAGGATCGACGTCGCGCCAGCCTCGGCGTCGTCGGGGAGGCGGGCGATGGCATCGTCGTCACCACGGAGGTAGCCGTCGAAGAAGTCGGTGATGGTCGCCAGGAGACTCGGCCCGCCCGGGCCGTCGACGGAGATCGACGCACCATGGCCGCCTCCCTCGACCGTGAGCAGGACCTTCGGGCCGCGTGCCTGGTTGAAGGTGCGAGCCATGCCGTCGTAGGGAACGAGGTCGTCCGCCGTGCCGTGGACGACCAAGAAGGGCGGCATCTTCGCGAACGAGTACTTCCCGCCGGGATAGGGCGCCGGCGACGCCGACAGTGCGGCGACCGCCTTGATGCGCTCGTCGCGACAGCACGAGTGCGCGGTTGCACCGAGGACGGTGATGCCACCATTGGAGTGGCCGGCGATGCCGATGGCCTTCGGGTCGATCATGCCGGCCAGGTCCCCGTTCTTCGCCTTCGATGCCGCGACCAGCTCGTCGATCAGGAAGCTGAGGTCGCCCGGCTGGTTGACGACGTCGGCAGCGTCGGGCTTGTGGGGGCCGCCGCCGCCCGACAGCGGGAAGAGGGGTGCGGCGACCACGTAGCCGGCGGCCGCGAGGCTCCTGAGGAGCCCCTCGGCACCCTCGGGGGTACCGCTGAGGCCGTGCGCGAAGAGGATGACTGGGTAGGGCCCACCGGCCGTGTCGGGCACGGCCGACCCGCTCTCCTCGGGCGGCCCGGCCGCGGGGAACCAGATCGTGGTCTCGAGCTCGCG
>JAWOIO010000120.1:0-15527 GCA_046484625.1 Acidimicrobiia bacterium
GAGGAGATCGCCGACGACCTCCACCACGCCGTGCAGGCGCTCGAGCCCGCTCGCCTCGGCGGGTCCGATGCGGCCCGACTCACGACGGCCGCGGCCCGGATCGAGAAGCTCGCGGCGACCGCGAAGGCCACGCTGGCGGCCCGAGCGGCCGAGACCAATGCCTGGCGCGGCGGACGGGCGGCGTCGCCCGAGCAGTGGCTGGCGGAGGCCTCGGGCTGCTCGCAAGGCCAGGCCCGCGAGGCGCTCGTCACGGCCAAGCGGGTGCAGACGTTGCCCGAGACGCGAGACCGCCTCCTCGACGGGCGCCTCTCGATCGCCCAAGCCGCCCAGGTCGCGGCCGGCGCCGCGGTCGACCCGAGCGCCGAGTCACACCTGCTGAAGACCGCGTCGCGCTCGGGGATGCGCGGATTGCGGGCGGAGAAGGAGCGGGTCGTGGCCGCGGCGACCGACCAGGAAGCCGCCGCCCGCCGCGCCCACCACGACCGGCACCTGCGAGTGTGGAGCCAAGGCGCCGCGACCCACGGCAGCTTCTCCGGGCCCAGCGCCGCGGTCGCCGACCTCCTCGACGCGCTCGAGCCCCTCACCCGCAAGCGCTTCGAAGCCGCACGGTCCGCCGAGCGACGCGACTCCCACGACGCCGTCCGCTTCGACGCGCTCTGCGACCTCGCCCACGCCGGCGGTAGCGCGGGCGCGGCCTCTCCGAAGCACGTCGCCCGCGTCCGGGTCGACCTGCCGGCCCTGCTGCGCGGCGCTTCGGAGCCCGGCGAGATCTGCGAGATCCCCGGCGTCGGGCCCGTGCCCGTGTCCCACGCCCGCCAGGTCCTCTCCCACGGCCTGCTGCAGCTGGTCATCACGGACGGCGTCGACGTCCAGACCGTCGTGAGCACCACCCGCCACGTGCCCGCACCACTGAAGATTGCGATCGCCGAGCGTGACCGCACCTGCAAGATCCGCGGGTGTGATCGCGACCGGAACCTGCACCGACATCACACCGAGGCCTTCGTGCGATCCGGGCGCACCACGTATTCCGAGCTCGGCAACCTCTGCACCCGCCACCACCACCTCGTCCACGACGACAGCTACGAGATCGTCGTCCACGACGACAGCACCTGGGACCTCCACGCCCCCGCCGCCCGCGAGGGCCGAGCCCCACCCGACCAGGCGGCGGCCTGACGCACCGGGAGCCGACGGTGGCTGATGCACCGAGAACGTGGATGCGCGCACCCGGGGACGCGCGCGCGACCGTCGCTAGCATCGACGCGTGTCCGGCATCGCGCTCCTCGTGCTCGCCGTACTCGGGACCCTCACCATCGGGCCGTGCCTCCTCGGCGTGCGACAGCCGATCAAGTACTCGTACCACCTCTTCGTGCTCGGCCTCCTCGCCGGCGACCTCGCGTGGGCGAACGTGCTCTGGTCGGGACTGCTCACCTGGCTCCTGATCCGCGGGGGCGCGCTCGACACGCTCGCCGGCGACATCGGCCTCGGGCTGATGGTCCCGGTCTGGATCGGGCTCGCGTGGTGCCAGATCCAGCAGTCGCGGGCCCGGACCGTGCTGCGACGCGTGCTCGACGCACCGCTCGCCCGGCCCAACCCGCTCGCCGCGCTGCGGCCGTGGCAGCCGCCTCGGCGCGGCGTCGAGGTCGAGCACCACCGGTACGGCGACGACCCGCGACAGATCGTCGAGATCCTGCGCCCGGCGTCAGGAACGGCAGCACCTCGACCCCTCCCCGTCCTCTTCCATGTCCACGGTGGGAGCTGGACCGGCGGACTCCCCCAACGCCAGTCCCGCACGCTGCGGTGGCACCTCGCCCGACACGGCTGGCTCGTCGTCGCGCCCGGCTACCGGGTGAGCCCGAGCGCCACCTTCCCCGACCACCTCATCGACGTGAAGCGCGCCCTGGCCTGGGTGCGGGCGAACGCGGCGAGGCTCGGCGCCGATCCGGACCTCGTGATCGTGTCGGGTGCGTCGGCCGGCGGTCACCTGGCGTCGTTGCTCGCCCTCACGCCCGGCGATCCCGCCTTCCAGCCCGGTTTCGAGGACGCCGACACGTCGGTCGCCGGTTGCGTCGCCCTCTACGCGGTCCTCGACCTCCTCGATCGCCACGACGACCGTCCGGGGTCGACACGACCATCCTTCCTCGAGCACGTGGTGATGAAGACCTCGCCCGACGCGGACCGCGCCCGGTGGGACGCGGCGTCCCCGATCGCCCGCGTCCACCCGGGCGCGCCACCCTTCCTGGTCGTCCACGGAGCCCACGACACGCTCGTCTGGCGCGAGGAGAGCGACTCGTTCGTCCGGGCGCTCCGCACCACGTCGCGGTCGCCAGTCACGCACGCCGTGCTCCCAGGAGCGCAGCACGCGTTCGACGCATTGGTGACGGTCAGGAGTCGCACCACCGCCGAGGCCGTCAGGGTGTTCGCCGAGCAGGTGCGGCGCCGACGATCGTCGGATCAGCGCGCGATGATGCCCGACCTCGGATAGCGACGGCGGAAGAGCCAGGCCGCCACCAGTCCGATCGGGATCGGCAGCCAGAACGACACCAGACGGAACACGAGCGTTGCCAGCAGCGCCTCGCCGGTGCTGATCCCGGAGACGGCCAGCGTCGCGGTCAGCCCGGCTTCGACGAATCCGAGCCCGCCGGGCGAGAACGGGATCATCCCCAACACCGACGCGGCGACGAACGCCAGCAGCACCAGCCAGATGTCGGGACGGGCGCCGATCCCGAACAGGATCGCGAGGAGCGCGAAGTACTCGAACGCCCATCGACCGATCGACGCGCCGACGGCCTCGAACCAACGTGAACCCATCGCCCGCCGCAGCTCGTCGCGCTCGACGAGCAGACGCGGACCGAGCCCCTGGATCTTCGGACGCCGCACGCGGAACAGGTTCGCGACGCGCTCGATCCCACGACCTATCGCCTCGACCGGTCTCCGCGTCGCGAGAAGGAGCCAGCCGATCACCAGCATGAGCACGAAGACGACCGCACCGATCCAGATCCCGCTCTCGAGGTCCGACGGCACCGCCGTGCCGAGGAGGATGGCCGGCAACGCGAAGATCGGCATCACCACCACGGCGGCCGTGATGAGGATCGACTGCGCGGTGACCGCGGTTCCGGCTTTCGCCGCATCGAACCCCGCGTCGGCGAGCATCCGGGCCTGGAGGACCGTCCCCGTCGCGCCGCCACCCGGCGTGACCCGGTTGAAGGCATTCCCCGCGAGCTGGGTGGTGATGACCGGGAACCAGCCATGGGTGCGGAGTGCGATCCGCTGGAGGAACCACATGCACCAGAAGCTGCCCAGCTCGAGCAGGAGGATCGCCGGGATCGCGAACGGATGGACGTCGTCCAGCTTGTCCCACGCCTCGAAGACCTCGGCGATGCTCGGTGCGAACACGTAGAGACAGAGCGCAGTAACGACGAGGAGCAGCACGCGCCCGACCGACCAGCGCGGCCGAGCGGTAGGCATCTCCCCCTGATCGGTCGCGGCCATGCGCGGAAGGTACTGGGTCGCCGGGGCTCGCGCCCGCTATGCCGGCGTGATCCGCACCGGGAGGGACTTCAACGCGTTGTTGAGGTTCGACTGTTGACGTCGGGGTGGGCCTGCGAGCCCGAACTCCGCGTAGGCGTCGAGGAGCTCCTCGAGGAAGACCCTCCCCTCGAGCCGGGCGAGGTGCACGCCGAGGCAGAAATGCTCACCGATCCCGAAGGCGAGGTGGGGATTGGGAGATCGACCGACGTCGAAGCGTTCCGGGTCCGCGAAGGCGTCCTCGTCGCGATTGGCCGACGTGTAGATCATCGCCAGCTTGTCGCCGGCCGCGATCGCCTGGCCGCGGATCTCGGTGTCCTCGGCGACCGTCCGGCGGAAGTAGTGGAGCGGATTCGCGAACCGGAGGATCTCCTCGACCGCGGTCGGGATCAGCGCGCGGTCGGCCCGCAGGCGAGCCAGCTCGTCGGGGTGCTCGATCAGTGCCAGCAGCCCTGACGAGAGCATGGTGCGGGTGGTGTCGTTCCCGGCGGTGACGAGCTGCACGAAGAAGTACGCGAACTCGAGATCGTCCATCGGACGGCCGTCGATCTCGGTGGCCAGGAGCAACGCCCCGAGGTCGGCATCGTCGTCGAGCTCCCGGCCCCGCCGCTCGGCCGCGAACTGCGCTCCATAGATCGCCATCTCGACCGAGCCCTCGTTCGCGCCGCTCGCGTAGCCGTCGGGGTTGACCTCCGGGTCCTGTCCACCCGTCATCAGCTCCGCCCAGTGGTTGATCTGGGGGCGATCGGCCGGCGGGATGCCCATCATCTCGCCGAACACCTCCGAAGGGAGGAGCGCGGCGATGTCGTGGACGAACTCCACCTCGCCCCGCTCGGCACCGATGGCGAGGATGCGTCGGCAGATCTCACGGATGCGCTCTTCCAGACGTCCGATCTGACGGGGTCGGAACTGCGGGTACACCTTCCCCCGCAGCGTGGTGTGCCGCGGCGGATCCATCATCAGGAGCATGTTCTTCGTCTGCTCGAGCTGCTCCGCCGGCATGTCCTCGAGCACCACCCCGCCCCGCTCGGCCGAGAACAGCATCGGCCGACGAGACACCTCGACCACGTCGGCGTGCTTCAGCAGCGCCCAGTACCACGTGCCGTCGGGCATCGCCTGACGGTGGACGGGGCTCTCTCGCCGCAGGTGCGCGAAATCCTCATGCGGCACGCCTTCCCCGTACCGAGCCGGGTCGTAGATGTCGATCTCCTCGAGCGTGCGGTCCATCGTTCCCCTTCGCGATCACGGCGGACGTCCCGGGACGCCAGGCTGTCGCACCGGGACGCCAGGCTGTCGCACCGGGACGCCAGGCTGTCGCACCGGGACGGTGGGGGCAAGGAGCGGTTCCCCATCCCGGGTCGGGGCTGGCTACCGTCGGTGCTCCCCGTTCGTGACATCGCAGGAGAGGACCGATCAAGATGGCCCTGCCCAGTCTTCCAGGTCGCGCCGCCGGGTTCGCCGTCGGGCTCGTCGTGCTCGCGCTGGGCGCGCCCGCCGTCGCCCAGACCGACCCGACGACCACGACGAGCCCCGCCGCGAGCACACCCGCACCGGAGCGGACCGTGCAGGTCCTCGACAACATCTTCAAGCCCAAGAAGCTGAAGGTGGCCGTCGGCACCAAGGTGACCTGGGAGTGGGGTGGGGTCGCCGCCCACAACGTCGTGGTGACCAAGGGACCGCAGAAGTTCAAGTCCAAGACGATCACCGACGGGCAGTACTCCCGCACCATCACGAAGCCCGGGAAGTACCTCATCGTCTGCACGCTCCATCCCGGGATGGACATGGTGCTGCGCGCCAGGCCAGCGCCGCCGGCAACCACGACGACCGTCGCCGATGCCTCGACCGAACCGGGCGCCTGAGCCGTGGACGCGCAGGAAGGGCTCCTCGCCGGTGTTCGGGTGATCGAGGTCTCGCTCCTCGGCCCCGCCGCGATCACCTCGCACCTCGTCGACTTCGGAGCCGACGTGATCAAGGTCGAGCCTCCCAAGGGCGACTACATCCGGCAGATGACGTGGCCCATCGTCGAGGGCGACTCTCTGATGCACCTCCACATCAACCGGGGGAAGCGCAGCCTCACGCTCGACCTGCGCAAGCCTGAGGCGGTCCAGGTGTTCCGCGACCTCGTCGTGACCGCGGACGCGGTCGTCGAGGCGATGCGGCCGGGCGCGCTCGAGCGGCTCGGTCTCGGCTACGACGCGCTGCGCGAGCTGAACCCGAAGATCGTCTTCATCACGATCTCCGGCTACGGGATGACGGGCCCGTACAAGGACATGCCGAGCCACGGCATCGCGTACGACACGTGGGCCGGTCTTGTGAACCCTGCCTACGACGACGAAGGGTTCTGCTACATCGCCGAGCACCCGTCGATGGGCATCCATGCGGGTCCGCTCTTCGGTGCGTTCGGCATCCTCGCCGGCATCGTGAAGGCACGTGAGACGGGCCACGGGGCCCAGATGGAGATCGCGCAGTCCGACGCGGCTGCGTACATGGACTGGTACCGCTCCGAGTCCTGGCGCGCGTACGAGCGCCCGCAGTCGGAGGTCACGGGCAATGCGTCCGACAACTACGAGCGGCGCGCGCCGGGAACCGCCGGGATGAAGGAGGGCGTCCGCTACCAGATGTACGAGTCGTCCGACGGCCATGTGCTGTTCATGGCCTCCGAGCGTGAGTTCTGGGAGAACTTCTGCCGCGGCGTGGACCGCATGGACCTGTTCGACCGGTGGCCCGGCGAGAAGTTCGCCGACCACGCCCGGAACAACCGCGAGCTCCAGGCCGAGCTGCGCGACATCTTCCGCACCAAGACGTCGGCCGAGTGGATCGCCTGGTCGAACGAGGTCAACACCCCGATCGCTCCGGTCAACACGCCCCAGACGATCACGACCGATCCCCAGTTCGAGGACCGGTTCCCGTGGATCTCCCGAGAGCGACTCGGCGCCGATCAGCTCCCCAACCCGGTGAAGGTCCTCGACGCCGAGCAGCCGGTCCCCACCCGGGCTCCCACGGTCGGACAGCACGTCGATGAGGTCCTGGCCGACGTGCTCGGCCTCGACGCGGCTGCCATCGCGGAACTGCGCGAATCGGGTGCACTGGGCTGATCCCCCTCAAGGAGGGCCTCCGGCCTGCCGATCTGCCTCCTGGGTACAGCTGGGAGGCACACGGTGGACCACGAGCACCAACGCGGGCGCGGGCGTCATCCGCTCGCGTCGCGCGTCGGTGTGCTCGTCGTCGTCGCCACCGCCCTCACCATCGCCGGGATGAGCCTGCGGCCCCCGACGGCACAGGCCCGCGCTCTGGAGGACGCGAGCACCCCCGCGGCGCGAGCGATCGTGGAGCAGCTCGCCGCCGCCGATGCGACGCTGCGCGCCACGCAAGGCGCGATCCCCCAGGCCGCGGCTGACCTCCTCGCGGCGGTCGCCGCCGCGGAGGCGGCGAAGAACACGCCAACCGACGGTCACCTCTCGAGCCCGGTCGGGTCCGGTGCGGGATCCGTCGCCGACAGCGCGGCCGGCGCGATCCTGGGCGACCTCGGACTCGAGCGGGCCGAGTCGGCACTGACGACGACCGCGGGAGTTCTCGCCACCGCGCGGGCGCGCACCGACGAGCTCGACGCCACGCTTGCTTCCGCCACGGCCCAGCGCGCCCAGCTCGTCCAGTCGCTGGAGGCAGCGGGACACGCCCGGACGCGCTGGTCGGTCGCGCTGCTCGACCGCCTCGGCTTTCCGGTGACGATGGAGAACATCCGAGCACTCGCGGCCTGGATCGGCGCCGAGGCCAACAACGCTCGGTTCCGCAACCCGCTCGCCACGACGATGGGTGCTGCGGGCGCAACGAACGTGAACGAGGTCGGCGTGAAGAGCTACCCGACCGATGACATCGGGCTGGATGCGACCGTTCGCACGCTCACCAACGGGTTGTACGAACCGATCCTCGACGCGCTGAGGGCGGGTGACTCGGCGGTCCGGGTCGTGGCTGCGGTCGCCGCGTCACCGTGGGGCACCGGCGAGAACGCCGTGATCCGCCTCCGTCAGGACGGCTGACCAGCTCCACCTGACCCAGTGCGCACGCGGCGCGATCGGTCCTTGCGCGCGGCAGAGGCGCGCGGTGAGACTCACGGCTCGACCGTCACCCTGAGGAGCCCACATGTCCGTCCGTCGCCTGGTCGTTGTCGTGCTCGGCGCGACCCTCGTCGGCTCGTTGTTCGTCGGGACTGCGTCCTCCTCGGTCGAGGCCGAGAGGAAGAAGGCAGCGCCGTTCCAGATCCTCGTCACCAACGACGACGGCGTGGGCGCGCCAGGCATCGACGCGCTCGTCGAGGGTCTGCGCGGCCTGAAGAGCGTGAAGGTCACCGTCATCGCCCCCGACGTGAACAAGTCGGGATCGGGCTCCAACACGACCCCCGGTGCGCTCGTCACTGCCGACGCGACCACCGCGAGTGGGTATCCCGCGATCGCGGTCACCGGGTTCCCGGCCGACACCGTGATCTACGCGCTCGAACAGGGCGGCGCGAAGAAGACGCCTCATCTGGTCATCTCCGGGATCAACGAGGGCCAGAACCTCGGCAAGCTCGCCGACGAGGTGTCCGGAACCGTCGGCGCGGCGAAGGCGGCCGCCCAGCGGGGCGTCCCCGCGCTGGGTGTGAGTCAGGGGCTCCTCGACGGCGGTGAGCCCGACTTCGAGTCGGGCGTCGAGGCGGTCCTCGACTGGGTCGCCGAGCACCGCAAGGCGCTCACGCCCAAGAAGGGCAAGAAGGTCGCTGTCATCCTCGAGAACCTGAACATCCCGACCTGCGCGACGGGAGAGAACCGCGGGCTGTTCGAGACGGCCCTCGACCCGACGACCGAGAGCGCGATCGCGCCGCAGGACTGCGGCTCGACCCTCGACAACCCGACGACCGACATCCAGGCGTTCAACAACGGCTACGTCACGCTGACCGAGATCGCCATCCCCACCGGCTGAGTCCGGGCGCGAATCCTTCAGCCGAGCATCGACTCCAGCAGCGCGACGCTCTGCGACCGAGTCGGCGACGTCGTCGTCGGACGGGCTCGGGATTCGACACCCACACGCGACGAGGTCCTCGATGAGCATCACGTAGCGACCGTCGCGGTCGTCGTCGGCGTAAGGCCCGGGCGCGGCCCGATCAGGCGGGGGCGGGCTGGGGGCCGCGCACGAGGCGGCCCGGGTACGCGCCGGTCGCCACGCCGTCGCGGTAGGTCACGACACCGCGCTTGATCGTGGCGACGTAGCCCTTGGCCCCCTGGAGCAGACGTCGTCCTCCACCGGGCAGGTCGTCGCGGACGATCGGGTTGTCGAGCTCGAGCGCGTCGTAGTCGATGACGTTGACGTCGCCGAGCATCCCCGGCGCGAGCAGGCCGCGGTCGAGGAGGCCGTAGAGCTCGGCCGTCTCCCGGCACTGCTTGTGCACGATCGTCTCGATCGGGACCCGATCGCCGCGCGTCCGGTCGCGGGTCCAATGCGTGAGCAAGTAGGTGGGCATCGACGCGTCGCAGACGATCCCGAGGTGCGCACCCCCGTCGGCGAGGCTCAGCACACTCCGCGGGTCGTTGATCATCTCGAGCACCGGCTCGCTCGACCCGTCGCTGTAGCCGAGCAGCGGGACGAGCAGCATGGCCCGGCCGTCGTCCTCGAGCATCGCGTCGTACGCCACCTCGAGTGGTGTGCGACCCTCGCGCGCGGCAATCGCGGCGATGCTCTTCTCGGGGCCGGGTTCGTAGTCGGGCGGCGTCCCCATCACGAACGTCTTCGTGTACGCGCCTTCCAGCCGAGCCTGCGTCGCCTCGTCGGGCTCCCACCCGAGGATGCGCTCGCGCACCGCCGGGTCACGGAGCATCTCGAGCAGCTCCGGGAGCGGATGGTCGCGCAGCTCGATGTAGGCGGGGATGACGTCGAGCAGGTTGTGGCTCGTCTGGTGCCCGGCGAGGAGACCCGTCGGGCGACCCGCGACCTGGGCGCGCAGATCCGCCCCGTCGGCGACCGCCGCGTTCGAGGTGGCCAGGATCTCGCGCCACAGCGTGGGGGCGGAGTCGACCTGGATGAGGACGAACGAGACCGGCCGCCCGATGGCCGTCGACAGGCGCGCCATCCACTCGACCTCGCGCTTCGTCCCATCGGGGTCCTCGCCGGCCGACCCGAGCGGCGCGACCTCGAAGACCCCGGCGCCCGCATCACGCAGGCCCTCTCCGATGCCGAACAGCTCGTCCTCGGCCGCGAAGGTCCCCGGGACGGGCTCACCGTCGACGGCCAGGTGCGCGAGCGTGCGGCTCGTCGAGAAGCCGAGCGCTCCGGCTTCGATCGCCTCCCGCACGATGGTCCGCATCGCGGCGATGTCGTCTGCGGTGGCCGGCTCGTTGCGCGCCCCGCGCTCGCCCATCACGTAGCCGCGCACCGCGCCGTGCGCGATCTGGGTCCCGAGGTCCATCGTCCACGAGCCCTGCTCGAGCACATCGAGGTGCTCGGGGAAGGTCTCCCAGCCCCACGGGATCCCGGCCGCAAGGACCGCGCTCGGGATGTCCTCGACGCCCGCCATGAGGTCGATGAGCCAGTCGTGGCGATCGGCCGCCACGGGCGCGAAGCCCACTCCGCAGTTGCCCATCACGGTGGTGGTCACGCCGTGCCACGCGCTCGGCGCAAGCTCCTGGTCCCAGGTGGCCTGGCCGTCGTAGTGCGAGTGCACGTCGACCCATCCGGGCGCGACCAGCCTCCCGGTTGCGTCGATGACCTCGTCGGCACCTGCCGCGTCGACGGTTCCGACGGCGGTGATGTGCCCGCCGTCGATGGCGACATCGGCGGCGAACGGTGGCGTGCCGGTTCCGTCGATGACCGTGCCGCCGCGGATGACGAGCTGGTGACTCATGAGGATCTCCTGGTTCGCTGGTTCGTCTGCGCAAGGAAGCCGGTGACGAGGGTCTCGAGCGTGCGGGCGAAGAGCTGCTCGGTGTCGATGGGTCGGGCGAGGAACTCGAGGAGCTCGGGCGCATCAGCCACGTCGGCCGACGTCCACAGCTCCTCCGGTGCGTCGCGCGACTCTGGCGCACGCGCCACCTGGAGGTCGGTGAGCACCGAGCCGCTTACGAGGTAGAGCACGGCCTGCACCGCGAGGGCGGCGTCCTCACCGCGGAGGCCCGCGGCGGTGAGCTCGCGCACGAGCACGCGACGCGCCGGCTGGAAGACGGCTTCGGTCCGGCCCTGGCGGTGCGCGACCCCGACCAGGTGGGCGCGCTCGAGCAGGTTGCGTCGCAACGACCGCCCCAGCGACACGATGCGCGCGATCGGATCGGCACCCGACACACGCACGGTGCCGACCTCGGTCGCGACCCGGTCGGCGATCGCCGCTAACAGCGCGTCCTTGTCGCCCACGTGCCAGTAGATCGCGGTCACCGCGACGCCGAGCTTGGCTGCGAGTCCCCGCATCGTGAGGCCGTCGGGACCGTCGCGATCGACGATCTCCAGGGCGGTGTCGACGATGCGGTCGGCAGAGACCGGCGCTTGACGGGCCGTCGCGGTCATGGAACGATGTTACAGGAACAGGGTTACAGGCGCACGTGACAGACCGACGAGCACCGCCGGACCCAGAATCCCCCGAGCCGCGAGCGCGAACCAGGAGGACGACGATGACGACCCTGGCGGACACCGACCGCTACACGATCATCTCGTCCGACGGCCACGCCGGCAACGAGATCCACGGGTACCGCGACTACCTCGAGCGCGCGTACCTCGACGACTTCGACCGCTGGGTCGCCGACTACGTCGTTCCGTTCCCCGACCTCGAGGGTCCCGACGCCAGCCGCAACTGGGACAGCGACCGCCGCCTCGCCGAGATGGAGGCCGACGGCATCGTCGCCGAGGTCCTCTTCCCGAACACCGTGCCACCGTTCTACCCGAAGGGGTCGCTCACCGCGCAGCCACCTGCGGCGGACGCCGGTGATCTCGAGCTGCGGTGGGCCGGCCTGCGCGCGCACAACCGCTGGCTCGCCGACTTCTGCGCGGCGACCCCGGGCCGTCGCGCCGGGATCGTGCAGATCCTCCTGGACGACCTCGACGTCGCGGTGGCCGAGGTGCGCTGGGCGAAGGAGGCCGGGCTCACCGGTGGCGTACTGCTCCCCGGTGCACCTCCCGGGACCGACCTCCCGCCCCTCTACAAGGCGTACTACGAGCCGCTCTGGGCGGTGTGCGAGGAGCTCGAGATGCCCCTCAACCACCATTCCGGCAGCGCCGTCCCGCCGCTCGAGGACACACCCGAGGACAAGGTCATCTTCCTGCTCGAGGTCACGTGGTGGGCGAACCGGGCGTTGTGGCACCTCATCGTCGGCGGCGCCATGGAGCGGCACCCGAACCTGCAGTTCGTGTTCACCGAGCAGGGCACCGCCTGGATCCCCGAGCGACTCGCGATCCTCGACTACTTCTTCTCCCGCATGCGCGGCGAGTCGGCCGGGGCGTCGCAGGAGTTCGAATGGGGCGAGCCGGTGCGCAAGCTCTCGCTCCAGCCGAGCGAGTACTGGGCGCGCCAGTGCCATGTCGGGTCGAGCTTCATGCGGCCGAGCGAGGTGCCGTTGCGGCACGCCGTCGGTCTCGACCGCATCATGTGGGGAAGCGACTACCCGCACAAGGAGGCGAGCTTCCCGTTCTCGCGCGAAGCCCTGCGGCTCGCGTACGCCGACGTCGACCCGGTGGAGGTGCAGGCCATGCTCGGCAAGAACGCGGCCGCGCTCTACCACTTCGACTTCGACGCGCTCACCGAGGTGGGCGCGCGCGTCGGCCCGACGGTCGCCGAGATCGCGACACCGATCGCGCCGGAGGACATCCCGGCCGACGCCGCGAAGTGCCCGGCCTTCGCCGGACAGCCGATCGGCATCCCGCCCACCGACTGACCCGCCCCACGCGACGACCAGGAGACGCGAACCAAGCATGGAGTCCTTCGAAGGGCGGACCGCCGTCGTCACCGGTGGCGGCAGTGGGCTCGGGCGCGCCATGGGTGAACGTCTCGCGGGCGAGGGGATGCACGTCGTCCTCGCCGACGTGCGGCCCGACGCCCTCGACGAGACCGTCGCCGAGCTGCGCGCCGAGGGTCTCGACGTGCTCGGCGTGCCCACCGACGTGGCCGACCTCGCATCCGTCGAGGCGCTGCGAGATGCGGCGATCGACGCCTTCGGCCCGATCCACGTCGTGTGCAACAACGCGGGGATCGGCGCAGGTGCAGAAGGACGGGTCTGGGAGCACCAGGTCAACGACTGGCGCTGGGCCATCGGCGTGAACGTCTGGGGCGTGATCCATGGGATCAACGCGTTCGTGCCCCACATGCTGGAGCACGGCGACGAAGGGCACGTCGTCAACACGTCGTCGGGCAACGGGGGGATCTCACCGCTCTCGACCACGCCGGAGTACTCGGTCACGAAGGCCGCGGTCGTCACCCTCACCGAGGTCCTGTACGCCCAGCTCGAGGAGGAGCAGGCGGATCGCGAGGGCCACGGCATCGGTGCGTCGGTCCTGTTCCCGGGTCCGCACATGCTGCGCACCGGCCTCTTCGACGCGTGGAAGCACCGCCCCGCCGAGCTCGCGAACCCCACCCCGCGGCGGGCGCCGGGGGTCACCCTCGAGCAGTACGAGCAGATGATGGCCGACGCCGGCGTCGAGGTGCAGTACACGCCGGTGGAGGAGGTGGCAGGGCGCGTCGTCGACGCGATCCGCGCCGGCGACTTCTGGATTCTCCCCCCGAGTGAACGCAGCGACGAGTCGATCCGTACCCGGGCCGCCTCGATGCTCGAACGATCCAACCCCACCTACATGCGCGCCGTCGCGGGCTGACCCGAGGAGCGAACGATGTCCGACAAGTACCTGGTGATCTCGGCCGACTGCCACGCCGGCCTCCCCAACGAGCAGTACCGCGAGTGGCTGGACCCCGAGCTGCGTGAGCCGTTCGACGCGTTCATGGTCGAGCGGGCGAAGGCGATCGAGGACGCCGGGTCCATGATGGACGAGGACTTCGCCGAGGAATGGGAGCGCGAGAACGAGGAAGGACTGCGCGGCGGCTGGGATGCCGCCCGTCGCGACAAGGAGCTCGATGCCGACGGCGTCGCGGGCGAGGTGATCTTCCCCGACGCCGACGCAGTGAGCGGCGGCGCGTCGGCACCGTTCGGTGCCGGGCTCGGCTCGTCGACCGACGTGCCCCCGGCGCTCCTCATGGGCGGCGCGCGGGCGCACAACCGGTGGCTGGCCGATCTCGTCGCCGCCAGCCCCGAGCGGCGGGCGGGCATCGCGATCGTGCCGATCCTCGACGACGTCGACGCGGCCGTCGCCGAGATCACACGCGCGCGCGAGTCCGGCCTGCGCGGCGGGATCCTCATCCCGTCGATGTGGGCGCCCTACCCGCCCTACCACGACGCGCGCTACGACAAGGTCTGGGCCGCGTGCCAGGACCTCGACATGCCGGTGCACCTGCACTCGGGTGCCGCCGATCGTGAGTCCTACGGCGAGCACGTCGGCATCTACGTGACCGAGGTCCGGTGGTGGTCGACCCGGCCGCTCTGGTTCCTCCTGTGGGCCGGGAAGTTCGAGCAGTTCCCCCGGCTCAAGATGGGAGTCACCGAGTGCGGCTCGTTCTGGGCCGCCGACCTCCTCTGGACATCCGACATCGCGTACGACCGGGAGCACGCCGCGAAGAAGCTCGGATCGGCGCTGACCGATCCGCTGAAGATGCGCCCGAGCGAGTACTTCGACCGCAACTGCTTCATCGGCTCTGCGAACACGCGGCGACGGGAACTGGCCCGCCGGTACGAGATCGGCATCGACAACATCCTCTGGGGGAACGACTTCCCCCACCCCGAGGGCACCTGGCCACACACGAAGGAGTGGCTGCGCAATGCGTTCTGGGACATGCCGGTCGACGAGTCGCGTCGCATCCTCGGGCTCAGCGCGGCCGAGGTCTTCAACTTCGACGTCGACGCGCTCGCACCACTCGTCGAGCGCATCGGTCCGACGCCGGCCGAGCTCGGCCAGACCGGCCCCGAGCACGAGGCGGCGCTCGGCAAGTGGGCCGACGTGCGCGCCGCGGGCCGGCCCTGGATCTCGGGCACCGAGGCGGTGGAGGTCCCGACCGGGAGCTGAGCCGGCCCCGTCTCGGGGCACCCAACGGGAGTCCCGACGCGACGAACACCTGTTCGCTACGATCGACCGGTGGTTGCGCTCCAGGGGACGTTGCTCGGCGCCGACGACCCGGCGATCGACGAGTCGAGCCACGCCGAGCGGATCGTGCTCGATTCGACCTCGTGGATCGACGTGCACCGGGACTTCCTCCGCGGGGCCGACACGCTGCTCGAGCACCTCGCCGACTCGGTTGCCTGGCGGCGCGGCCGGCGCTGGATGTACGAACGGGTCGTCGACGAGCCCCGACTCTCGCGCAGGCTCACCGCCGGCGACCCCGGTCCACACTTGGTCATCGACGAACTTCGTGCCTCGCTCAGCGATGCCTACGGCGTGCCCTTCGGCGGGCCGTTCCTCAACTACTACCGCGACGGCCGCGACAGCGTCGCCTGGCACCGCGACACCGAGATGCGCCACGTCGAGGACACGCGGGTCGCGATCCTCACGTTGGGCACGGCCCGGCCGTTCCTGCTGCGCCCACACGGTGGCGGTCGGTCCCGCGACCTGCGCCCCGGCTCGGGGGACCTGATCGTGATGGGCGGTGCGTGTCAGCGCGACTGGGAGCACGCGGTCCCGAAGACCGCCCGCGCCGGACCACGGATCAGCGTCTCGGTCCGCTGGACGTCGGGGCGCGGCCACGCGATCTCCTCCCCCGGGCGCCACGTCCCGCGGCCGCGTCGGGCACCCTAGGAACCCGCCTGCGAGTCGCCCGCCGCGGGAGCGGTCGGCGACCATGGTGCGGATCCGCTCCTCCCCCCTTCACTCCCCCGACAAGTCCCCCGACCTCCCCACCCCCCAGGACCGATGCTACGCTCGCCCACTGATGTCTGCTTCCGCCCGCCCCGGCT
>JAWOIO010000234.1:0-2588 GCA_046484625.1 Acidimicrobiia bacterium
CGACCTTCGGTGTGCTGATGACGGCGCTCGGGATGGGCGCCGCGATCGGGGTGGTGCTGCTCCTCGTGTTCCAGAAGTGGCTGCAGCGTGAGGCGGTGTTCGACTACGGGATCATGGGCACCGGTCTGCTGCTGATCTTCGCGGTCTCGCTCTCGTCGTTGTTCCCGGCCGCGCTGATGATCGGGTTCGTCGGGGCCTTCGCCGGGACCGCGTACGTCACCGGGTTCACCGTGCTCCAGGAGACGGTGGATGACGAGCTCCGCGGGCGGACGTTCGCCACGCTGTACACCGTGATCCGCATGTGCCTCCTCGTCTCGCTCGTGATCTCACCACTCTGGGCCGACTTCTGGACGTGGTTCGTCGGGCTGTTCCCCGGCGACGGGGTCGTGGAGTTCGGCGACACGTCGTACGCGTTCCCTGGAGTGCGGATCGCGCTGTGGGGCGGCGGGCTCATCACGTTCTTCGCCGGGTTCTCGGCCCGGCGCTCGTGGAAGCAGGCCCAACGCGCGGAGGCTGCGGCGTGAGCGGTCGTGGTCGGTTCATCGTGCTGGAGGGAGGCGACGCGACGGGAAAGAGCACCCAGGTGCGCCGGTTGGCGCAGCGTTTGCGCGATCGGGGTCACGACGTCGTCGAGACGTTCGAGCCCGGCGCCACCGCGCTCGGCGCCCAGCTGCGCTCGGTGCTGCTCGACGGTCGGGCGGCGATCGACCCGACCACCGAGGCCCTGCTGATGGCCGCGGATCGCGCGCAGCACGTCGCCGAGGTGCTTCGCCCATCGCTCGAGCGCGGCGCCTGGGTCGTCAGCGATCGTTTCGTCCCGTCGTCCCTCGCGTACCAGGGGGTCGCACGCGGCCTGGGCGTCGAGCGGATCGAGGACCTGAACCGGCTCGCAGCCGGCGGGATCACGCCCGACCTCGTGGTGGTCCTCGAGGTCTCGACCGCGGAGGCCCGCCGCCGTCTCGGAGCCGAACGCGACCGCCTCGAGGGCGAGAGCTTGGCGTTCGTCGCCGCCGTGCATGATGCCTATCGAGACCTGGCCCCCGACCGGGGCTGGGCGGTGGTCGACGGCGAGGCGTCACCCGACGCGGTGGCCGATGCCATCTGGACCGTGGTCGAGGAGCGGTGCACGCCATGACGCACACCCCGGCGCCAGGATGGGAGCGCGTCCTCGGCCAGGAGCGCGCGGTCGCGACCTTGCAGCGCGCGGCGAACCGGCCGGTGCACGCGTACCTGCTCGTCGGTCCGCGGGGCTCGGGGGTGGAGGACGCGGCGCGAGCCTTCGCCGCAACGCTCATCGCCCCAGGCGACGATCGAGTCGGCGATCTCGTGGGTCGGGGTGAGCACCCCGACGTCGTGGAGATCGACCCGACCGGCAACCAGGTCGTCATCGCCGACGCGCAGGCGCTGGTGCGCGAGGCGCACGCAAGCCCGATCGAGTGCGAGCAGAAGGTGCTGATCCTCTCGGGGGCCGACCGACTCAACGACACGGCCGCGAACGCCCTGCTGAAGACGATCGAGGAGCCGCCGGCGCGCACGACCATCGTGCTCCTCGCCGAGCGCGTCGACCGACTCCCGGCGACCATCCGGTCCCGGTGCCAGCGGGTGGACTTCGCCTCGCTCTCTGAAGCCACGGTGCGTGCCGGGCTGACCGATTCCGCCCGACCACCGCTGCCCGAGGCCAGGGTCGACCTGATCGCACGGCTCGCGGGCGGGCGCATGGACCGTGCGGTCGCCCTCGCGGATCGGCTGGGCCCGGTGCGCGACGCGTTCGTCGACGCCGCGGAGTCCCTCGACGGGACCGGGGCGGCCGTGGAACGGGCCGCGGTGATGCTGGCCGACGCGGTCGCGCAGTCGGTGACCGACCTGGAGGAACGACACCGGGCCGACCTGGATCGGGTCGAGGCCGAGCTCGCGGCGGCGGGGTACCCGTCGCGCGTCGTCGCGGCGCGGCGCCGGGCCGTCGCCGACCGTCAGAAGCGTGAGCATCGTCGCGCGCGCACCGATGCCTGGCTCGAGGGCTTCACCGCGATCGAGTCCCTGTTCCGCGACGCACTCGCGGGGTCCGACGCGCCGCGTCGGAACATCGACCGCCCGGCGCGCACCGTCGATCCACGCGCCGCGGTGAGCGCCCTCGACGCGTGCCGGCAGGCCCGGCGCGGGCTCGTGGAGTTCAACGCCAACGAGCTCCTGACCGTCGAGCGCCTGTTGTTGCACCTGCCCGCAGCCTGATCGCTCCTTCGACCGGGCCCGACCGAACACGTCCGGATCCGGATCGGGCCCGGATAGCATCTCCCGACCGCCGGGATAGCTCAGTCGGCAGAGCAGCTCACTCGTAATGAGCAGGTCAGGAGTTCGAATCTCCTTCCCGGCTCCACCCTTCGGCGCCCTCGATCCGCCCTGACCCCGTGCACGAGGGCCCCCTTCGAGGAGGTGCTCAGTGGGCACAACGACATCATCCAGCGCAACCTTGCCGCATTCGATGGCACCGTCATCAAGTCGTAGGGTGACGGGCTCATCGATCCGCGCGGAGGCGCTCCGACTCGGCTTCGCCTCCTGCGGATTCGCGCCGGCGGAGGCGCCGGTCCACG
>JAWOIO010000099.1:0-16843 GCA_046484625.1 Acidimicrobiia bacterium
GCTGGCTTCAGCATCGTCTTCAACGTGATGCCGAGGCCGCCGATGAGGCCGGGGAGCTTCGGCATCAGAACGCCACCTTCTCCATGGCGCAGCTCCCACTCCGCTGCTTCCGCTCGCGAAGCTCGCTGCATCCGCTCCGTTCGCTCCGCATCAGAACGCCACCTTCAGCGTGCCGGTCACGAGGATGTTCAGGAGACCGAGCGGGATGAGGACCTTCCACGCGAGGGCCTGGAGCTGGTCCTCGCGCAGGCGGGGATAGGTGAACCGGACCCAGAACATGAGGAAGGCCACGAACATGAGCTTCGCGAACAGTACGAACGGCCCGAGGATGTTCGCCCAGTCGCCGTCGACGCCGGGAATCGCCCAACCGCCGAGGAAGAGGGTGGCGGCGAGGGCAGAGAACGCGAACGCGGTGCCGAACTCCCCGATGAAGAAGAAGAGGAAGCGGAAGCCCGTGTACTCGACCATGTAGCCCGAGACGAGCTCGCTCTCGGCGACCGGCATGTCGAACGGCGTCTGGGTGAGCTCGGCCTGGGACGCGACGAGGAACAGCCCGAACCCGATGATCTGGGTGAAGAAGTACGGGTTGCCGATCGCGCCCCACCCGAAGATCTCGCCGTTCTGCTGCGAGAAGACGATGCCCTGGAGGCTGAGCGTCCCGGCCTGTATCGCCACGCCGACCACCGCGAGCAGCAGTGGCAGCTCGTAGGCGATGAGCTGCCCGGCCGCGCGCAGCGCGCCGAGCAGGGCGAACTTGTTCGCGCTTGCCCACCCGGCCATGAGCACGCCGATGACCGAGAGGCTCGAGACGGCGAGCGCATAGAAGATGCCGACGTCGAGGTCCTTCACGATCAGGTCGGGACCGAGCGGGATCACCGCGAACACGAGGAACGTGGAGAGGACGACGACGGCAGGCGCGGCGGCGAAGACCCGCTTGTCGGCCTCCGCCGGCATGATGTCTTCCTTCTGGATGAACTTCAGCCCGTCGCCGATGAGCTGGAACCAGCCGTGGAACCCGCCCGGGTCCATGGGACCGAGCCGGCTCTGCATGTGGCTCATCATCTTCATCAGGAACACGTATCCGAGGATGAGCGCACCGGCCGGGATGATCGCGAGCACGATCAACGTCTTCAGCGCGAGCGTCGTCCCCCACCCGAGCTCGAGCGCGAGCATCGGCAGCCCCACGACCCCACTCATCGGTCGATGTCCCCGAGGATGAAGTACAGGCTGGCGAGCACCGTGATCACGTCGGGCACGAACACGCCCTTGAGCAGCCACGGCAGGATCGAGACGTTGCTGAACGAGGCCGAGCGGATCTTCACCCGGAACGGGCCGGTCGCGCCCTTGGAGACGACGTAGTACCCCATCTGCCCGAGCGGGTTCTCGGTCTCGACCCAGACCTCGCCCTCGGGCACCTTGATGATGCGCGGCACCTTGGCCATGATCGGCCCGGCAGGCATCGCGTCGAGGCACTGCAGCACCATGCGTGCAGACTCGCGCGTCTCCTGGAGCCGCACCCAGTAGCGCGCCCACGAGTCACCGTCGGTGTGCGTCCAGACCTTGAAGTCGAGGTCCGGGTACACGAGGTACGGGTCGCCGTCGCGGCGGAGGTCCCAGTCGACGCCCGAGGCCCGCAGGTTCGATCCGGACACGCCGTACGACGTGCCGACCTCCGCGGGGATGATGCCGATGCCCCGGCAGCGCGCCTCGAAGATCTCGTTGCCGAGCACGAGGTCCTCGAAGGTGTCGCACGCGTCGAAGACGATCTTCATGGCGGAGCGGCACTCGGCGATCCAGCCCCAGGGCAGGTCGTCCTTGAGCCCGCCGATGCGGTTGAAGTTCGGGTGGAACCGGCCCCCCGTCGCGGCCTCGATCAGGTTCAGGACGTGCTCACGGTCCCGGAAACCGTAGAAGGCCGGAGTGAGCGCGCCCACCTGGAGGCCCATCTCGCCGAGGAACAGCACGAACGTCGCGATGCGCGAGAGCTCGGTGAGGATCGTGCGGATGTACTTCGCCCGCGGCGGCGCCTCGACGTCCATGAGCTTCTCGGCCGCCTCGAGGAACGGCACCTCGTTGGCGAAGCTCGAGAGCCAGTCGATGCGGTTGATGAGCGTCGTGACCTGCGGGTAGGTCCGGAACTCGGTGAGCTTCTCGTACCCCCGGTGCATGTACCCGATCACGGGGTCGGCCGACACGACGCGCTCGCCGTCGAGGCGGACCACGAGGCGCAGCGTGCCGTGCGTCGCGGGGTGCTGGGGCCCGAGGTTGAGGATCATGTCGCCGGTGTCGAGCTCGACGTTGACCTGCGCGCCCGCGAGGTGAGACAGCGCGCCGCGGTCGAGCTCGAAGCCAGGTGTCGTGGTGCTCACGCCGGATCCTCAGCGCTCTCGCCTGGCGCGGCCTCGGCGCCGTCGGATGCGTCGTCACCGGGGACGTCGGGCATGCCCTCGACGTCGACGAGCCCGGGCCAGGGCTTCACGACCCGGGCGAGCAGCGGGAAGTCCTTGCGGAGGGGATACCCCTCGAAGTGCGCGGGGAGGAAGAGTCGACGCAGGCTCGGATGCCCGTCGAACACGAACCCGTACATCTCCCAGCACTCGCGCTCGTGCCAGTCGGCGCCCGGGTACACGTCGCACCACGACTCGACCCGGGGGTCGGCCTCGTCGACGTCGGCCTTGAGGGTCAGGCCCCACTTCCGGCGAGGGGACTGCACGTGGGCGAACACCTGGAACCGTCCGGCCGACCCGGCCGCGCCGAACGTCATCTCGCTGGGCTGGGCCGGCGAGGACGTGTCGGTGCTGTCCTCGTCGCCCTCCTTGGGTGCCGGGGCCCAGTCGATCCCGGCGATGAACGACAGGTAGTCGCACTCCAGCTCGTGGCGGGCCACCTCGGCGGCCCGGCGCCAGGCGTCGGGACGCACTCGCGCGACCACATCGGCGAACACCGTCGTGGACTCGACGAGCGCGTCGCCGAGCGCCGCCTGCAGGCGGGTGAGCAGCTCCTCCTGGTTCGGGCTGACCGCGGCGGGGGTGTCGATGTCCACCATCGCGGTGGCGGGCACCGCGGTGTCGGGCGCCGCGGTGTCGGGCGCCGCGGTGTCGGGCGCCGCGGCTTCGGGCGCGCCCGAATCGGGGGCGGCCGGATCGGGGGTGCCGGGATCGGGGCTCTCGGGATCGGTCGTGTCGTCAGGCAACGGTGATCGGCTCCCCGCGCCAGCGCTTGGCGAGATCGTCGTTGCCGATGCCCTCGTTCTGAATCCGCTCCTGGAGCATCACGATGCCCTGCAGGAGCGCCTCCGGGCGCGGCGGGCAGCCGGGCACGTAGATGTCGACAGGGATGATCTGGTCGACGCCTTTGGTCACCGAGTACGAGTCCCAGTACGGCCCGCCGCAGTTCGCGCAGGCACCCATCGAGATGACGTACTTCGGATCGGGCATCTGCTCGTAGAGCCGCTTGATCGCCGGCGCCATCTTGTCGGTGACCGTTCCGCTGATGACGACGAGGTCCGCCTGTCGCGGGCTCGCGGGGAACGGGATCACGCCGAGGCGCATCATGTCGTAGCGCGGGCTTGCGAGCGCGGCCCCCATCTCGATCGCGCAGCACGCGAGCCCCCACTGGAACATCCACAGCGAGTACTTGCGGCTGTAGTTGAGGAGCCACGTGAGGGGCTTCGGCATCTTGCCGCTCTCGACTAGGCCCACCGGAGCACGCCCTTCCTCCAGGCGTAGACCAGCCCGAGGGCGAGGATCACGATGAACACGATCATCTCGACGAGACCGAACACCCCGAGCGGCTCGAGGTTCACCGCCCATGGGAAGATGAACACGGCTTCGACGTCGAAGATGACGAACAGCAGCGCGTACACGTAGTAGCGGACGTTCGACTGGCCCCACCCGCCGACCGGATCGGACCCAGCCTCGTAGGTCAGGTACTTCTCGGACTGCGGACGCTTCGGTCGGATCAGGCGACCCACGCCGAGCATCGCCACGACCATCAACAGCGCGGTGCCGAACAGCAGTGCCACCGCGAGGTACTGCCGATAGAACTCCGTCACTCGAACGCGCCCTTCCGCCACCCGGCCCGGTGCGGCGCAGCATACCCACCGACTTCTCGGCATCGGCAAACCAGCACCCGAGCGCTCCGGCACCGGTCCGGGCCGCCGTCGCCGGGGTCCAGCCGCGGCGTGAGCATGCGCGACCATCGGGGGTGGCCACCATCCCCTCACCCACTCGACAGCCCGGCCGGCTCCTCGCCGGACGCCTCCCGAGCAGGAAGGACCGACCGGACGGTCCCGTCACCGCGTTCGTCCTCTCGGGCGGGGGAAACCAGGGCGTCGCCCAGGTCGGGATGCTCCGTGCCCTCCTCGAGCGGGGCCACCAGCCAGACGTCGTCGTCGGCACGTCCGCGGGCGCGCTCAACGGCGCGGTGGTCGCCGCCGGCCCCGGACTCGACCGCATTGCACACCTCGAGGAGGTGTGGACCGGTCTGCGCGGGGAAGATGTGTTCCCCGGGAAGGCCCTGCGCATGGCGTGGAACGTGCTCCGACGGGGCGACCACCTGTTCCCCAACGACGGGCTGCGGGCGCTCATCGACCACGTGCACGCCGACACGACGTTCGAGGACCTCACCGTCCCGTTGCGGGTCGTCGCGACCGACCTCGGGACCGGTGAGGAGGTCGTCATCGCGCGCGGCCCCGTCGGCCCCGCGCTGCTCGCGAGTGCGGCATTGCCGGGGATCTTCCCGCCGGTCGCGTTCCACGGTCAGACCCTCGTCGACGGTGCGGTGGTGAACCTCGTCCCGATCTCCCACGCCCTTGCGGGGCCGGTCGAGCGCGTCTTCGTCCTCGACGTCTCGGACCCGATCGGCGAGCGCCCCATCCGCTCTCCGCTCGACGTTGCGGTGCGGGCGTTCGCGATCTCCCGCGATCAGCGGTTCGAGCTCGAGCTCCAGTGGGTGCCGAAGGAGATCGAGGTCGTCGTCCTGCCACCTCCCGTGGATGAACGCGACTTCTTCGACTTCTCCGACGGCGCGCGCCTCATCGCGGACGCGTACGACCTGACGATGGGCGCGCTCGACGAGCTGCGTGAGCACCCCGGCCATCAGCGCCGTCGCCGTTGGTGGCGCCGCAGCAGCAGCTGAGTGCGGCGCCCCTCCCCCCAGCGCAAGCGGTGGAGGAGCCGGCCCGGTCGGTCAGGCGGAAACGGGCAACCCGGCGAAGCGACGGAGGGCCCGGCCCATGGCGACCCGGGCCGGCGCGCCGGAGATGACCAGGTCGACCGCGTGGAGCGAGGTGTGGGTGTGGCCGCGCTGTGGGAGGTGGACCACCTCCACACCTGCCGCGGCGAGCGCGTCGGCGTAGGCCGTTCCCTCGTCGCGCAGCGGGTCGAACTCGCAGGTCACGATGGCCGCGGGCGGGAGGCCCGACAGGTCCCCGGCACGGAGTGGTGACGCTCGCGGATCGTGACGGTCGGCCACATCGGCGTAGTGATCCCAGAACCACTTCATCATCGACCTGGTGAGGAAGTACCCCTCGGCATTCTCCGTGTAGCTCGGGCGAGAGAAGTCGGCGTCGGTCGCCGGCGCGACGAGCAGCTGGCCGCTGATCGCCGGTCCCAGGGCGTCGCGCGCCGTCTGGCACACGACCGCCGCGACAGCGGCCCCCGCGCTCCAGCCCGCCACCGACAGCGAGCCGGGGACGCCGCCGAGCGACTCGGCGTGCTCGGCGAGCCACTCCACGGCGGCGAACCCGTCGTCGGGGGCAGCGGGAAACCGATCCTCGGGAGCGTGCCGGTAGTCGAACGAGACGATCAACGAGTCGGACCGCACGCAGAGATCGCGACAGAACGGATCGTCGGACTGCGCGTCGCCCAGCACCCACCCGCCGCCGTGGAAGTACGCCACGACGGGATGCGGGCCGGGCGACGAGGGACGGTAGAGGCGGAAGGCGAGGTCACCGGCAGCACCGGGGAACACGCCGTCCACGATCTCGCCGACGTCGGGTCCGGGTGGGCGCTGCGCGTCCATCGCGGCCATGAGCCCCCGCGCCTCGTTGGGCGCCATCGACTCGAGCGGCGGAAGATCCAGCTCGGCCATGACGTCGAGCACGATCTGCACGTCGGGCTGGAGCCTTCGGATCACCCCGTCGTTGCACTGTGACCCGTCTGCACCGGACCGATCGAAACCGAGGTAACCCCGAGCCACGACCTCTTCGCAGATCGTGCGATACGTGTCGACGCCACCGACGAAGGGCAGGAACACCCGGGGCTTTCCGGGAACGTTCGCACCCATGTACCACGACTCCGCCTGCGGGTAGAGGGTGATCGCGCCCCAGTCGGTGTTGTGCTGCACCCAGCCCGCCTGCGCGGTCTCGGTCGGCTCGATGCGATCGAACCGGGTGTCGCGCAGGTGATCGATCGTTGCGCAGATCCACTCGACGTGTTGCTCGATGGAGACCGCCATGTTCGACAGCACCGAAGGGCTCTGCGGGCCGGTCACGAAGAAGAGGTTCGGGAAGCCGACGGTCATGAGGCCGAGGTACGTCTGCGGCCCGTCCTGCCAGCAGTCTCTCAGCCTGATGCTCTCGCGACCGGTGAAGTCGATCTTGGCGATCGCGCCCGTCATCGCGTCGAAGCCGGTGGCGAACACGATGGCGTCGAACTCGTGGCTCGCCGTCGCGGTGTCGATACCGGTCTCGGTGATCGTCGTGATCGGGTCGGTGCGCAGATCGACGAGCGACACGTTGGGCCGGTTGAACGTCTCGTAGTAGCCGGTGTCGAGGCACATGCGCTTCGCACCCAGCGGGAAGTCGTCAGGGCACAGCGCCTCGGCCAGCGCCGGATCGTGCACCTTGGCCCGGATCTTGTTGCGCACGAACTCGGACGCGCAGGCATTCGACACCGGGTTGATCATGATGTCGTTGAAGGCAGCCACTGGGCCGAACAGCGTTCCCTCATCCCAGCCTTGCTGGAAGCGGCGGTTGCGCTCCTCCTCCGACACCTGCATGGCGCCCTCGGTCGGTACGGGCAGCGGTACCCCGACCCGGGACCGTCGCGCGGCCTCGCGGTACTGGTCGCGGTCGGCCGCGACCGCGGCGAGCATCTCCGGAGGCGTCGGGCCGTTCCCGGCGGGAACGGAGAAGTTGGGTGTGCGCTGGAACACCGTGAGGGCCGCGGCCTGCTCGGCGATGATCGGGATCGACTGGATCCCCGAGGACCCGGTGCCGATCACACCGACCCGCAGGCCGGTGAAGTCGACGCCCTCGTGGGGCCAGCGGCTGGTGAAGTAGACCGCGCCGGCGAAGCGTTCGAATCCCTCGATCTCGGGCTCCTTCGGCACCGAGAGGCAACCGGTGGCCATCACGCAGTGCTGCCCGGTGACCGTCCTGCCGTCGTCGGTCCGGATGACCCAGCGCGCGGTGTCGTCGTCCCATGCGGCGTCCTCGACCGTGGTCGAGAAGCGGATGTCGCGGCGGACATCGTGCTTGTCGGCCACGTGCTGCAGGTAGCGGAGGATCTCCGGCTGCGTGGCGTACTTCTCCGACCACGTCCACTCGTCCTCGAGCTCGGGATCGAAGCTGTACGTGTAGTCCGTGGTCACGATGTCGCAGCGCGCCCCCGGGTACCGGTTCCAGTACCACGTGCCACCCACGTCGTCCGCGGTCTCGAGCGCCACCACGGAGAGCCCGAGCTCGCGCAGCTTGACCAACGCGTAGATCCCGGCCATCCCGGCTCCGACGACGACGACGTCGAACTCATCAGGCACGTCTGGACCCCCTCGGAAGGGCCCGAGTCTCGCAGATCCAGTCGGGGACCGGTAGGTGATCGGGTCGACGAGCGCCGTCGCCGCACGTCGTGCGCCCGACGTCAGCCTCGCAGGCGCCGGTACCGGCGGATCAGGGCGTTCGTGGACGAGTCGTGCGTGAGCTCGGGCTCGGTGTCGGACTCGAGCGCCGGCGCGATGGCGTTCGCGAGCTGCTTCCCGAGCTCCACCCCCCACTGGTCGAACGAGTTGATGTTCCAGATCGCCCCTTGCGTGCACACCTTGTGCTCGTAGAGCGCGACGAGCTGGCCCAGCGTGTGGGGGGTGAGCTCGGTGACGAGGATCGACGTCGTCGGGTGGTTCCCGGCGAAGGTGCGCGCCGCGACTTGGTGCGCCGGAACCCCTTCCGCCGCGACCTCGTCGGCGGTCTTCCCGAACGCGAGGGCCTGGGTCTGGGCGAAGAAGTTGGCCATCAGGAGGTCCTGGTGTTCTCCGAGCGCATGCTGGGTGCGGCAGAACCCGATGAAGTCGGCCGGGATGAGGCGCGTCCCCTGGTGGATGAGCTGGTAGTAGGCGTGCTGGCCGTTGGTCCCGGGCTGGCCCCAGACGACGGGGCCCGTGGGCATCGTGACCGCTCGGCCCTCCCGATCGACCGACTTGCCGTTGCTCTCCATGTCGAGCTGCTGGAGGTACGCGGTGAAGTCCGACAGATGATCGTTGTAGGGGAGGATCGCGCAGGTCTCGGCTCCGAAGAAGTCCGCGTACCAGATGCCGAGCAACCCGAGGAGCATCGGCGCGTTCGCCTCGATCGGCGCGCTGCGGAAGTGCTCGTCGACGACTCGGAACCCCGCGAGCATCTCGCGGAACGCATCGGGGCCGATCGCCAGCATGATCGAGAGGCCGATCGCGGAGCCCATCGAGTAGCGGCCCCCGACCCAGTCCCAGAACTCGAACATGTTGTCGGGATCGATCCCGAAGGCCGCGACCTCACCGGCGTTGGTCGAGACGGCGACGAAGTGCCGCGCGACGGCGGCCTCGTCGACCAGTGACGCCAGGAGCCACGCCCGCGCCGTGCGGGCGTTGGTCATGGTCTCGAGTGTGGTGAAGGTCTTGGACGCGACGATGAAGAGGGTCTCCTCGGCGTCGAGGTCGCGCGTCGCCTCGGCGAAGTCGTTGCCGTCGACGTTCGAGACGAACCGGAACTGCATCTCCCGGTCGCGGAAGTCTGCGAGCGCCGTCGTCGCCATGCGGGGGCCGAGGTCGCTGCCGCCGATCCCGATGTTGACCACGTTGCGGATCCGCTTGCCGGTGTGCCCCGTCCACCCGCCGGATCGCACCTGGTCGGCGAAGGCGGCCATGGCGTCGAGCACCCGGTGCACCTCGGGGACGACATCGACGCCGTCGACCGCGATCGAGTCACTCGCGGGTGCGCGCAGGGCGACGTGGAGGACCGCCCGGTCCTCGGTGACGTTGATCTTCTCCCCCGCGAACATCGCGTCCCGGAGCTCCTCCACACCGGCGCGCCGCGCCAATGTGGCGAGGAGATCGATCGTCGCCCGGGTCACGCGGTGCTTCGAGTAGTCGAGGAGCAGGTCGCCGACCTCGACGGTCATCGTCTCGCTACGACCGGGATCAGCGGCGAAGAGGTCCCGGAGGTGGACGTCCCGTAGCTCGGCGAAGTGATCCGTCAGCGCGCGCCACTCGGCGGTCTCGGTGATCGGCACGCGTGGAGCATCCGGCACGAAGGATCTCCTTCTCGGCGGTCAGAGCAGGAACGTCGCGTCCCTCGCCCAGTGCAGGAAGGTCCCGGGTGCGAGCCCGACCACGAGGACGACCGCGGCGGTCAACAGGAGCACGGTGGCGCTCCAACCGTCGACTCGCCGTCCGGGGAGCACGGTTGCGCCGTCAGCCGGCGCGGAGAGCAGCGACAACCCGATCCGCAGGTAGAAGAACGCCGAGACGACTCCGGCGAGCACGCCGATCACGAGCAGGCCGTACTCGTCGGCCTGCGCCGCGGCGGAGAAGATCTCGAGCTTGGCCACGAAGCCGCCGGTGAGGGGGATCCCCGCCTGTGCCAGCACGAAGAAGATGAGGAGCCCGCCGACGATCGGGCGCCGCAACGCCAGGCCGCGGTAGTCGTCGAGGGAGTGGTGGTCGTCGCCGGTACGGGTCGCGATGGTGAGGACCGCGAACGCGCCGATCGCCATGAACGCGTACACGAAGAGGTAGAGGAGGGCCGCTTCCCGGCCCCGGGACGTCTGCGTCTGGAAGCCGATCAGGATGTAGCCCGCGTGGGCGATCGAGGAGTAGGCGAGGATCCGCTTCACATCGGTCTGGACCACCGCGGCGATGCTCCCGACCACGAGCGAGAGCACGGCGAGCACCCAGACCACCGGGCGCCAGTCGGTCGAGTAGAGCGGGAACGCGACCCCGAACACCCGGAGCAGGGCCGCGAACGCGGCTGCCTTCGTGGCCGCGGCCATGAACGCGGTGACCGGCGTCGGGGACCCCTGGTAGACGTCTGGCGTCCACATGTGGAACGGCACCGCCGCGACCTTGAAGCCGAGACCGACGAGCAGGAGCGCGAACCCGGCGACGAGCGTCCCTTGGTCGAAGAGCGTGTTCTGCGCGAGGAACTGGCCGATGCCGGTGAGCGACGTGGTGCCGGTGGCCCCGTACACGAGTGCGACGCCGTAGAGGAGCACCGCCGAGGAGAACGCGCCGAGCACGAAGTACTTGATCCCGGCCTCCTGCGAGGACAAGCGGCGCCGGTCGAACGCGGCGAGCACGTAGAGCGGGATCGACATCACCTCGAGCGCCACGAAGACCACGATGAGGTCGTTGGCCGTCGTCATGGCCAACATCCCCGTCGCGGCGAGGAGGATCAGGGCGAGGTACTCGGGACCGTCGAGGCCCTCCCGCCGGAGGTAGGCGATCGACAGCAGGAGCGCCAGCGCGGTCGCGGCGAGAACGACGACGCCGAGGAACACTGCAAAGAGGTCGACGCGCAGCATCCCGGCGACGGTCGTGATCGCACCGTCGTCGCGCACCTCGTTCCAGAGTCGGAACTCGAGGATCCCGGCCGCGACCACTCCGCCGAACGCGAGCACCAGCGAGAGCGGCATCGTGATCGATCGCCCCCGGAAGAGTGCACGCACGAGGACGATCGCCACGCCCGCAGCAGCGAGCGCGATCTCGGGTCCGAGCGCGAGCACATCGACCGACGGGGTCTCGATCGGGAGGGTCGCGAGCACCGTGTGCGACAGCATCAGCGGGCCTCCTCCTGCGCGCGCTTCGCGACCTGCTCGAACGTGAGGCCGCCGACCTCGGTGCGGTCGGCTCCGCTCGGTCGCTCTTCGCGGAAGTCGGTCTTGGCCTCCAGGAAGGCGATGCGCTGCTTCACGGTGGGCTCGATGCGGTCGAGGACGGGCGACGGGTGCAGACCGAGGAACAGGCTCAACGCCAGCAGCGGCACCACGACGGCGATCTCCCGCACACTCAGATCACGCACGGTCGCGTTCTCGCCCGACGGCTTGCCGGTGAACGCCCGCTGGAACGCCCAGAGGAGGTAGACCGCGGCGAGGATCACGCCGACCGCGGCGATGACCGCGTAGGGCCGTGCGGAGATGAAGGCGCCGGCGAGCGCGAGGAACTCACCCACGAACCCGGAGAACCCGGGGAGCCCGATGCCGGCGAACATCGCGACCACGAACAGCGCCGTGAGGACCGGCGCGGGCGTCCAGAGTCCGCCGAAGTCGCTGATCAGGCGGGTGTGCCGGCGCTCGTAGAGCATGCCGATGAGCAGGAACAACGCACCGGTCGTGAGCGGATGGCTCACCATCGTGAAGACGGCACCGTCGATCCCGAGGACGGTGAGGGACGCGATGCCGAGCACCACGAAGCCCATGTGGGCGACCGACGAGTACGCGATCACGCGCTTCAGGTCCTTCTGCATCGCCGCGACGACGGCGCCGTAGATGATGCCGATCACCGCCAGCACGAGCAGGATCGGCGCGAGGTCGACGGTGGCGCGCGGGAACAGCTCGAAGGAGAACCGCAGGATCCCGTATGCACCCATCTTGATGATCACGCCGGCCAGCAGCACCGAACCCACAGTGGGCGCTTCGGTGTGCACGTCGGGGAGCCAGGTGTGGAACGGGAACAACGGCACCTTGATCGCGAACGCGGAGAGGAACCCGACGAACAGGATCGTCTCGGTGGTGATCGAGAGGTTCCCGAACCCCCACGCGGCGAGGATGCGGTAGTCGAAGGTGAGGATGCCGGTGTCGGCCTGGTGCAGGAAGCCGAGCACGACGGTGCTGGCGAGCAGCAGTGCCGAGCCTGCCGCGGTGTAGAGGAAGAACTTCGTCGCGGCGTACTGACGCCGCTCATGCCCCCATCCCTGGATGAGGAAGTACATCGGGACGAGCATGAACTCCCAGAAGATGAAGAAGGCGACGAGGTCGAGCGCGAGGAAGATCCCCATGATCGCCATCTCGAGGACGAGCAGCCACGCCGTGTACGCCTTCACCCGGTGGCCCGGGTACCTGGCCGACGCGAGCAGGCCGATCGGCATGAGCAGCGCCGTGATGACGACCATGAAGATGCTGATTCCGTCGACCCCGACCGCGTAGCGGACCCCGATCCCGGGGATCCACGGGTAGCTCTCGGTGTACTGGAAGTCGGGGTTGCCGGTCTTGAAGTTCCAGAGGAGCCACAGCGACAGCGCGAGCGTCGCGATCGTGAAGAGGTACCCGACGATCTTCACGACCTCGCGCCGCTCCTCCGGCACGAGCGCGACGACCATCGCGCCGATCAGCGGCGTCGCGATGATCGCGGTGAGGACGGGGAAGTCGGACACGCTCACCGTCCCGTGTATGCGAGGAGGAAGAGGAGGACAGCGACGACCCCGAGCGCGATGCCGACGAGATAGCGGCGGACGTGGCCGTCCTGCACCCGACGGAGGCCCTCGGCAGCCAGGCCGACGAGGCGCGCGACCCCGTTGACGGCGCCGTCGACGATGCCGGTGTCGACCTTCTCGTCGAGGAACTCGGCGGTGGTGCGACCGGGTCCGGCGACGAGGGTCGAGATGCCCTCGTCGTAGCGGTAGCCGCGCCCGGTGAGCTCGCCCACGGGCCCGAGCCGATCGCCGAGCGGGTCGCGGTCGGTCGCCGCCAGACCCCGCCGGTAGAACGCGAGTGCGATGGTGATCCCCAGCGCCGCGAAGAAGAACGCGATGCCGGTGAGCGCGAGCGCCTCGGTGAAGGACTCCGGGTGCGGCTGGTAGACACCCTCGAAGACCGGCTCGAGCCAGTCGTCGAGGAAGCGCAGCCCGTTCAGGGGGAGGTTGAGGAGGCCGCCGACCATCGACAGCCCCGCGAGCGCGAGAACGGGGAGCGTCATCAGCATCGGGCTCTCGTGCGGATCGTGGCCGTCGAGGCGCGACGCGCGCGGCGGTTCACCGAAGACGACCGTGGGCTCGAAATCCGGGTCGTAGCCGAGCGCCGCTCCGGCGCCGTCGGCAGTCGCACCCTCCCCTGGATCGTCGTCGCTCCCCCCGCTCACGAGCGGCACCGCTTCGCCCGACGCCGCCCCCGACGCGCCGCCGAAGCGCTCGTTGCCGAAGAAGGTGAGCAAGATGAGGCGGGTCATGTAGATGCCGGTCATGACCGCGGCGAGCAGACCGACGACCCAGATGCCGTAGTCGTGCTGCTCGAACGCCGCTTCGAGGATCCCATCCTTGGCCCAGAAGCCAGCGAACGGTGGAATGCCGGTGATCGCGAGCGTGGCCACGACCATCGCGCCGGCGGTGAACGGGAGGAAGCGCTGCAGCCCACCCATGATGCGCATGTCCTGGTTGTCGGCGTCGCCGTGGATGACGGAGCCTGCCCCGAGGAACAGGCATCCCTTGAAGAACGCGTGGACGATCACCATGAAGATCGCCGCGGTGTACCCACCAACGCCGAGCGCCAGGAACATGTAGCCGAGCTGGCTGATCGTGGAGTACGCGAGCACGCGTTTCAGGTCGGGCTGGAGGACCGCGATCGTGCCTGCGATGAGCGCGGTCGCTGCGCCGACCCACGCGACGACGGTCATCGCGTCGGGGCTTGCCTCGAAGAACGGATGCGCGCGGGCCACAAGGAACACCCCCGCCGTGACCATCGTGGCCGCATGGATCAGCGCCGAGACCGGCGTGGGGCCTTCCATCGCGTCGGTGAGCCAGGGGAACAGCGGGATCTGCGCGCTCTTCCCGGTCGCCCCGAGGAAGAGCAGCAGCGCGATGGCGGTCGCGATCCCGGCCGAGGCCGTTCCCGCGGCCTCGCCGGTGATGCCGTAGTCGAGGGTCCCGAACTCGGCGATGAGGAGGAACATCGCCAGCATGAACCCGAAGTCACCGACTCGGTTGTAGATGAACGCCTTCTTGCCCGCGACCGCGGCCGTGTTGCGCTGGTTCCAGAAGGAGATCAGCAGGTACGAGCAGAGACCGACGCCCTCCCAACCGAGGAACGTCAGCAGGTAGTTGTTCGCGAGGACGAGTAGCAGCATCGAGCCCGCAAAGAGGTTGAAGTAGGCGAAGAACCGCGAGAAGTGCGGATCGCCGTGCATGTACCCGATCGCGTAGAGATGGATGAGCGTTCCGACGCCGGTGACCAGGAGGATCCAGGTGACCGACAGCGGATCGGCGAGGAAGCCCATGTCGATGTGCAGGATGTCGGCGGGGACCCAGGTCCACACGACGCTGATCTGCGACCGCTCGTCGGCCGGGAGCGCGAGCAGCGCGGCGAGCATCACGAGCGACCAGACGAAGGCGAGACCCATCAGGGCGGTGGCGAACCACCCCGCCCGCGGCTCGCCGATCCGGCGCCCGAACAGCAGCAGCACGACCGCGCCGAAGACCGGGAGCAGGGGAACGATCCCCACGAGCTCGAGCAGATCGCGTTCGTTCACCCGTCAGCCCTTCAGCACCGTGAGATCGTCGGCCGTCGCGCCCCGACGGCGCCGGAAGATGGCCACGATGATCGCCAGGCCGACGGCGACCTCCGCGGCCGCGACGACGAGCGTGAAGAAGACGATGACCTGACCGGCGATGTCGTCGAGGGCACTCGCGAACGCGACGAACGTGAGGTTGACCGCGTTGAGCATCAGCTCGACGCTCATGAACATCACGATCACGTTCCGCCGAACGAGCACGCCGACCGTCCCGATCGTGAACAGCAGTGCGGCGAGTACCAGGTAGTAGTCCGGGGTGATGTCGATGGCGGCGATCACGACGCGCCCTCCCCACCGCTGGCCGAAGCCGGGCCGGCAGGGTCGCCGGCCGGGTCGTCGGCGCGCTCGCCGGAGCGGCGGGCGAGCGACACGCTGCCTACGACGGCGATGACGAGCAGCACCGCGGTCAGCTGGAACGGCCAGAGGAAGTCCGTGAAGAGCACCCGCGCGACCCGCTCGATGTTGTTGCCGAAGTCACCACCCTCGATCGGGACACCGCTCGCGGTGCGCGCACCGGTCGCCCAGGTGTGGCCTCCGAGGTAGACGATCTCGGCGAGCATGATCGCGCCGAGGGCGAGGGCGATCGGGCGTTGGAACCGCAGGGTCTCGGTCAGCGCTTCGCGCCGGTCGACTCCGAGCAGCATGATCACGAACAGGAACAGCACCACGATGGCGCCGGCGTAGACGATCACCTGCACGGCGGCGACGAGCTCGGCGTCCTGGATGAGGAACAGCACCGCGACGCTGATGAGCGTCTGGACCAGGAACAGCGCGGAGTGCACCGGGTTCTCCGAGAGCACGACGCCGAGCGCACCCGCGATCGATGCCGCACCGAACGCAAAGAAGAGGACGGCCGTCATCCGAGTTGGCCTTCATCGGCGTCGGCACCGGCTTCGAGTGCCGGCCGCTCGGACTGGCCCCGCTCGGGCTGGCGGACCCCGAAGCCCAGCTCGCCCGACCAACCCACCTGCCCCGCGTACGAGGCCTGCCCCGACGCGGCGGTGGCCCGCACCCAGGCACTGGTGTGGTCGTCCTCGCCGCCGAGCCACAGCTCCCAAGGCTGGCGGCGGGCGCGTCCGTCGTCGTCGACGAGCAGCTCACGCTTCGTGTAGATCGCGTCCTGGCGGTTGGTGAACGAGAACTCGAAGAGCTTGGTCTCGGTGATCGCCTCGGTCGGGCAGGCCTCCACGCACAGATCGCAGTGGATGCACCGCAGGTAGTTGATCTCGTAGACGAAGCCGTAGCGCTCGCCAGGTGAGACGGGCCCGTCGGGCGGGTTGTCGGCGCCGCGCACGTAGATGCACCTCGCGGGGCACACGCCGGCGCAGAGCTCGCACCCGATGCATTTCTCCATCCCGTCCTCGTAGCGGTTGAGGACATGACGCCCGTGGAAGCGCTCCGGCTTCGGCCGCTTGGTGTTCGGGTAGTCACCGGTGACCTTCGGCTTGAAGACCTGCGCGAGCGTGACGGCGAACCCCGTGAAGCGACCCATCAGTGGATCTCCGTCTCGGCCCGAGTGGGGATCTCGTCGCGCGCGGGGACGCACGCCATGAGCAGGCCGTACACGAGCACGCCGCCGAGTGCCGCCAACGGTGTCACGAGCCAGAGGTTCCAGCCTTCCTCGCGGCCGACGACGATCACGCCGGTGACCATCGCCCAGAGGAATGACGCCTCGATGAGGACCTTCCACCCGAAGTCCATGAGCTGGTCGTAGCGCAGCCGTGGGAGCGATGCCCGCACCCACACCGTCGCGTAGAGCAGCAGCAGGAGCTTCACCATGAACCAGAAGATCGGGAGGAGCCAGGTGTTGACCCAGTGGCCTTCCGCGATGCCGAGGCCGGTCGCGCTCGGGCCCGCGGGACCGCCGAGGAAGAGCGTCACCGCGATCGCGCTCATGGTGATGAGGTTCATGAACTCGGCGAGGAAGAAGATCGCAAAGCGGATGCCGGTGTACTCGGTGTGGAACCCGCCCACGAGCTCCTGCTCGGCCTCGACGAGGTCGAACGGTGGGTGGTTCGTCTCGGCGATCGCCGCGATGAGGAAGATGACGAAGCCGCCGATCGCCGGTAGCCAGAACCACTCGCTCGCGATCGAG
>JAWOIO010000101.1:0-3810 GCA_046484625.1 Acidimicrobiia bacterium
TGACCTTCAAGCAGGGCGGCACGTCGGGGATGGGCGCCTACCTGCAGGGCGACGACGGCCACCTCTACTACTACTTCCACCTCTCCGCCTACGAGGGCGGCCCCCGGCGCGTCGCACAGGGTGAGGTCATCGGGTACGTCGGCAACACCGGCGACGCCCGGTACACGGCGACCCACACGCACTTCGAGATCCACCCGGGGGGTGGGTCGGCGGTGAACCCCTACCCCTCGGTGCGCCCCGTCTGCTGATCGCGGGCCTCGCGGGTACGGCCCGGGACGCGGAGTCGGAGTCCGCCGACCGCCGCGAGCCCGAGCCCGGCACCGAGCGCGAGCATCACGGTCGCACGGGCGAGGTCCGGCGCGAGCGTGGTCGGGATGCCGGAGCGGGCAAGGGCCGTCACGTCGGCGAGTCCACCGGCGAGCGCCACGAACAGACCCGCGATGAGCACCTGTGGTGCGGCCCGGTCCAACCCCCGCCGGAGCACGGAGATCATCGCGACGATCAAGAGGACGATCGCGCCGATGGCGTAGATGCTGGCACCGAGGCGGTCGCCCGTCGGGAGCGTGGTCCCTCCCCAGCTGCCGATCACGTGGAGCGCCTCGCCGACCGCGACCAGTCCGAGGGTCGCCGCCACGAGCGGCGTCGCGCGGCGGGTGTGACCCGCTGCGACCACGAGTCCTGCGAGCACGAGTGCGCCGACGAGCCACGGCCACGGCGCGGGCCCCGGGACCCAACGGACGTCACCGCGGACCACGATCGTCGCGGGGCCCTGCTGCAGCTCGACCTCGAAGCGCTGGATCAGATGCTCGCGGTCCGGGGCGCGCTGCACGACCGGCGGGTCGGCGCGCCCCATCCAGTGGGCGCGGTGGTCGTGCCAGCGCGCCGTCCGACCGTCGTCGACGCGGCGCCACGACGGGGAGGCGTCGGGATCGGCCGACGCCGGGACGGGCTCGCTGGCTTCGTCGAGGCGGAGGGTGCGGTTCAGGTAGGTCGCGGGAGATCGGGTGTTCTCGAAGACCCCACGCGGCCCGACTCGGAGGTAGGGCTCGCCGTCGTAGCCGAGGACGACGACGTCGGTCGTCCCCCGATTGGTCAGCTCGAGGCGCGTGCCGAGATCGACCGGTTGCACGACGATGTCGGCCGCCGCAGGATCGACCGACGCGACGCGAGCTCGGTAGTTGCTCGGCTCGACGCCGCCGACGCCGTGTGCGGCGGCGGGCGCCGGCGTTGACGCCACGATGACGACGCCCAGGAGCAGCCCGACTGCCAGGGTCCGCACCCCGGAAGAGGCGCCCCGCGTCGGCATCAGCATGCGCGCGGCGACGATACTGGGGTCCCCCCCGAGATCAGGAGTCGAGCACCTCCATGCGTCCCTCGCGGTCCGTCGTCCGGTCGCTCGTCCGGTCGCTCGCCCGGTCGCTGGGAGGGTGTGCGCTGGTCGTGGGCGCAGTGCTCGTCACGGCAGCACCCGCGTCCGCGCACGCCGACCTGGTCACGTCCGACCCGAGCCCCGGTGCCGTGCTCGACGCGAGCCCGGCATCGGTGGACCTCGAGTTCACCGAGCCGGTCACGGTGGCCAACGGCGCGATCCGCGTGTTCGATGCCGACGAGGTGCGCGTCGACGAGGGCGTCGTCGAGGTCTCGGACCGGATCGCGTCGCTCGCCCTCCCGGAGCTCGACGACGGCGCCTACGTCGTGACCTGGCGCATCACGTCCGACGACGGTCATCCGGTCAGCGGCGCGTTCACCTTCCAGGTCGGGTCCGGGTCGGGGCCCAGCGCCACGAGTCGCGAGGTCACAGGTCTGGCCGACCGGCTGCTCGCCGACCAGGGCGGGGAGGCGATCGTCGGTGTCGTGTACGGGGTCGCACGGTGGCTGGTGTTCGTCGGCCTCGCGTTGCTCATCGGCGGCACCGCGTTCACGGTGATGTGGACCGGCGCCCGCCGCGCCGGAGCGACGCGACGGGTGATCCGCATCGGATGGGCCACCACGGCGGTGGCGACCGTGGTCAGCATCCTCGTCTACGGCCCGTACGTCGCCGGCCTGGGGTTGGGCGACGCGTTCTCGACGAGCCTCCTCGGCGACACGCTCTCCGAGCGCCAAGGGCAGGTGTGGATCGCCCGGATCGTGCTGCTCGTGATCGCCGCGCCGCTCCTGACGCTGCTCTCGTCCCGCGATCGTGCACTCGAGGAGGGCGACGACGGACCGACGTCGCTGCCGCCGTGGTGGCTCCCCGCCGCCGCGCTCGTCGCCGTGCTGCTCGCCGCCACCCCCGGGCTCTCGGGCCACGCGATCAGCGGTCGTTGGTCCGATGGCGCGGTGATCGCCGACACGCTGCACGTGCTTGCCATGTCGGTGTGGCTCGGTGGGATCGTCGCGCTGGTCGCGACCGCCCTGGGATCCCCGCAATCGCCGGGCTCGGCGACGCGATCGACTGCGGCGCTCGCGAGGTTCTCCCGCATCGCGCTCGGGAGCATCGCCGTGCTCGCGGCCACCGGCACCTTCCAGTCGATCCGTCAGCTGAGTGGGTTCGACAGCTTGCGCGACAGCGAGTTCGGGCGGATCCTGGTCGTGAAGCTGGTCCTCGTCGCCGCGATCGTCGTGGTCGCCGCGTTCAGCCGAGAGATCGTGCTCCGGATGTCGTCCCGGTCGTGGCTGGCGAATGCCGAGAACCGACCGCCCGGCGAGGCGCCACCGCCGGAGCTCTCACCCGACGAAGCGGCGACCGAGCGGGCCGGTTTCCGCCGGTCGGTCGTGTTCGAGGTGGCACTGGGGCTCGCGGTGCTGGCGGCCACGGCGCTGCTCGTCAACGCCCCGCCGGGGTACTCGGCAGCCGACACGGCGCGAGGCGCGGTCGGTGTGACGATGAACGCCGACACGGTCTCCGTCGACGTGACGGTCACCCCCGCGGTCGCCGGTCGCAACGACGTCCATGTCGACCTGTTCTCGCCCGCGGGGGCTCCGCTGGACGTCGAGGACGTGACCGTCACCTTCGCGCTCCCCGCGGACGATGTGCCGCCGATCGACGTGCCGCTGCGCCGCCTCGGCCCCGGGCACTACTTCTCGCCCGGCTTCGACATCCCCTTCGCCGGCGAGTGGGAGATCGTCGCGAACCCGATCGTCTCGGAGTTCGAGCAACCGTCGCTCGAAGGAACGGTGGAGATCACCTGACATGCACGGCGTCGACACCGCGAACATCGTCTTCACGGTCCTCACGATCCTCGCCAACGTCGCGGTCGTGGGCCTCGTCCTGACGTTCGTCGCCGCCCGCACGGGGACCGGGGCCGGGCGGAGCGCCCGACGGGCGCTGGCGGTCCTCGGACCTCGCGCGCACGCAGTCGCCGCGTTGATCGCCGTCGTGACGACGCTCGGCAGCCTCTACTACTCGGAGATCGTCGGCTACCTGCCGTGCGAGCTGTGCTGGTACCAGCGCATCGCCATGTACCCCCTCTCGGCCATCCTCGTCGTGGGCCTGCTCCGGCGTGACGCCGCCGTCCGCTGGTACGCGCTGCCCTTCGTCGTCGTGGGCGTGCCCCTGTCGCTGTACCACTGGCTCGTCGAGCGGGTCCCGTCGCTGGCCGAGGGCTCGTCGTGCTCGGCCTTCGTCCCGTGCAGCATCCCGTACTTCCAGGAACTCGGGTACATCACCCTGGCGTTCATGGATCTGAGCGCGTTCCTGCTCATCGGCGCGCTCCTGCTGGTCGGCGCCCGCCGTCCGGTCGCCTCCCGGCCCCCTGCCTCCGCCCCCGCCGCCGCCCACCCCCTGGCCCGCACGCCATGACGCCCACGAAGCAGCTCCTTGTCCTGCCC
>JAWOIO010000176.1:0-4930 GCA_046484625.1 Acidimicrobiia bacterium
GCGCGACCGGGCGCCGGGCGACCGGGTGCTCGACGTGCAGACGCGGGCACACGGTGTGCCGGTGCCCGGGCGGGTCGACGGATCCTCGGTTGCGCTGGCGGCACCGGTGCCCCGGGTCGCGCCCGGCCAGGTCGTGGCGTTCTACGAGGGTCCGGCGGTGGTCGGCGGCGGCATCGCCGCCTGACCGTTCCGGGCGCTCGGACGCATCATCGACTGGTCAGGCGGCGGTGACGGGGACGCGGCGCCGGGCGGCCTCGTCGAGCAGGGATGCGGGCGCCGCGATCGCCACGAGGAGACGCTCGGGCCGGAGCGTCTCAGCGTGGCGTCGCCGGCCGCTGATGCGGGCGATGTCGACCGTGCCGTCGGTCGTGATGACGACCGTCCCGGCAGTGGCGCCGAGCCGGAGGTCGACGGCCCCTTCCGGCACCGGCGCGGTCCCGTCGACACCCTGCAGGGACCGGATCGTGCTGCGGACGAACAGCACGGGGTCGGCGAGCGTCATGCGGTCGACCACGGCGACCCCGGCGGGCACGAGGATGAGCCAGCGCGTCGAGAGCGTGTGGAGCGACCGTAGGGCGAGCCAGGACGCGGGGAACCCGATGAGGAGCGCGACCGCGCCCGCGGCGACCGATCCGTCGGCGAGCAGCACCGGGCCGGTGACGATGCCCGCGACGGCGAGCGCCCGGGCGAGGGGGATCGGTCCGAGGTACAGGCCGGGTGGGCTCCGCAGCGGCTGGCGGACCTCGTCGCCGTACGCGATCCCCGCCGCGGCCTCGCGGGCGCACGCAGGCAGGGCGACGAGCACCGCAGCGACGACCGTGACCGCGAGGGCACCGATCGCGGCTGCCGTAGCGACGTCCCCGGCGACGACGGCCACCACGGCGGCCACCGCGAAGGCAGGGGCGATCGTGCGGATCGCGGTGAGTCCCATCGGGTGTGGTGCGAGGAGCGCCACGATCCCGATGCCCCACGCGGCCCATGCGAGCCCGAGCGCGACGGTGCGGGGGCCGGCGTCCCAGTCGGCGCTCACGTCCCCGATCGCGGCCGCGCACCCGAGCGGGAGCGCGAGCCACGATGCGCGGGTGAGCCAGAGGTGCACGGGTCCAGTCTCGCGGACCGCCGCGTAGACTTCGCAACCACATGAGTGACTTCGACGGCCCCCCGGAGACCGGCTGGACCGGTTGGCAGCGGGTCCTCGTGATCGTGATCAGCGTGATCATCGGGGTCGCGGCGGTCCTCCTGGTGATCTTCGTGTTCACGAACGACGAGGAGTCCGAACCGGAGCTGCCGACCCCGGCCTCGACCGTCGCGACGACCGTCGAGGCGCCTTCGACGAGTCCGACCACCGCGGGGCCGACGAGTCCCAGCACGAGCGAATCGACGACCACGACGGCCGTCGCGCCGACGTCGACGACGGGCGCGTGAGCGTCAGCCCGGCGGAGCGCGCGTTCGAGCTCCGCGCGCTGATCGAGTACCACAACGAGCGGTACTTCGCGCTCGATGATCCTGAGATCTCCGACGCCGAGTACGACGAGCTGATGCGCGAGCTCCGCGCGATCGAGGACGCGCATCCCGATCTCGTGTCGCTCGACTCGCCGACCCAGGCACCGGGGCGCGCGCCGACGACCACCTTCGCCGCGGTCACCCACGTCGCCAGGATGCTGTCGCTCGACAACGCGTTCGACCGCGACGAGCTGCGCGCCTGGTACGAGCGGATCGAGAAGCTCGTGCCCCCGCCGATCGAGTTCGTCGGGGAGCCCAAGCTCGACGGTCTGGCGATCTCGCTGCTCTACGAGGACAGACGGCTGGTGCGGGCGGCGACCCGGGGCGACGGCGTCACGGGCGAGGACGTCACCCCCAACGTCGCGACCATCGCCGCGATCCCTCGCCGGCTCTCGGGCTCGGGGTTCCCGTCGCGGCTCGAGGTACGCGGGGAGATCTTCATGCCGCTGTCGTCGTTCGAGGAGCTGAACCGGCGCCAAGGGGAGGCCGAGGAGCGGCTCTTCGCGAACCCGCGCAACGCCGCGGCCGGGAGCCTGCGCCAGAAGGACTCCCGCGTGACCGCGTCCCGTGACCTCGACTTCTTCGCCTACCAGCTCGGCGTCCAGGAGGGTGGTCCGCGGTTGCAGTCACACCACGAGACGCTCGAGTGGCTCGGTGCGCTCGGGCTCCCGGTGAACCCGAAGATCGAGCGCCTGGCCGACTTCGAGGCGATCGGTGGGTTCTGCGCACGAGCGGAGGAGATGCGTCACTCGCTCGGCTACGAGGTGGACGGCGCGGTGATCAAGGTCGATGACCTCGCGCAGCGCGAGGAGATGGGCACGACCAGCCGCGCGCCCCGGTGGGCGATCGCGTTCAAGTTCCCACCCGAGGAGAAGACCACCCGCCTGCTCGGGATCATGGTGAGCATCGGGCGCACCGGGCGGGCGACGCCGTTCGCGCAGCTCGAGCCGGTCTTCGTGGGTGGGTCGACCGTCGGCCTCGCGACCCTGCACAACGAGGACGAGGTCGCCCGCAAGGACGTGCGCCCCGGCGACACGGTCACCGTCCGCAAGGCCGGTGACGTGATCCCCGAGGTCGTCGGCCCGGTGATGGCGAAGCGCAAGAAGGGCGCCCGGCGCTGGAAGTTCCCCACGGACTGCCCTGCGTGCGGTGAGCCACTCGTCCGACTCGAGAACGAGTCCGATCACCACTGCGTCAACGTCGAGTGTCCCGAGCAGCGCGTGCAGCGGATCGTCTACTTCGCGGGCCGCGTCGCGATGGACATCGAGGGCCTGGGCGAGGAGCGGGTGCGCCAGCTCGTCGACGCCGGGCTCGTCAGCGACGTCGGCGACCTCTACTCGCTCTCGGTCGACGCGTTGGTGCCGCTCGAGCGGATGGCGGAGAAGTCCGCCGAGAACCTCGTCGCCGGCATCGAGGCGTCGAAGGTGCGGGGGCTCGCGAAGGTGCTGGTCGGCCTGGGGGTGCGCCACCTCGGTCCGACCGCGGCCCAGGCGGTCGCACGGGCGCTCGGGTCGATGGCGGCCGTCGAGGCGGCGACCGTGGAGGAGCTCACCGCGATCGACGGGGTCGGACCGGTGATCGCCGAGAGCGTGCAGCGCTTCTTCGCGGTGAAGCGGAACCGGCAGGTGCTGGAGAAGCTCGCCCGGGCGGGGGTCGACCTCACCGCGCCGATGACCGAGGTCCTGGAGGGGGAGCCGACGTTCGCGACCCTCACGTTCGTCCTCACGGGCGGCCTCGAGGGGTGGTCGCGCGACGAGGCGCAGGCCGCGATCGAGGCGCGGGGCGGCAAGGTTGTCTCGAGCGTGTCGAAGAAGACGAGCTACGTGGTCGTGGGAGCGAGTCCCGGCTCGAAGCTCGCGAAGGCCGAGACGCTCGGCGTTCCCATCGTGGACGAAGCCGCGTTCGCCGACCTGCTCGAGCACGGGCCCCCCGAGGTGGAGTGACGCAGCCTGCAACGCATCGGTGGGGGGCGGATCAGGCGCCGGCGCGGAAGGACCAGGAGTAGGAGCCGGGCTGGGCCGGGCGGGGCTTGCCCTGCTTCCAGTAGCGGATCGTCACCGCGTGCGAACCCGGCGTGAAGGCGGTGATGTCCCGGTCGTCACCGGGCCGGAAGCTCACCTGGGCCAGTGGCACGACCCGGTCGGTCTGGTCCTCGGGCACCTCGGCGCCGTCGATGACGAGCACCCCGGTGAGGTCGTCGCGCAGGTCGACGACGATCGTGTCCCGGAGCCGGGCGAGCGAGCCCGGCTCGGGGAACACCGACTCGACCGTGCTCGGCAGGACGATCCCGGTCTCGGACGTGTCGGACGCGTCGAGCAGGACGATCCCGAGGTTGAGGATCGCGATCGCGATCACCGCCACGATCGCCACGCGCCCCGGGTGGCGCAGGAGCGGCCGCCGGGCGTCGCCCGCCGGCGGCGGGGGCGAGTCCGACGGCGGGGGGGACGACGAAGCCATGGCGCGAGGGTATCGACGGGTCCGGGGTCGTGGGACATCGCATGCCACGGAAACGGGTCCGGCGGACCGTAGCCTGGGTGTCAACATGGCCCACTCCACCCTCATCGACCTCGTCGGGCGCGTCCTCGCCGGCCGGTACCGGCTGCTCGCGCCCATCGGCTCCGGGTCGAGCGGCCGGGTCTACCTGGCCGACGACGTCCGCCTGCGCCGGCGGGTCGCGGTGAAGGTCCTCCACGGCGGGCTCGCCGACGACGCCGGCTTCCTGCGGCGATTCCGCGCCGAGGCACAGATGGCGGCGTCGCTGCACCACCCGCACGTGATGGCCGTCTACGACTGGGGTGAGGACGAAGGCGTCCCGTTCATGGTCCTCGAGCTCCTCAAGGGGGGCTCACTGCGGAGCCTCCTCGACGCGGGCCCGCGTCTCAGCCCGGCCCAGGCTGCACACGTCGGGCGCCAGGTCGCCGCCGCGCTGGCCTACGCGCACGCGCGCGGGCTGGTGCACCGCGACGTGAAGCCGGCGAACCTGCTCTTCGACGAGCACGGCATCGTGCGGGTCGGCGACTTCGGGCTGGCCCGGGCGCTCGCGGAGGCCTCGTGGACCGAGCCGGCCGGGACCGTCGTCGGCACCGCTCGCTACTCGGCGCCCGAGCAAGCGGGCGGGGGGCCGCTCGACGCGCGCGCCGACCTCTACTCGCTCGCAGTCGTGCTCGTCGAGGCGTGCACCGGAGAGGTGCCCGTCGTCGGCGAGACCGCGATCGGCACCCTCGCGGCGCGCGGCCGCCGCGGGATCACGGCGCCGGACACCCTCGGCCCGCTCCAGCCGGTCGTCGCCCGCGCGGGCCGCCCCGACCCCGAGGACCGCTATCCGGATGCAGCAGCGATGGGCGTCGACCTGACGGCCGCGGCGCGGACCCTCCCGGCGCCCGGCCGTCAGGTCGACGCCCATCGCTGCTGCATCCGGATAGCGGTC
>JAWOIO010000198.1:0-13069 GCA_046484625.1 Acidimicrobiia bacterium
GCCTTCGGGCACCACCTGGAACGCCAGGTGCGGGCCGCCCGGCACGACCGGCTCGAGGGAGATCCAGGTGGGTTCCCGGGATCGGACCGACGTCCCGAGGACGGCGGACCAGAACTCGACGAGCGGCTCGGGGTCGTTGCAGTCGATCGCCACGACGTCGAGGGTCCCGATCGGCTCCACGCAGGGCAGCGTAGGCCGCGACGCGTGCCGGGTACCGTGGTCCCGTGACCACACCCCGCACCGGCGACGAATCCGACGAACCGCAGATCGCCGACTCGCTCCTCGACCTCGTCGGCAACACACCGCTGGTTCGGCTCAAGCGCGTGGGATCCGACCTCGCGTGCGATCTCGTCGCGAAGGTCGAGATGCTGAACCCGGGGGGGAGCGTGAAGGACCGACCCGCGATCGCGATGATCGACGCGGCTGAGCGGTCCGGGGAGCTCGTCCCGGGCGGGACGATCGTGGAGCCGACGTCCGGCAACACCGGGGTCGGGCTCGCCATCGTTGCCGCGCAACGCGGGTACCGGTGCGTCTTCGTGATGTCCGACAAGATGAGCGACGAGAAGGTCGCGCTCCTGCGCGCGTACGGCGCCGAGGTCGTCGTGTGCCCGACGGCGGTTCCGCCCGAGCACCCCGACTCGTACTACTCCGTCGCCGACCGGCTCACCGCGGAGATCCCGAACGCGTACCGCCCCAACCAGTACTACAACCAGGCCAACCCGGCCGAGCACGAGCGCACCACGGGACCCGAGATCTGGGAGCAGACGGCCGGTCGCATCACCCACTTCGTCGCTGGCATCGGGACCGGCGGGACGATCACGGGTGTGGCGCGCTACTTGAAGTCGAAGAACCCCGACATCCAGATCATCGGTGCCGACCCCGAGGGCTCGGTCTACTCGGGTGGCACCGGACGGCCGTACCTCGTCGAGGGGGTCGGCGAGGACTTCTGGCCGCCGACGCACGATCACTCGATCGTCGACCGGACGATCCTCGTCACCGACACCGAGTCGTTCCTCGCGGCCCGGCGCGTCACGCGCGAGGAGGGGCTGCTCATCGGAGGCTCGTGCGGGACCGCGGTGCACGCGGCGCTCGTCGTTGGCGCCGAGCTCGGCCCCGAGGATCTCGTGGTGGTGCTGCTCCCCGACTCCGGGCGCGGCTATCTCTCGAAGATCTACAACGACGAGTGGATGATGCGCTTCGGCTTCCTGCGCGCCGACGGTCCCACCGTCGGCGACGTGCTCGAAGCCAAGAGCGTGGCCGACCGCGCCGAGGCGATCCCGAACCTCGTCCTGGTGACCCCCGACGAGCCGGCCCGGCGCGGGTTCTCGCTGATGCGAGACCTCGGCGTGTCGCAGGTGATCGTGAGCGTGAGCAAGGAGCAGCCGCTCGCCGCCAAGGAGGTGAGCGGGACGCTCTCGGAGCTCGAGCTTATGGACAAGGCGTTCCGGGATCCGTCCGTCCTCGACCGACCGGCGGTGGAGGTGATGGAGCCGGCGATGCCCATGGTCGGGATCGGCGAGACCGTCAGCGACGTCGTCGACCGCCTCGACACCGCGTCGTCGGTCCTCGTGCTCGACGGTGGCCACCCGATCGGGGTCGTCACCCGATCCGACGTGCTCAGCTTCCTCGCGGCACGTTCCCCCGGATAGGGAGTGGGGGGTAGGCGCATCGAGATGAACGACTTCGAGGGGTCCGGATTCGAGACGCGGGCGATCCACGTCGGCCAGGAACCGGACCCGGTCACCGGCGCGGTCGTCACCCCCATCAGCCTGGCGACGACGTTCGCCCAGGACGAGGTCGGCAAGCACGGCGGTTTCGAGTACGCCCGCACCGGGAACCCGACGCGCCGAGCGCTCGAGACCTGCGTCGCGTCGCTCGAAGGGGCGTCGCACGGGCTCGCGTTCGCCAGCGGGATGGCCGCCGAGGACACCGTGCTGCGCGCGCTCGTGGGTCCGGGGGACCACGTCGTGATCCCGAACGACGCCTACGGCGGCACGTACCGGCTCGTGGCGCGGGTCTTCGCGGCGATGGGCGTCGAGTGGACGGCGGCCGATCCCAACGATGCCGACGCGCTCACTGCGGCGATGCAGGCGCGCACCAAGGTCGTGTGGGTCGAGACGCCGACGAACCCCATGCTCACAGTGGTGGACATCCGCGCGGTCGCCGCCGCCGCCCACGCGGCCGGGGCGCGACTTGTCGTCGACAACACCTTCGCGACGCCCTACCTTCAGACGCCGCTCGCCGAGGGCGCCGACGTCGTGGTCCACTCGAGCACGAAGTACCTCGGCGGCCACTCCGACGTCGTCGGGGGATTCGTGGCCACGAACGACGCGGTCGTCGCCGAGCAGCTCGCGTTCCTCCAGAACGCCGTCGGCGCGGTGCCCTCTCCGTTCGACTGCTACCTCGTGCTGCGGGGGGTGAAGACCCTCGGTGTCCGGATGGATCGCCACGGTGCTGCCGCCGCGGCCGTCGTCGAGATGCTCGAAGCCCATCCCGCGGTCGGCCGCGTGCTGTGGCCGGGATTGCCGGGGCACCCGGGCCACGAGGTCGCGTGTCGCCAGATGCGGGGCTTCGGCGGGATGGTGAGCTTCCTCGCCGCGGGCGGTGAGGAAGCGGCGCTCGCCGTCGTTGCGGCGACGAGGGTGTTCACGCTCGCCGAATCTCTCGGCGCGGTGGAGTCGCTGATCGAGCACCCGGCCCGGATGACCCACGCATCGGCGGTCGACTCGCCGCTCGCCGTCGACCCCGCGTTGGTGCGCCTGTCGGTCGGGCTCGAGTCCATCGACGACCTCGTCGCCGACCTGCGGACGGCCCTCGACTCCGTCGGCTGAGCCCGCCCCTGCGTCTCGCTACGGCTGGCTGGCGAGGCGGCGCTGCTTGAGCTGGGCGCGGATGTAGTCGCGGTTCATCAGCGCGATGAAGTCGAGCGAGATCTCCTTCGGACACGCGGCCTCGCACTCGCCGTGGTTGGTGCACGAGCCGAACCACGTCTCCATCTCGTTGACCATCGCAATGGTGCGGTTCCAGCGCTCCGGCTGACCCTGGGGGAGCAGGTTGAGGTGCTGGAGCTTCGCGGCGGTGAAGAGCTGCGCGGCGCCGTTCGGGCACGCCGCGACGCAGGCACCACATCCGATGCACGCGGCGGCGTCCATGGAGGCGTCGGCAACCTCCTTGGGGACAAGGATCAGGTTGGCGTCGGGTGCCGTGCCGGTGGGCGCGGTGATGTAGCCGCCGGCCTCGACGATCCGGTCGAACGCGGAACGGTCGACGCAGAGGTCCTTGATGATCGGGAATGCCGCCGCCCGCCACGGCTCGACGGTGATGTGCGCGCCGTCCTCGAACTTGCGCATGTGGAGCTGGCAGGTCGCGGTGCCGAGCTCGGGCCCGTGGGCCCGACCGTTGATCATCATCGAGCAGGATCCGCAGATGCCCTCACGGCAGTCGTGGTCGAAGGCGACCGCTTCGGTTCCCTCGGTGACGAGGCGCTCGTTGAGCACGTCGATGAGCTCGAGGAACGACATGTCAGGGCTGACATCGTCGACCTCGTAGGTCTGGAACGCGCCGGACGCATCGGGTCCGTCTTGACGCCACAGCTTGAGCGTGACCTTCACCTGACTTCTCCTACTTGTACGAGCGCTGGGCGAGGTGGACGTTCTCGAAGGAGAGCGCTTCCTTGTGCAGGGTCGGGTTCGCGAGGTCGCCGGTGTACTCCCACGCCCCGACGTAGGAGAAGTCCTCGTCGTTGCGGAGGGCCTCGCCTTCCTCCGTCTGGTGCTCGACGCGGAAGTGGCCGCCGCAGCTCTCCTCGCGGTGCAGCGCGTCGCGCACCATGAGCTCACCGAACTCGAGGAAGTCGGCGACGCGCCCCGCCTTCTCGAGCGACTGGTTCAACGACTCTCCGTCGCCCAGCACCCGCACGTCCTTGTGGAACTCGTCGCGCAGCGTCGGGATGTCGGTCAGCGCCTGCTCGAGGCTCTCCTTGCTGCGCGCCATGCCGCAGTTGTCCCACAGCGTCTTGCCGAGCTCGCGGTGGAACCAGTCGACGGTACGGCTGCCGTTCACGGAGAGCAGCGCCCGCATCCGGTCGTCGACCTCGGCCTCCGCCTCGGTGAAGACCGGGTCGGTGGTGTCCAGGGGGTCGGCGCCCAGCTGCGGGGCGAGGTAGTCGCCGATCGTGGCCGGGAGCACGAAGTAGCCGTCGGCGAGCCCCTGCATCAGTGCGCTCGCGCCCAGTCGGTTCGCGCCGTGGTCCGAGAAGTTCGCCTCGCCGAGCACGTAGAGCCCGGGGACGTTGCTCATCAGGTTGTAGTCCACCCACAGTCCACCCATCGTGTAGTGGACGGCCGGGTAGATGCGCATGGGCATCTCGTAGGGGTTCTCGCCGGTGATGCGGTCGTACATCTGGAAGAGGTTCCCGTAGCGCTCCTCGATCGCATCGCGGCCCAGCCGGTCGATCGAGTCCGCGAAGTCGAGGTACACCCCGTTCCTGAGCGGCCCGACCCCGCGCCCTTCGTCGACCTCCTTCTTGGAGGCGCGCGAGGCGACGTCGCGGGGGACGAGGTTGCCGAACGCCGGGTAGCGGCGCTCGAGGTAGTAGTCGCGCTCGGCTTCGGGGATCTCGTGCGCCGGGCGGGCGTCGCCGGCCTGCTTGGGGACCCAGATGCGACCGTCGTTGCGGAGCGACTCGCTCATCAGCGTGAGCTTCGACTGGAAGTCGTCGCTCGCCGGGATGCATGTGGGGTGGATCTGCGTGTAGCAGGGGTTCGCGAACGTCGCGCCCCGGCGGTGCGCCCGCCAGATCGCGCTCGCGTTCGAGTTCTTGGCGTTCGTCGACAGGTAGAAGGCGTTCCCGTACCCACCGGTGGCCAGCACGACGGCGTGACCGGAGAACGAGCGAACCGCACCGCTGACGAGATCGCGGGCGACGACACCGACCGCCTTCCCGTCCTTGAGCACGAGATCGAGCATCTCGGTGCGGTGGTGCAGGGTGACGGTTCCCGCCTGCACCTGGCGGGCCAACGACTGGTACGCGCCGAGGAGCAGCTGCTGGCCGGTCTGGCCGCGCGCGTAGAAGGTTCGCGACACCTGCGCGCCGCCGAAGCTCCGGTTGTCGAGCAGGCCCCCGTACTCGCGTGCGAACGGGACGCCCTGGGCGACGCACTGGTCGATGATGTTCACGCTCAGCTGGGCGAGGCGATACACGTTCGCCTCACGGGCGCGGTAGTCGCCGCCCTTGACCGTGTCGTAGAACAGCCGCTGGATGCTGTCGCCGTCGTTGCGGTAGTTCTTCGCACCGTTGATGCCGCCCTGCGCAGCGATGCTGTGGGCCCGGCGGGGCGAGTCGTGGAAGGTCAGCAGCTCGACCTGGTACCCGAGCTCACCGAGCGTCGCCGCGGCGGAGGCACCCCCGAGCCCGCTCCCCACGACGACCACCTTGAACTTGCGGCGGTTCGACGGGTTCACGAGCTTCACCGCGAACTTGTGGTTGTCCCACTTCTCGGCGATGGGGCCCTCGGGGGTACGGGCGTCGAGCGAGATCGTGCTCACCTGGTGACCACCCCGGTTGTGATGAGGAGCGGCATGCTGATGTTGCCTGCCGTGATGACGACCGCGAAGGCGATCGCGAAGGTGCGCCGCCACTGGTTCCAGCGGGGGTTGTTGAGCCCGAGGCTCTGGAACATCGACCACAGCCCGTGGAAGAGGTGCAGTCCGAGCGCGAGCATCGCGACGATGTACATCGCCGCGACCGGTTCCCGTTCGAAGGAGTTGAAGAGGTTGTCGTAGACCTCACCGCGCACGAAGTCGGGGTTGGTCGTGCCCCACGTGAGGTCCATGAGGTGGAAGATCACGAAGAGGGCGACGATGACACCGGTCCAGCGCATCGTGCGCGACGCGAAGCTGGCTGCCACGTAGTCCCGGTGGGACTGGTAGCGCACCGGGCGCGCCTTGCGGTTCATCGCGGTGAGCTGGGCGGCGGCGGTGATGTGGATCGCGACCGCGGCGATCAGCCCGATCCGCAGGCCCCAGAGGAGGACCGTCCGCGGGAACGCGGGCTCGCCCAGGTCGCGTAGCCACTCGGCGTACTCGTTGAGGTGCGACTCCCCGGTGAAGACCTTGAGGTTGCCGATCATGTGGGCGATGACGAAGCCGAAGAGCGCGATGCCGCTGAGCGCCATCAGCCACTTCTTGGCGACCGCCGACCGGTAGAACTCGATCAGGAACGGGGCGGAGCGGGTGGGCGGCGCGACGGGCGCGCCCGTCGACCGCGTGAGCCGTTCGGCCGCATCGGCACCCTCGTGCTGCTCGGCCGTCGAGACGACCTCACCGTGGCCGACTGCGGTCCCTCCGGCCTTCGCCATCAACCCCTCCTGGGCCTCACGTTGCGTGCCCTCGCTCGTACCGACGCTATCGCCGGGCACGGTCCGGACGCCGACTCGGGGCACCGATCCCGAGGCGGCCGCCGTCGTGGCGCCGGGGGACGTGCTCGCAGTGCCGGATAACCTGCGGGCATGTCACCTACCTCACGACCGGGAACACTTGGCGAGCTGCGCGCCCAGGGCTGGGTCTCGCGCCCGGTCAAGCAGGAGGTGCGTGAGCACGCGGCCGAGCGCATCGCGGCCGGACGACCCGTCATCGAAGGGGTCGTCGGGTTCGAGCAGACGGTCCTGCCGCAGGTGGAGAACGCCCTGCTGGCCGCGCACGACCTGATCTTCCTCGGCGAGCGCGGCCAGGCGAAGACCCGCATGATCCGGGCGCTCGTCGAGCTGCTCGACGAGTGGATGCCGATCATCGCGGGGAGCGAGATCAACGATGATCCGTACGCACCTATCTCCCACCACGCCCGGGTGCTCGTCGCCGAGCGGGGCGACGAGACGCCGATCGAGTGGGTGCACCGGGAGCGCCGGTTCGGCGAGAAGCTCGCCACGCCCGACACGTCGATCGCCGACCTCATCGGCGAGGTCGACCCGATCAAGGTCGCCGAGGGCCGGTACCTCTCCGACGAGCTCACCATCCACTACGGGCTGGTCCCGCGCACGAACCGCGGCATCTTCGCGATCAACGAGCTCCCCGACCTCGCCGAGCGGATCCAGGTGGGGCTGCTCAACGTGCTCGAGGAGCGCGACGTCCAGATCCGGGGCTACAAGATCCGCCTCCCCCTCGACCTGATGCTCGTGGCCTCGGCGAACCCCGAGGACTACACCAACCGCGGTCGGATCATCACCCCGCTCAAGGACCGGTTCGGTGCCCAGATCCGCACCCACTACCCGCTCGACGTCGACGCCGAGATGGACGTCGTCGAGCAGGAGGCCGAGATCGCGCCCACCGACGGGATCCGGGTGGACGTCCCCGACTTCATGGCCGAGATCGTCTCGGCGATCAGCCAGAACGCCCGCCGGTCACCGCACGTGAACCAGCGGTCCGGGGTGTCGGTCCGGATGTCCGTCGCGAACTACGAGACGATGGTTGCCAACGCGACCCGGAGAGCGTTGCGCAACGGCGAGGAGGACGTCGTCCCTCGCGTGAGCGACCTCGGCGCACTCGCGGCGAGCACGGCGGGGAAGATGGAGTTCGAGACCGTCGACGACGGCCGCGAGGAGCAGGTGCTCGACCGGATCGTCAGCGCCGCGACCCTCGAGACGTTCCGCAGTGCGTGCAGCCCGGAGAAGCTCACGGCGCTGGTCGCCGCGTTCGAAGGCGGGTTGGTCGTCCACACCGGCGACGACGTGCCGGCGTCGGAGTACGCCAAGCTGCTCTCCGAGCTCCCCGGGCTCTCCGACACGCTGGAGGAGCTCGAGATCGCGGAGTCCCCGGCCGGTGTGGCGTCGGCGGTCGAGTTCGTGCTCGAGGGCCTGCACCTGTCGAAGCGTCTCAACAAGGACGCCGTCGGCGGCAAGGCGTCCTACCGCGGTCGCGGCTGACGCACCCCTTCCGCGCGCTCGCGTCGCGGCGCCAGACGGTCAGATCCCGCTGTCGCGCTCGTAGACGTTGCACGCCTGGTTCGCGAACCGGTTCACGTTCTCGACCGCGGTCTTGACCTCTGGGTCGTCGCGGATGTCCGGTTCCGTCTCGACCCGGCGCAGCGCGTCGACGAACGTCTCGGCGTCGTCGGCGATCTCCCTCGGAGCGGTCTCTGCGATCCGCTCCACGAGCGGCAGCTGACGCTCGACGTCGGCCTTCCCCGTCTTCTGGGCGCGCTCGACCTCGGAGTTGTAGTCGTCGGCGGCCCGACAGAACGCCCGGGACGCCTCCGGCCGCGGCTCGGTCGAGCACGCCGCGCCGAGCACCGCGATCGCAGCGACGACGAGGACGGGCCGGGTGCGCACGGCACGAGTCTGCCCACCCCGTCGTTCCCGTGACGGATCGCGCCCTCTCGCCGGTTCTCGTGACGCAATCGGCCCTCCGGAGGGCCGGAACGGTCACCGAAACCGGGGGCGGGGCGAGAACCGTCACCGGAACGGTGGGGGCGGTCGGACGGCTACCGTGCCCGCATGGGTCTGCGCCGTCGTCGCCGTCAGCATGACGACACGCGCGGGTTCCGGTACTCGGCGTGGGACGGCTCGCAGAAGGGCTTCGACCTCGACGCCGACGCCCTGCTCGACGAGATGACCGACGACCTCCTCTACCACGGCGACCTCCACGCCTCACTGCGGCGCCTCATGCAGCAGGGCATGAAGGACCGCAACGGCGAGGACCTCATGGGCCTGCGCGACATGCTCCAGAAGCTCCGGGAGCAGCGACGCGAGATGCTCGACCGCTACGACCTCGGGGGCGTCTACGAGGACATCGCCGAGCAGCTGCGCGAGGTCGTCGAACAGGAGCGCGAGGGCATCGAGCGGCGCCTCGACGAGGTGCAGGCCGGCGACGACCAGCGGCGCAAGGAGATCGTCGAGGAGCTCGCCGAGCAGCGCCGGGAGCAGCTCGACGCGCTGCCCCCCGACCTCGCCGGCAAGGTGAGCGAGCTCCAGCAGTACGACTGGATGGACGACGCGGCGCGCCAGCGCTTCGAGGAGCTCATGGAGCAGCTCAAGGAGCAGCTGCTGCAGAGCACGTTCAACCAGATGTCCGAGGGCATGCAGAACATGGACCCGGAGCGCATGGCGCGCATGAAGGACATGCTCAACGAGCTCAACCAGATGCTCGACCAGCGCGCGAATGGCGAGGAGCCCGACTTCGACGGGTTCATGGAGCGCTACGGCGACTTCTTCCCCGGCAACCCGCAGTCGCTCGACGAGCTGCTCGAGCAGATGGCGCAGTCGATGGCCCAGATGCAGCAGATGCTCAACTCGATGACCCCGGAGCAGCGGGCCCAGCTCCAGGCGCTCTCGGAGTCGCTGCTCGAGGACATGGACCTGCGCTGGCAGGTCGACCAGCTCGCCCGCAACCTCCAGCAGGCGTTCCCGAACCTGCCGTGGGAGCGCGCCCAGCAGTTCCGCGGCGACGACCCGCTCTCGATGGGTCAGATGCCCGGCCTGCTCGAGCAGCTGGGCGACATGGACGACCTCGAGCACCTGCTCCGCCAGGCCACCCAGCCCGGCGAGCTGGCCGAGGTCGACATCGACCGGGCCCGCGAGATGCTCGGCGACGACGCCGCCCGCTCGCTCGAGCGCCTCGCCGAGCTGGCGAAGATGCTCGAGGAGGCCGGGCTCATCGAGCAGCGCGAGGGCCGGCTCGAGCTCACGCCCCGGGGCATCCGGGCGATCGGCAACAAGGCGCTCGGCGACCTCTTCCGCAAGCTCATGAAGGACCGCGGGGGCAAGCACGAGACCGAGCGCGAGGGGATCGGGCACGACCCGGCCTATGAGCACAAGCCCTACGAGTGGGGCGACCCGTTCCGCCTCGACGTGCAGCAGACGATCAAGAACGCGATCTGGCGCAGCGGCGGCGGCACGCCCGTCCGCCTCACGCCCGACGACTTCGAGATCGAGCGGACCGAGCAGGTCGTGCGCAGCGCGACGGTGCTGCTGCTCGACGTGTCGCTCTCGATGCCGATGCGCGACAACTTCCTGTCGGCGAAGAAGGTCGCGATGGCGCTCCACGCGCTCATCACGAGCCAGTTCCCGCGCGACTACTTCGGGCTCGTGAGCTTCGGCCGCGTCGCACGCGAGGTCGCGCCGGAGAAGCTGCCCGAGATGAGCTGGGACTTCGAGTGGGGCACCAACATGCAGCACGCGATGCTGCTCGCCCGGCGGATGCTCCGACGCCAGTCCGGTACGAAGCAGATCATCATGGTCACCGACGGTGAGCCGACGGCCCACATCGAGCACGGCGAGCCGTACTTCCAGTACCCGCCGTCGCCGGTGACGATCGAGGAGACCTTGAAAGAGGTCATGCGCTGCACCCGCGACGGCATCCGCATCAACACGTTCATGCTCGACGAGAGCCACTACCTGCGGACGTTCGTCGAGCGCATGATGCAGATGAACAAGGGCCGGGCGTTCTTCACGACGCCCGACACCCTGGGCGACTACGTGCTCGTCGACTTCCTCGAGCAGCGTCGCCAGCAACGCCGAGCCAGCTGACCCCACGTGTGCCCTTCCCGGGGGCTTCTCGGCACGCTGGTTGTTGCAGAGCAACGCTGAACGTGCCGAGAAGCCGACGTGGTGCGGCGGCGGTGACGGGCGAGGGGCGAGACGCCAGGGTCACGGTCCCAGGGCGGCCTCGTAGACGGCCAGGGTGGCCTCGTCGAAGCAGACGAATCGGACCAGCTCGAGGTGGCGGGGCTCGGCGCGGCGGCACGTCGCCACGGCGACGGCGGTCGCCTCCGGGAGGGGATAGCCGTAGATCCCGGTGCTGATGGCCGGAAACGCGATCGATCGGGCCTCCAGGCCGTCGGCGACGGCCAGGGACCGTTCGTAGGCCGATCGGAGCGCCTCGGCCTCGCCCCGGTGGCCGCCGTGCCAGACCGGGCCGACCGCGTGGACGACCCACCGGGCGGCCAGGGCGAACCCCGGGGTCGCCACCGCGTCGCCCGTCGGGCAGCCCCCCAGGGCGTCGCAGGCCTCGGCGAGACCGGCCCCGGCCCGGGCGAAGATCGCCCCGCAGACCCCGCCGCCCCGCACCAGTTCGGCGTTCGCGGCGTTCACGATCACGTCGGTCTGCTCCCGGGTGAGATCGCCGAGCACGGCCTCGAGCCGGGGTCTCACGCCCACGCGGGCCCGGTTCTCAACGAAATCTCCCGCCAGAATACGTCAAAACGGACATTTCACCTGGGGATGACGAGGTTTCCCTTGCATTGGCGCCGATCGAGGCGGCAGCATGACATCAATGTAGTTCCAACGGTGTTGTTCGGACCCGCCACACCGGGTCCGGCCGCCGCCAATTGGAGGAGATCCGTTGCTAGTCCAAGAGCTCATCCAGCAGTTCCAGCCGGACGCCGACGGTGCGAACCGGTGGCAGGAGCGAGCCAACTGCCTCGGGGTCGATCCCGACCTGTTCTTCCCCGAGCGCGGCGCCTCCACCCGGGAGGCCAAGGGTGTCTGCCGGGGCTGCGAGGTCCGGGCGGAATGCCTGGAGTACGCCCTCGCCCACGGCGAGAAGTTCGGGATCTGGGGCGGGCTCTCCGAGCGGGAGCGCCGCCGGGTGCGCCGCGAGCGGGCCATGGCCCGGAGGGCCGCCGAGACGGCCTAAGGGCTGGCCGGTCCGTCGGCCTCGGGCCGCCGGACCCCCGGGCTCGCCAGGCGGGCCTCGATCGTCTGCTCGGGCCCGATCCCGGCCCACTCCCGGAACTCCGCGCTGGTCCGGTCGTACTCGGCGGCGGGCACCAGCCCGACCAGCTCCACCCGGGTCACATCCCAGTCGTCACGACCCGCCAGCCGGCGGACCTCCCCGCAGGCTTCCTCCAGGCCCGTGAGCGGCAGGTCCACCAGGTTCATCGAGACCTGGACCGACTCCGCCCCCTCGAGCTCCAGCCCCAGCGCCCGCACCCCGGGAAGCCCGCCGTCGCGCTCGCGCACGGCACGGGCGATCCGGCGGGCGACGAGCACGTCGTCGGTGTCGAGCCAGCAGTTGACGGCCACGAGCGGCGGACGGGCACCGACGGCCACGGCGCCGAGCTCGGGATGGGGAATGGCGGGGCCGAGGTCCGGGGCGCGCTTCCCGAAGGCGTCGGCCCGCAGCTCGGGCAGCGATCGGCGGAGCGGATCGGCGTCGTCGTAGAAGAAGACCGGGACGTCGAGGTCGGAGACGATCCACTCGCCGAACGCGATCGCCGCGTTGGCGGCGAGGTCCCGGTCGCCGTCGAGCGCACAGAACGGCACCACGTCGAGCACGCCGATGCGCGGGTGGGCCCCCTCGTGACCTGCGAGGTCGAGGTGCTCCGCGACCGCCCGGGCCAGCGCGGCGGCGGCCGTCTCGGCGTCACGTGGTGCCGGACCGGCGAGGGTGAACACGGCGCGGTGATGGTCCGCATCGTCGTGCACATCGAGCAGCGACGGTCCGCAGGCCGCGGCGAGCGCGTCGAGCACGTCGGCGCGCCGGCCTTCGGAGACGTTGGGGACGCACTCGAGCACCTACCCAGCGTAGGAGCGCTCGGGCCCGGATCACCGTAAGGCCGCACCGTAAGGCCGCACCGTAAGGCCGCACCGCAGGGTCGCACCGTAGGGTGGTGGCCGATGCGGATCGGGTTGGCGTTGCCCCAGTACGACTACTCGGTGGCGGGTGAGTCGCCCCTCACCTGGCCGACGCTCGCCGCGCACGCGGTCCGGGCCGAGGAGCTCCCAATCCTGGGCTTGATCCTGGTCCGGTCGACTTTGATTGCGTCAAACATGCCACGGGCGATGCGCATGGCGTTGATCACATTCCCTTTTTCCCGGAGTGTATTGTAGAGGACCTCCCTCGCGTCGAAATAAACCTTGTTGGCAGTGCCTTCTTTCGGAAAGACGCCAGAGCGACCCCTCACGAAAAGGCCCGGCATGAAGGATGCGGTGCGGAACATCCTCGCGCGGTACACGTTGTGCGACAGTTGCCTCGGCAGGCAGTTCGCGGCCCTCTCCACCGGCCTGACGAACCGCCAGCGCGGCGCCGCCCTGCGCCGCCTCGTGGGGGCGGCCCCGTGCGAGACCACCTGCTG